>CAZXHG010000346.1:0-8864 GCA_964639985.1 uncultured Rickettsiales bacterium
TTCGCCGGCGCGATCGCCTTTGCCGACCAGGCGGGCATCATCGCCGAGCTCGAGTGGCACCACCCGGATCTCCACGTCAGCTGGGGGGCGTGCGTGGTCGAGATCTGGACCCACGCCATCGATGGCCTGACCGAGTCGGACTTCATCCTGGCCGCGAAGATCCAGCGGATGGCCGCCGCCCGCCTCGCCGCCGCCTGAACCGGCGCACGACCAGGGCCCCGCCCAGGCCCAGCGAGGCCACGAACCACGACGCCAGCAGCACCAGCGGTGTGCGGAATGCACCCAGGCGCCTCGCGTCGTAACGCAGGCTCTGCCACGCGGTCACGTCCGGGAGCGTCTCCACCAGCGGCACGCTGCGCCGCCCTTCCGGGTCGATCATGCCGGGGTGGGCCTCGCGGGCGTACTGCTCGAACTGGGCCATGCCCGTGGTGTCGCGCACCACCTCGGGCTGCACCTTGAAGCCCCACAGCGGGTACACGTCGTCCGACACCACGGTCAGGTAGCGGTCCCCCATGAACGAGGCCCTGATGTGGGAGTTGCGCAGGTTGTCCAGGGTCGTGCGGTTGGCCTTGTCGAAGCCCGCGTGCTCGTAGATCAGCTGCATGTCGGTCAGCGGATCGCCGCCGGCGCGGTAGAAATCCGTGCCCCCGGCCGTGTACGAGTCCAGCAGCTCGGCGCCGGCCAGGTACTCGTTGTACGGACGGCTGTTGACCACGGCCGGGCCGGTGTAGTCGCCCAGCCGGTGCAGCAGCCGCATGGTGATGCGCACGTGGAAGGCGGAGTTGGCGTCGAAATCCTCCTCGTCCTGCCACAGCGACAGGCCCAGGCCCGCGCCCATCGGGATCAGCGCCATCTCGCCGGTGCTGGCGTCCTGCAGCCAGCCGAAGAAGAACTTGGACGCCCCACCGTAGAGGAAGGTCATGTGGTGCATGGACCGCGCCAGGGACAGGGGCGTGAAGTGCCGCACGTCCACGGTCAGGGGCTGGTCCTTGTAGCGCACCGTGGTCTCGGACGGGCAGTCCGTGACCCGCAGGTCCAGCGCCAGGGTGTAGGTGCGGGTCTCGTCGTCCTCGGTGTATTCGTAGCCGTCGAGGAACGCCTGGGAGGAGCCGTCCCCGAATACCGCGGCCGGGCAGGCGCGGCTGGACAGGGGAGGGGACAGCGCGAGCAGGAGGGGCAGCAGCAGGGGGAGGGCAGGACGGGGCCATGCGCACGTTCTAGCCGAGCGGGCTCAAGGGCGCCAGGTGGCCTCCAGCTGCAGGGAGTCCTTGGCGACCAGCGCGGGCGGACCCGCGAAGTCGCGGCGGTTGTCGCCCTCCTCCCAGCGGACGGCGTCGCTGCCCTCGTAGCCGGCGATCAGCTTCCACTCGAACGGGGTGCCCAGGGGCATCTCCACGGGCGCGCCCGTGAACCACGTCGGGTAGTTGAACTCGTCGGTCCACAGGGTCACGCCCGGGCCGATCATCGCCCAGTGACCCAGCTCCAGGGTGGAACCGACCACGCGCACGTTCTCGCCCCACGAGGTCCACCCCTCGTGCGCGATGAAGCTCACCGGCTGGGCGGGCCAGCCGTCGCCCTGGGTCAGCAGCGCGTGTACGTAGTCGAAGTCCGGCTCGCCGTCGGGCTCGCCCTGGTCCGCGTAGCGGTGCAACACCCGCATCCACTGGGCCAGGTAGCGCTGGCCGGTGCGGCCCTCGTCCAGGGCCTTGGTGTCGAGGAACAGCACGCTCTCCACGTTGGACGCCACGGACGAAGAGCTGCCCATGGCCGCCTTGGACCAGTTGCCCGCGTCCGTGATCACGCGGACGTCGGTGCGGCCGAGCACGGCCACCTTGTGGTGCATGGCCGTGTACTCGGTGGAGGTGTTGCGCACCTCCCAGAAGTGCACGCCCGCGTCCCGCAGCTCGTCCTCGGTGGTGTCCCAGTAGTCGTCGGTCTGCTTGCGGTCGGAGATCACGTACACCGGCACACCGCCGGCCACCTTGTCGGCCAGCACGTCCACCAGCGATTCGGAGTACCCGGGTGCGGTCAGGTCGCGCAGCGAGTACACCATCAGCAGGATCTGCTCGTCTTCTTCGCTGACCCACTGCATCAGCCGCTCCACGGCCCGCTCGCCGCTGGCCGCGGGCGTGAACAGCACGTTGATCGCCTCACCCTCGTCCCAGGTGTTGTGGAAGCCGTCGTCGGCCAGCAGCGCGTCGTAGATGCCGCTGTAGCGGCTCACGATGCGCTCGTCGTTGACCAGGTGCAGGGTCTCGTCGTTGTACACCGCGTTGTCGCCGGGGTTCATCGACCCGGTCAGCAGGGTGGTGCCCGCCGGCGTGGTGTACAGCCGGCTCTTGAGGTGCATCAGGCCGGACGGGTCGTCGATGCCCACCAGGTCGGCGGTGATGCGGTCGTCCTCGCCCATGGTGCGGTGGTCCTCGAAGTACTCGAAGCCCGCGTCGATCAGCGCCTCGTCCGCCCAGTTCCAGTCCCGGGCCGGGTCGAGCTGGTCGGTCTCCATCAGCACCTGCACGTCCACGCCCTCGTCGTGGGCCGCGATCAGGTGGCCGACCACCTCGGCGTTGCGCAGGTTGTACACCGCGTAGCGGATGGTGAACGGGTTGTCGCCCTCGTCGTACGTGCCGCCGTCCGCGGCCAGCGCGTCGCGGACGCGGTCGATCAGGGCCAGCTCCAGGGTGATCACCGGGTCGTCGGGGCAGAACAGAGCCTCGAAGTTCGCGTCCAGATCCACGCCGTCGGGCAGGTCCCCGTAGGCGGGCACGGTCATGTCCAGGCCGTTGTCCCGCGGTGTGGGCGACACGGTCTCGCCGGCGCAGGAGACCAGCAGCGTGGAGGCGGCCAGGGCCGCGAAGATCGAGCGATGGGTCATCGTCTTTCCCTCGGGTGCAGTCGTGGTGTGTCGTCACCCACCAGCGCTGCAAGGAGCGGGCCAGCATTCATGCCACCCTCGGGGGGGCAGGTCCAGACAAATCTTCCCCAGTGATAACGAAGTGTTGCGTGGCCATCCTCGCGTGCGTGCGACGCGTGCCCGCCCTGTGCGCCCCTGTGACACGGTTGTGCCACGTGCGTTGCCCGAGGGGCCGGCAGGCCCTAGGCATGTGCATGCGCATCACCTTGCCGTTGAGAGAAAAAGGGATGAGAGAAAAAGGGACGCTCATAAGTTCATAAGTTCTCGCCCCTCAGGAGAATGCGCCGCAGCCGTCTGCCTGATCCCCCCTCGCTCCCCACTCTCCGGGGCACGGTCCTCGGTCCGTCCCGGACCTCGTCCCTGAGGCGCTCGCGGCCTTCGTCCGTCACGGACTCGGCCTTCGCTTGTCACCCCGGAGAGTGGGGGGCTGCGGGGGTGCGGCAGACGGGTTCTCGAGGGAGGTCCGGTAGGTCGGGTCAAGGAGGCGAAGCCGACGGACCCGACATCCCCGATCGGCCCCTACCGCCAGTCCCCCACCACCTCGAACGCTGCCCAGTACCAGGGGTGCGCGAACTCGGGCTGCGCGATCATCCCCTGCTGCGCCCGCTGCAAGGCCCGCGCGATGTCCTGGCCCTGGCCCAGGTTGTCGTAGAAGCCCTGCATCAGGGTGAGCGTGCCGCGGTCGTCCACCTTCCACAGGGTGCCCACCAGGGTCTCCACGCCGGCGCGGCGGAACTGGGCGGCCAGGCCGTTGATCGACACCACCGGCTCGTCACCCTCGGCCGTGTCCGCGTCCACGGCCCGGGCCGACTCGCACGCGGACAGCACCACCAGCCGGCAGCGGTCCATGTACGGGGCCAGGCCCGGGATCTCGCGGTACGACAGCCGGCCGGTGTCCTCGTCGCCGTGCAGCACCAGGTGGGAGCGGTCCGGGCGGTCCGGGTCGATCACGCCGTGGGTGGCCAGGTGGACCAGGGTCTTGCCGCTGGCTCCGGCGTACAGCGCCTCGCGCGTACCCTCCGGCCCGACCAGCAGGGACGCGCCCGGGAACTGCTCGGCCAGGGTGCGCACCTCGGTCTCGGCCCCGGGCAGGGTCCCGTCCGGGTTGCCCACCAGCAGCAGGGCGCTGCCGTCGGCTCGGAAGGCGTCGCTGTCACGGCGCCGGAGGGAGCCGATGTGGGTCACGCCGACCACGGCCACCTGTTCCACGAGGTAGCGATCGTCGTGGCGCAGCAACGCGAACGGCACCTGGCGCAGGGCCCCGGTCTTGGACAACACCAGCACGTCCGCCTCGGCCAGCTCGTCCGCGATGGGGGCCACCAGCCAGTGGCCCAGCTGTGCGCACAGCTCGTCGGTCCATGCCGGGTCGAAGGTGTCGGCCGCGCGCAGGGAGCGCACCAGCCGGCCCGCGACCTGCTCCACGTCCGCGGCGGGCACGTTCACCACCTCGGTGGTCAGCCCGTCGCGGCGGAACACCAGCAGCACCAGCCGCTCGGGCATCAGGATCGGCTGGACCACGACCACGCCCGGGTCCAGGTCGGCCTGCACGGCCTCGAGGTCCTCGGGATCCACGCGCACCAGCTCGTCGAAGTGGGGGTGGCTGGCCCGCAGCCGGTCGACCGTGGCCGCGAACTCGACCCGGGCCGCGGCCAGCTGCTCGCGCAGCTCGGCCGCGCGCTCGGTGTCGTTCTCGGTGGTGGCGATCTCCGCGCCGATCTGGCCGGAGAGGAACGCGTCCTGGGCCATCAGCTGGCGGTACTGCTGCACGTCCGGGTCGTCGTCGTCCAGGGCAGGCGGCGGCATGTCCGATTGCTGCAGGCGCTCGGCGTAGAGGAACGCACCCAGGCTGTCACCCGTGCGCAGCAGCGCGTCGATCAGGTCGGTGTACACCTGCTCGTTGTCGGCCACGAACGCGCTCGCGTCCGCGTCGCCGAGGGTGCGGCGGGTCTGCTCGAGATCGTCCACGGCCTCCTTGAGCCAGTCGATGCCCGCCTGCTCCCGGCCCGTGTCCAGGGCGACCAGGCCCAGCAGGTAGGTGGCGCGCCAGTGCAGGCTGGACAGCTCCAGCCACTCGGCCTCGCGCTGCGCGTCCTGGCCGAGCTCCAGGGCGCGGAAGGCGTTGTCCTCGCGTACGAGGAACCCGAGGTTGAGCGAGGCGATGGCCGTGAGGCGGCGGTCGCCGGACTTCTTCGCGCGCTTGAGGAGCGATTCGAATGCGGCGATGTCGTCCGGGTGGAGCATGGCGCGGTTGAGCGCGACCGAGGCAGCCTCGGATTCGAGACCGGCCTCGGTGAAGGCCTGCTCGGCGGCGGTGTAGTGCTCGTCGGCGGCGGTGAGATCGCCGCGGGCGTGTGCGAGCGTGCCCAGGTTGAGCAGGAGCGCGGCCTGGCGCGGTACGTCGGTGCGGGCTCGGGCCGTGTCCAGGGCCTGGCCGTACAGGTCGGCCGCGCGCTCGTCTCGGCCCAGATCCTGCAGGACGGTGCCGAGGTTGAGCAGGGCGTCGGCCTCGCCAGCGGTGTGGTCGGCGGCGCGGTAGAGGTCCAGGGCCTGTTGCAGGTCCGTGCGGGCGGCCTGCAGGTCGCCGCGGCGGCGGGCCAGCAGGGCGCGATCCAGCAGGGCGTCGGCCTGGCCCACCGGGTCGTCCAGGGTCTGGAACAGGAGAAGCGCGGCGTCGAAGGCCTTGCCCGCGTGGTGTTCGTGGCCCAGGGCCGCGCGCACGAGGCCCAGGTTGAGGGCCGCGTTGGCCGCGCCGGCGGGATCGGCGTTGGCCTTGTGGGTGGCGAATGCCCCCTTGAGGTGGCGCTCGGCGCGCCGCAGGTCGCCGGCCGTGAACGCCAGCAGCCCGACGGCCGTGTCCACCCTTCCGGCCGCGTTGGGGTCGTCCACCGACTTGGCCAGTCCCTCGGCCTCGCCGAGCAGATCGCCCGCGTCCGCCAGCCTGCCGAGCTGGCGCTGGACCGCGGCCAGGCGAAGGAGCATGTCGAGCTCGGCCGGGGTGTCGCCGGCGTCGCGGGCGGCCTTGAGGGCGAGGGACCACTGCACCAGGGCGGTGGCCAGATCGCCGTCGTCGAAGGCCTGCTGGCCGGCGGTGAGGGGATCGGTGGCGGAGGCCGGGAGGGGGGCGAGGGCGAGCGCCAGGGCCAGCGCGAGCAGGGCGAGGGGGCGGATTGGCATGGGGTCAATCTACACCAGCATCGGTGGTTCCGAGGTGCCGCGGAGTTGGTGCCGACCTACGAACAGTCGGCTTCGCAGACGTACGGCTTGGTGCTCCAGCAGACCTCGTCGTTCCAAACGTGGTCGCCTTCGTAGTAGGTGTGCACGCAGTACTCCACGCCGCAGCTGGGTTCATTGGCCATCCAGTTCGTGTAGGGGGTGGCCTGGGGATGTTCCCAGATGAAATTGCAGGTCTCCGTGGGATCCCACATCCCGATCCACCACTTGGCCGCGTGGATCTGCAGGATCTGGTCGTATACGAACAGGTCCTCGTCGTAGTCGTCGATCGTCACGAGGTGGGTGTCTCCTGCCGCACACGTGTTGCTCGCGGTCTGCCACGTGACGTCGATGTCGCAGAAGAAATAGCTCCTGCCGTCGTGGGTCCTCTCCTCGCAATTGGGGAAACTGCCGGGCTGTGCCAGCCCTTCGTCGGTGGTCCCGTCGCAGTCGTCGTCGATCCCGTTGCAGACCTCGGCGGCGCCGGGGTGGATGGCCGGGTCGCCGTCGTCGCAGTCTCCGTCGGCCACGGCGTATCCGTCGCCGTCGAGATCGTCGGCGAGCACGTTCCCGAACTCGCACACGAACCCGCTCGTGTACGGGTTGGAGGTGCACCAGATGTCGTTCCAGATGCCGCCACCGTAGATCTCGACGCAGTCCTCGTCGCTCATGTTGTTGGGCTCGTTGGGGGCCCAGTTCTCGAAACTCCATGTCTCGCCCGTGATCCAGGTGAACGTTCCCTCCACGTCGGCGTCGCACCCTCCGATGTGCGGCCGGCTGTGGATGCTGTCGAGGAAGGCGTTCTCCCCGGAGTCCGCGACCGTGGCCAGGTAGCCGCCGGCCGCGGCGCATGTGGCGCGTGCGTCCGGCCAGTTGGCCGACGAGGTCACCGGGTAGTAGCAGTGGCTTCCGTAGAACTCGTAGCCCGCGTTGGGATCGCAGGTGCCGGTCCAGGTGGGAACCACGCCCAGGTCCGTGCCCCACAGGGACGCGCAGACCGAGCCGTCGTCTGCCCAGTCGGTCTCGCTGTCGGTGTCGTCGTCGTCGCCCATGGTGTCGTCGTCATCGTCGTCGTCGCCAACGGTGTCGTCGTCGTCGCCAGCACACTCGTCGTCGTCCTCGTCCACGTCCCCGTCACAGTCGTTGTCCACCCCGTCGAAGCAGTCCTCGGCGACATTGGGGTGGACGGCCGGATCTGCGTCGTCGCAGTCGTTGGCGCAGATCGACCAGTTGTCGGCGTCGTCGTCGGCCTCGTCCGCCGGGACCACGCCGTCGCAGTCGTTGTCCGCGCGGTCGCACAGTTCGGCCGCTCCAGGCCAAGTGTCGGGATCTGCGTCGTCGCAGTCGCCGTCGCACACCATCCAGCCGTCCGCGTCGTCGTCCACCTCGTCGGGCGGCATGCCGTTGTTGCAGTTGTTGTCGATGCCGTCGCACAGCTCGGTCGCGCCCGGGTTGATGGCCGCGTCCGTATCGTTGCAGTCCCCGTCGCAGATCATCCAGCCGTCGCCGTCACCGTCGGTCTCGCCGGGCGGCAAGCCGTTGTTGCAGTTGTTGTCGATGCCGTCGCAGAGCTCGGGGGCTCCGGGGTAGGTGTCCGGATCCAGGTCGTCGCAGTCGCCGTCGACCACGGCATAACCGTCGCCGTCCACGTCCGCCGGCACGAAGGGCCCGAATTCGCAGACGTATCCCTCGGTGTAGGGATTGGAGTTGCACCAGATGTCGTTCCAGTGCCCACCATAATCCCCCTGGGGCGCCTCGAGACAGTCCTCGTCCGCCATGTTGTTGGGTTCCCCCGGAGACCAGTTGGTGTAGGTCCACGGCTCACCCGTGATCCAGACCCAGGTGCCTTCGTTGTCGTGGTCGCAACCTCCACCGTGGGGGCGGGGGTGCAGGGCTGCCACGAAGGCGTTCTCCTTCGCGTCGGTGATGGTGGCCAGGTAACCACCTGCGGCGCGGCAACTGGCTCTGGCTGTGGGCCAATTCACCGACGAAGTGACAGGGAAGTAGCAGTGATCGCCGTACGCGTAGAACCCCTGCGAGGCGTCGCAGGTCCCTGGCCAGGTGGGGACCTGCCCATCATCTGTGCCCATCAGTGACGGGCAGACGGTGCCGTCGTCGACGTACATTGGTTCGGTCTGGTCGTCGTCGTCGCCGACCGAATCGTCGTCGTCGCCGACGGAGTCGTCGTCGTCGCCCATGGTGTCGTCGTCGTCGCCGACGGAGTCGTCGTCGTCGCCCATGGTGTCGTCGTCGTCGCCAGCACACTCGTCGTCGTCCTCGTCCGCGTCCCCGTCACAGTCGTTGTCCACCCCGTCGAAGCAGTCCTCGGCCACGTTGGGGTGCACGGCAGGGTCGGTGTCGTCGCAGTCGTTGGCGCAGATCGACCAGTTGTCCGCGTCGTCGTCGGCCTCGTCCGCCGGGACCACGCCGTCGCAGTCGTTGTCTGCGCGGTCGCACAGCTCGGCCGCGCCCGGCCAGGTGTTGGCGTCCGCGTCGTCGCAGTCCCCGTCGCACACCATCCAGCCGTCCGCGTCGTCGTCCACCTCGTCGGGCGGCATGCCGTTGTTGCAGTTGTTGTCGATGCCGTCGCACAGCTCGGTGGCGCCCGGGTTGATAGCCGCGTCCGTGTCGTTGCAGTCCCCGTCGCAGATCATCCAGCCGTCGCCGTCGCCGTCGGTCTCGCCCGGCGGCATGCCGTTGTTGCAGTTGTTGTCGATGCCGTCGCACAGCTCCTCGGCGT
>CAZXHG010000347.1:0-8855 GCA_964639985.1 uncultured Rickettsiales bacterium
TTCATCACCGGATGCTGGACGCTTTCCAGCGGCAGCCGCGCAAGCGCATCCTCCACGTACCGCTGCGCTTCCTCCGCCGTGACCTGGCCATCACGCACACCATCGATCGCCCCATCGGCCCAGCCCCGCAACGCACCGATCGCGAAGTACGTGAACGCACCATGCCCCACCTCGTCGTACTTCCAGGCGACCTCGTCGTGGTCGGACGCCGACCACTCGAGCACCCCCGGCATATCCCGCTTGGTGTACACGGGCACGAAGGCGCGCCCCCCCTCCACCAGCTCCGCGCCGGTCCTGTCCCGGCCCGAAAAACACACGTCCAGGAACGCCACCACCTCGGCCCCACCAGACCCTGCCCGTTCGACCACATCCTGAAGCCGGACGGACCGGCTCTCCATGGTCTCGGGATTGCCACGGGCCTCGGGCCCCAGCAGCAAACGCTCGTTGTCGTGCATCGACGCCCCGCCGTGGCCGGCAAAGTAGAACCACACGATCCCCCCCGCCACGGTCCTCTCCCCCGCTTCGGCAACAGCGCTGAGAATCTGCTCGTCCGTGACGTCATCACCCACGAGCAACTCGATCCGGTTCGACGGAACACCCCGCGTATGCACGAGGAAGTCCCGGAACGCCGTCGCATCCTCCCTCGCGTACTCCACCTCCGGGATGCGGAAGTACTCGTCGATACCGACGATGACCGCCGAATCACCCGGAGCCGACTGCCCCAACCGCAACGGCTCGTCGATGCTGGGCAGCTTGATCTCGACCCGGCCGCCCACCGGCCGATCGCCCACGAACCTCTCCTGCACCGGACCGGCCTGGTACCCGATCCCGGAACTCTCCACCGGCGCGGCCCGCGCGACCACGAGAGTCGACTGATCCACGGCCAGTTCGTCCGTCAAGGTCAACGGCTCGAAGTCGGCTTGCTGGACGTGAATCCTCAGAGGAATGGTGTCACCCCGAAACGCGCCCTTGACCACCAAGCGCACGTCCACGACCTCGGTAGACGCTCCATCGGCCGCGACGGTCAGCGACGGCGTGCCCGGTGTCCGAAGCTCGACATGGTCCTCGCCGGGCACCTCGAAGGTCAGCTGTACCTCCTCGGCATCAATCGCCCCCCGGTTGCTGAGGCCATACCGAAGGACGACCGTCTCGTTGGGCTCGATGATCCCGTCCGCATCCCCCTGGGATTCCACGGCTGCGCCGCGCCCGTCGAAAACCTCCTGCAGCTCGATGCCCAGCACCGGGGCACGCTGTGAGATGGGCACTGCCGCGACGAGTTGCTCGTCGATGACTCCGGCAACATCCGCCAGCCGCAGTGCGAACCGAACCTCCTCACGTCGATCGCCCCGCGGGATCTCGAGCAGCATCGAAGCCTGCGAAGCCCCCCCCGGCCCGATATCCCCGAAGAAGAGATCCCCGAATGACTGGCCGCCGGTCCGGGATTCCTGGACCGATGCGCTGATGCCCTCCACGCCCAGATCGCCGACGTTGCGCACGTCGACGCGGAGTTCCACGCGTTCCCCGTTCTCCAGGACACCGTCGCCATCCCCCCGTGTTCGCGCCGAGTCGTCGTCGACCACCTGAACGCCATCCAGCTCGAGCGACGCCATCCGACGAACGAAGGGCAATGCCTCGCTGAGCCTGCCGGATCCGACAGGGGCGCCACGGCCGTCGGTCGCCGTGATGCCGAGAACGACCTTCTCACCCTCGAAGCGAGGAGGAACCTCGATGAGGAATGTCACGCTCCCCACGGCACCCGGGGGTATCCGGTCGAGGACCCCATGACTCCGGGGTAGCACCACCGAGGACTGGCTACACGCTGCGTCGACGCTCACGCCGAGCGCAGGACCAGCGCCGCTGTTGGCGATGTCGACGACGATCTCGGCCCGCTCGCCGTTCTCCAGCACGCCGTCACCGTCCCCGGACGCCTCACCTCGCCTGCCGTCCCGCAGGGAGATGGCCACGACGTCCAGTTCCGGTCGGGACAACGAACGCGTCGCGAACTGGATCTCGGTCGGCACGGAGTCGAAGTCCCGTTGCTCGTGGGCGCACAGGCGTACGGCGACGACGTCCTCATCGGGCAGGTCACCGGCGCCCGTTATCGGGACGGAGACCGACCGGCTCGCTCCCGCATCGATATCCCCGACAGCCACGGGCAGGGACAGCTGGATACCTGATTCTCCCTGGTCCGTGGGCGCCGTCCCACAGTGGCCCAGGGCAACCCCGAGCGCCGGCCCCCCGCCACTGTTCTGCACCGACACCACGACCGATGCAGTCTCGAACGCATCGAGCGCATTGTTCGGGGCCAGAGATTCCGTGTCGTCGAACTCGATCCCCAGGGTGAGCCGCGGCGGTTCCGAGACCCAGCGAGAGTAGGCGATGCGGAGAGGATCGAGGTGGGAGTCCGGTACAACCAGCGGCCTGGCATCCATGGACCAGTCGTCGAACTCAAGCGTGGCCGTACCCTGGATCAGCGCATCGAGATTCTCCGAGCCAGACTGCGCCAGCACGTCGTCGATGGGAAACCTGGCCACGCCCGCTTCCGACGTGGTGCCCTCGAGCCTGAGTCCCGAGGGAAAGCTCACCTGCACATCCAGATCGGGTATGGGCTCCAGCTCGAGCGTCGCGTCGCCGAGCTTGTCCTTGAAATACGATTCAACCTTGTACTTGGGCGAGAACAGCGCTGTGACAGCGATCGCGAGGCAGGTAGACGCGATGCCACCGAGGATCGCGGGATTCGCACCGCTGGGATCGGCGAGGCGGTCATTCTCGGCCACACCCCACACGATGAGAACCCCACCGAGTCCATAGGCAATTGCCGTGCCTGGTATCGCGGATAGCGCATTGTCAGGCGCCGGGGCCACCTCGGTCACCTTCCGGTAGTGGGACCTCTGGCCGTGCCTCGTCTCCACGACATCGTCAACACCGATCAGGAGGGCTTCCTCGTCCGTCTCCACATAGACCACGGTTCTCTCGTCGGTGATGGTCGTCGGATCGGTCCGCACCAGCCGGGTACCCTCGGTGCAGCCGATCAGGAAGCAGGGCAGAAGCATCCAGGCGATGAGCCGCCTGCCGAACCACGAGTTGTCCATCGACCCGATTCCCTTCGGTTTGCGTGGGGGCTTGCGAACCAGCCGGCGCGCTAGTCGGAGGTCCGCGTGAGTGGATCAGTCTCGAGCCGATCCCCGCTGGACAGCACCCACGACCCCGTCTCCACCCCACTCATGACCGGATGCTGCACGCTAGTCAGAGGCAATCTGGCCAGCACCCGTTCCACGTACCGCTGCGCCTCCTCGGCCGTGACCTCACCATCACGCACCCCGTCGACGGCCCCATCGGCCCACCCACGCAGCGCGCCGATCGCGAAATACGTGAACGCACCGTGCCCCACCGTGTCGTACTTCCAGGCGATCTCATCATGCTCAGTGGCCGACCACTCGAGCATCCCGGCCTCGTCGCGCGGTTCGTACACCGGCACGAACGCGCGTCCCCCCTCGATCAGCTGTTCGCCGTCCCTGCCCTTGCCCGAGAAGCAGACGTCCAGCAGCGCAACGACGTTGGCCCCGTTCACCGAGGCGAGCTCATAGACCTCCTCGACCCGGACCGACCTTCTCTCCATGGTCTTCGGATCCCCCCGTGCCTCGGGTCCCAGCAACAGCCGTTCGTGGGTCTCCACGGACGCAGCGCCGTGACCGGCGAAGTAGAACCAGACCGTTCCATCCCCCGCCGATCGCTGCCCCGCTCCGGTGACGGCCTCCAGGATCTGCTCGTTGGTGACGTTCTGGCCCAGCAGGATCTCGATCTGGTCGCCCGGGATCCCCCGGGTCCGCTCCAGGAAATCGGCGAACGCGAGGGCATCCTCACGCGCGTACTCCACATCGGAGATGGCCAGGTAGTCGTCGATACCCACGACCACTGCGTGGTCTGCGGGAGCGGTCTGCTTCGAGATCAGGGGCTCGTCGATGTCCGGCCAGACGATCGGCTCGGAACGCGCTGCCGAGATCCCACCGTCGTACACTCCCCGATCGGCAATGACCTGGAACTGGTCCAGCCCCTCCTCCGGCGCGGTCCTCCGGACCGCCACCGCCGCACCGCCGATGGCCACCCTCTCGACGAACCGCAGGCCATCGAAATCACGCTGGGTGATCTCGACCTTCAGGGGAACCGAGTCGCCCCGGAAGCGGCCGCGCACGAGCATCTGGAGGTCGACGTAGATCGGCGTCGAGGAGCGCGCCTCCACGGTGAGCGGCCGGGGATCCTGATCAAGGATGTCCACGTACTCGACACCGGTGGAGGAAAAGCCGACCGTCACGTCCTCGGCCGTGATCTCGCCGGAGTTGACCAGCGCAAAACGCAGCACGACCTTCTCGTTCAGGTCGACGACGTGGTCGCAGTCCCCGGCCGATTCGGGATCGATGCACCCGTCGTACACATCCCTCAACTCGAGGCCGAGTTCGGGCGTGCGCCGCACGACCGTCGTCGAGAGGTCGAGTCCGGTGTGGACGGCGCCATCGACGTCCCACAGGTCGAGGTGGAGGGGTATCTGCTCGCGTGTCTCCCCCCTGGGCACGTCCACCAGCAACGAGGCGTGAGACGTGGACGCCGGCGCGACCGCGCCGAAGAAGATCTCCGGGTTGCCCAGCAGGAGGTCCGTCGCCCCGGTGACCATGGCCCGCACGCCGTCCACGGCGAGGCTTCCGTTGTTCCGGAGCGCGACCCGCAGCTCGGCGCGTTCTCCGTTCTCGAGGACACCGTCGCCATCTCCCCGCGTCCGTCCGGTGGCCTTGTCGATCACCTCAACGGACGCGATCTCCAGGAGGGCGACCCGCCTGGTAAAGGCCAGGTCGTCCACGCGACGCACCTGGCCGACGGACGCACCACGCCCATCGCGTGCGGTCACCTCGACGGTCACCCGGTCGCCGTCGTAAGTGTGAGGGACCTCGACAACGAACGTCGTGTGCGCTGTCGCGCCTTGCGGCAACCGGGAGATCTCGTCCTCGGAGCGAAGGATCCTCACTCCCGAGTTGGCACACGCGAGCGCCGTGGCAACCCCGTACGCGGCTCCTTCACCCTCGTTGCTGACCACCACGTCGACCTCGGCTCGCTCGCCGTTCTCCAGCACGCCATCGCCGTCGCCATCCGCCTCACCCTGACGGCCATCGCGCACCTCGATGCTGGCGATCGCCAGCTGGGGCTCGAGCAGGGCCCGCGTGGCGAACTGGATCTCGGCCGGAGGTGCGTCATACCCACGCTCTTCGGTGGCGATGACGGCGACCGAGGCGGCATCGTCCTCGACGAGGCGCTGTGAAGCGACGAGCGGTACATGGACAGTCCGCTCGCCACCGGGCTCGACGTCGCCCACGACGACGGGAAGCTCGCAGCTGTACCCCGCCTTCCTTCGCTCCGCCGACTGCGGCTCCATGAGCTGGAGACGTACTCCACGCGCCGAACCACGACCGCGGTTGCGGATGGTCGCGACGATCTCGGCCTGCTCGAGGGCGTTCAGGGCACGATCGGACTGCATCGACGACGAATCCTCGAAGTCGAGCGACAGGCTGAGCAGCGGTGGTTCGGTCTCCATGCCTGTGGCCAGGGCCAGTTCCACCTGTGGCGCTATGTTGCCGTCCTGGTCCGTGGCACACAGGAGGATGGTCTCGGTCTCCGAGACGAGCTCGTCCTCGATGATCTGGACGGAGATGTCCAGCGGCTGACTTTGACCGGGTTGCAGGTCTCCAATTTCCCAGGGGAGGACGAAACGGACGCCCGGGTGCTCGGCTTGCTCGTCACAGAAGCTGACACGAACGCGATGGGCAGGTCCGGCCCCCAGGTTGTCGACCCTCGTGGGGACGATGGCGCTTCGCACGTCGTCGTCGGTATGGTCATCTACTTCCCGCAGGGCACCGGCCAGCGCGAAGCTGAGGCTCGGAGGTTCCGGGCGCCATCGTGACGCGACCTGTTCCAGCTCGGCACGCTCCCCGTCCCAGATGGACATCGGGTATCGCCCGGCCGGAAGCTCCGATCCGAGAACATCCACGGCGATGGCCCGGTTCCCCACCATGAAGGCCGCTCTCATCGAATCCGGATCAGGAGCTCCTCCGATCACCTCGGGGAGGTCTATCGCGAAGTTCCCGTCCCGGTCGGTCCACCCCTGGAGGCCCTGTCCGTTGGGAAATACGACTCTGATCTCGCGGCCAGCAAGCGGGATGTCCTTGGTGGATGAACCGCCGTCTTCCTGGCTCGTCCGTACCTCGGACACGAACTTCGGCTTCGCCAGACCAGCCGCGACGAATCCCAGGGGGAGACAGACCGCGCCGGTGGCGATGAAGCCATATGCCTCGGTCCCCTCGGCCGTCAGTGCTATCCCTGTGGGCAGCAAGGCACCACCCAACACGAGACACATGCCCCCAAGGATCGCGACACCCCCGTTGTGCTCCGGGTTCTTCGAGGTGATCCGGGTCCTGACCTGGTACCGCCGTGTCGTGATCTCCCGGGTGTGGACGTGCACAGTGAGCGTGTCGCCCTGAACGGTTCCCTCGACGACCACCATGCTATCGACACTCGTATCCAGGGTTCGGCCGACAACCCGCTCCCCGGCCTTCCCATCGACCGGGGTGAGAATCGCGCTCAAGACCAGCAGGGCACATAGGGCGCGAAGCCCCTGCGAGCGCAATTTCGCACGTGGCTGCCCGAATCTGGCGACCGACCGAGAGCTCTCGGATCGAGATGAGAACGTCAGCTCCCCCCAAAGGAAATCAAACCAGCCCATGTGCGCAGCTCGCCCCTTCAACACCAAACCCGTCTCACGGTCTCGATCCCACCACCACAGCCGACAGAACCGGACGACCTCCCAGCCGAACGCTGATTATCGCACGAATCGCCGTTGCCTCCCTCGCTCCGGCCGGCCGGGCGCCCGCCGCCGGTTCTCCTCGACGATCGCCGCGACCTGCTCATCCGTGAGCAACAGGTCGCTCTTGCCGAGATTGCACCGGCTGCACGCCGTGACCAGGTTCTCCATCCTGTGCTCGCGCACCATGACCCACGGCACCACGTGGTCGACGTGCAGGTCGACGTTTCGCCGGTTGCAGTACCTGCACGTGAAATCATCACGCTTCATCACCTCGAACCGCAGGCGCATGGGAATGTTGCGGCTCGTGGTCTCGTCGGGAGGATCCGGATCCCAGCTCAGGGACAACCACTGGACCTTCTTCCGCGGCGTGTCCAGGAACACCCACGAACTGCCCCGGCTGCGCGCCACCGGGAACACCAGATCGTCCAGCCACTCCTCGTCCCGGAGCCTGACCACCGTGGTCCAGCCCCGCTCCCGGTCCTGGACCGACTTCCAGTAGTCGTCCAGCTCGAAGAGTCGCGTCCCGGCGGTCAGCTCGCGGACATGGTTGACGTTGGCGTCTTCGAAGGCCTTCGTGTGCCAGGACAGGACCCTGGAGCGAGCGACGATCGGGCCACCCACCCACTTCATCCACACGGCCTGCCGGGGAGCCATCCGTGCGTCGTGCAGTGGGATACGGTCGCTGCGTGTCTGCGAGAACACGGAGACCTCGGGCCGGTCCGACGAGCCCGCCACGTACCCCGGTGTCCGGATGGCCACGTGCTCGGTCTCGTCCACGGACAGCTTCCTGTCCGCCAGCTCGTCGAACCGGTCGACGAGGAGACGATAGCGCCGTTCCGTATCCGGCGAGCGCAGGACGGTTTCCCGCTCGACCTCACCGCCTTCGGGGTAGCCGACCTCCTCGTCGAACTGGTCGGCGGTCAGGTCGACCGAACGATCCGAGATGCGCGAGAAGTAGTGGGAACCGTGGCCGGGCACCTCCATCCGGCAGATCTGGCCGCCGAACAGATCCTGGACGAGCAGCGCCGTCACCGCACACTGCCCACTTGCCGGAGCAGTCCCCGCACAGCCAGAACGCGCTGTTTCCCGGCTCCAGGAACCGTCCAGAAGTTCGCGCATGATCTCCATCGACATCCCTCCGGGGCTCCTCGAACGGAGACCTCGCCCCTACCCGTTCTCGCCGCCATCCTTTTCCGTATCCTCGACCACACGTCCCATCCGCCGCAACACGCGCCCTGATCCGTACCCAACCGCACCGAATCCACCCCGAGCGGAACGCCTCCTCGTCTCCGTCGAAGAACGTGTCCGACACGTACCGGCCAACCGCGATCTGGGGCTCGAGGCTGCGCACGGTGTAGATGCGGTTCATGTCGGCCACGGCCTGGTCATGTCGATCTCGGGGCGACCAACCACGGTTCACGCTCGATGTATCGGTAACCGGCGTGAAAACGCCGGCGCGGTAAGCGACTTCGGGACACGGGGGGGGCCTCCAGGCGGAGCCTGCCACTGGGACGGTCAGCCAGGACGCGTCCAGAGGACCGGGGTGGTCGCGCCCTCGGGGCGGCTATTGCCGGCACCTTCTCACTGCTATCCTTGGCGATTCGGGGGTATCGCATGACCAACGAGTTCTTCTGCATCGAGTGCGGCGAGAGATACGGCAGCACGTTTCCAGGATTCTGGAAGTGTCGCCATACGAGCTGCGGCGGGAACCTCCGCCGCGGGGACCCCCGAAAGGCAACCACGTCGCGCAAGGAATCCCCCGCGAAGGCCAGGAAACCCGCTTCAAGCGGCAGGACGAAGGAGGCATCGACGCAGAAGATCGCGACGGGCCGTGTTTCGACCACAGCGACCACCCACCACGGTCCAGTCTTCGTATGCATCGAGTGCGGGAAGGTCTATGGGAGCAGCTTCCCCGGATTCTGGCACTGCCGGGAACCTGGGTGCGGCGGAAACCTAAGAGCAGCCGCAGGAACTCAGAAAGCCAGTTCCCGCCAGCGATCGTGACCTC
>CAZXHG010000348.1:0-8846 GCA_964639985.1 uncultured Rickettsiales bacterium
GGCGGTGGCGGGGGCTGCGGCTGGGGCTCCGGCGGCGGCTGCGGCTGCGGCTGCGGCTGCGGTCCGGGCTGCGGCTGCGGCTGCGGCTGCGGTCCGGGCGGCGGCATCGGAGCGGGCTTGGGTGCCGGCTCCGGCTCGGGCTCCGGCTCTGGTTCGGGCTCCGGCTCTGGTTCGGGCTCGGGTTCGGGCTCGGGCTCCGGCTCGGGCTCGGGCTCCGGCTCTGGTTCGGGCTCCGGCTCGGGCTCGGGCTCCGGCTCTGGTTCGGGCTCCGGCTCTGGTTCGGGCTCCGGCTCAGGTTCGGGCTCGGGTTCGGGTTCGGGCTCGGGCTCGGGCTCCGGTTCGGGCTCGGGTTCGGGCTCCGGCTCCTCCTCCTCCTCCTCCTCGAGCCACTCCCCTTCGTCCTCGTCCTCCTCCTCGTCCTCGTCGTCAGCCCACGCGTCCCCGTCCTCGTCGTCGCCGCCCATGAACAGACCGGACAGGTCGTCGTCGTCGCCGCCCATGAACAGGCCGGACATGTCGTCGTCGCCCGCGTCGTCTCCGTCGTCCCCCTCGTCGAAGTCCGTGGTGGCCACGGTCTTGCCCCTGCGCATGCACCGGAAGATCGCCTCCACGGAGCCGTCGGGGAAGTGGGCGTCGATGAACATGTCGAGGTCGAAGTAGCCGTGGTCCTCGGCCCACTGGGTGAGCGCGACGCGGAGCTGGGCGACCGACTTGAAATCGAGCCCCTGTTCGACCTCCTCCTGCTCGGCCGTGAGGTCGCAGAACGGACAGCAGTGATCGCCCCTGTCCACCTCGTTGCCGCAGGAGGGACACAGGTCCTCGTCCATGAGCCGCTCGTGGTCGTCGTCCACGTCGCAATCGGGGCTGACGCGGCCGACGGCCCTGCGGCCGCAGAGCTGGCACTTGCTGGTGGCGGCCACGCCGAGCAGGCAGCTGGCACGGGACGAATCGAACTTGTCGATCGAAGCGGACTGGACCTTGCAGGAGGGGCAGGTCGCGTGGATCTGGTACGTAGACATGGGGCACTGAAAATAGCTCGGGATCGCGCCCGAGTCGCGCGTGGTTTCTGCAAACCTGCGATCCCGGATATCAGCTTCGCTTCAGGAACGCTCGCTACCGTGGGATCATGGTGCCCCTTTTCCCGGCGTCGGGTGGCGGATCACGGGGCTGAACTCCATCCAGGGGAAGAAATCCGTGTCCCGGGAGAGATCGCGCTTGACCTTGGTGGTGCCCGACGGACCGGAGGCTCCGGCACAGGATGTGATGTCGGCCGCGGAGAGCAGGACGAACCCGCACAAGAGCGCGTGTGCGATCCGGGAGGGAGGGGTGTTCGTATCGCCCGAGCCAGGCGGACTCATTTCCGATTGTCTCCCGGCTGCGCTAGCCTCTCGTGCCGATCGAGAGAGGAGACAGCCATGCGAGCATTCAGCCGTTGGGGGATCTTCGTCGCTGCGGGGCTCGCCGCGGTCTTCCTGGTGGAGCGTTCCGCTCCTGCCAAGAAGCGCGCCGAGGCGGAGACCACGGAGGTCACGGTGTCGGGGAGGTCCCTCGACGCGCTGTCCCGCGACGAGTTCAACCGGCTCGCCTCGCGGCTCAACCTGCCCCTGTTCTGGCGTTTGGACGCCGACGCCGACGGCGCGGTCGATCCCGACGAGGTCGTCGGCCTGCTGTTCTACCCGACGCAGGAGGCGTGGGTGGCCGACGGCTGGTTCACGCCCGCGTTCCTCGACGCCTTCGACCGGATGACCGCGCTGTCGGTCGAGACCGATCCCCACGCCGCGCTCGACGATCCCGAGCGCACCCGACGCCGGCTGATCGACCAGGAGCTGGACCAGGGCTACCCCACGCTCGTCCGCAACGACCTCACCGGCCTCGGCAGCGACGAGCGCCTGTTCCTCGAGCACATGCTGGCTGCCGGCGCCTTGATCGACGGGCTGTACGAGGTGCAGCGGGGCTCAGCCGCGCTGGCCGACCAGCTGCTCGCGGACGACCTGGCCAGCGCCAGCGTGTTCCGTCGCAACCATGGCGTGACGTGCATCCAGCCGGCCACCGAGGGTGAGCCGCTGTGCAGCCCGATCCCGGGCAGCCCGGCCCAGCCCGTGCAGGCCTACCCGGCGGCGCTGCAGGCCGAGCCCGGGTTCTGCGAGGCACTGGCCGAACGGGAGGACGCCGGCACGCTGATGGCGCCGTTCGTGGTGGTGCGAGAGCGGGACGGCGACCTGGTGGCAGTGCCGTACACCGAGGCCTACGCCGAGCCCATGCAGGCCATCGCCACCGAGCTCCGTGCCGCCGCGGACGCGCTGGAGCCCCTCGAAGGCGAGGCGGCGCTGCGGACCTACCTGCGGGCGGCCGCGGACAGCTTCTCGTCCAACGACTGGGAGCCGGCGGACGAGGCTTGGTCGCGCATGAATGCGCTCAACTCCGGGTGGTACGTGCGCGTCGCGCCCGACGAGACCTACTGGGAGCCGTGCGCCCGCAAGGCGGGCTTCCACCTGACCCTGGCGCGGATCAACCGCGACTCGCTGCGCTGGCAGGAGGCGCTGGGGGCGGTGCAGCAGGAGATGGAGGACACGCTGGCCGCGCTGGTGGGCGAGCCGTACGCCTCCCGCGAGGTGACGTTCCACCTGCCGGACTTCATCGACATCGTGACCAACCACGGCGACGACCGCGACGCCTGGGGCGCGACGCTGGGCCAGAGCCTGCCCAACTGGGGGCCGGTGGCCAACGAGGGCCGCGGCCGCACCGTGGCCATGACCAACCTGTACACCGACCCCGACAGCCTGCGCGTGTTCCGCGACCAGGCCGAGGCGTTGCTCGACGCGCCAGCCGTGGCGCAGTGCACCGATGACCCCGAGCCAGGCCTGCTGGGCACGATCCTGCACGAGGCCGCCCACAACCTCGGGCCGGCCCACGAGTACGAGGTGGACGGCCAGACCGACGACGAGGTCTTCGGCGGGCCGCTGGCCACGACCATGGAGGAACTCAAGGCCCAGACCGCGGCCCTGTGGTACGTGGACTTCCTGCTCCAGCGGGACCTGATCACGCCCGATTTCGCGCGGCAGAGCTACTCGGCCTCCGTCAGCTGGTGCTTCAACCACATCTCCCGCGGCATGTACACCGACAGCGGCCGGCCCAAGCCCTACGCCCATGTCTCGGCGTTACACGTGGGCATGCTGATGGACGCGGGCGCCTTGCGCTGGGATCCCGAGGCCACGGCCGCCAACGGGCACGACCTCGGCGCGTTCATCGTCGACTTCGCGGCCATGCCCGCGGCGGTAGACGCCATGATGCAGCAGGTCGGCGCGATCAAGGCCACCGGGGACAAGGCCGGCGCCGAGGTGCTGGTAGCCCGCCACGTGGATGGCGAGGTGGTGCCCCAGGCGATCATCGCCGCGCGCGTGCGGCGGCACCCCAAGGCGACGTTCGTGTACGCGCTGGACTACTGACTCGTGCTCTGGGGAGGGGTGACCGACACCCGCCGAGCTGGGATGCTGGAGCTGAGCCTCACGCCGTGGCGAGTTCCTCGAACGCAGCCCGCACCTCAGCGACCAGCTCATCGATCCGTTCGTCCGAATCACCGTCGGTGGAGATCGGCGCGCCGAACCGTACGTTGGCCACCTCGTCGTAGCGGGCGACGAAGCTGTCAGGGGGGATGATGGCGTCCGTGCCGCTGATCCAGGCCGGCATGATCGGCATGCCCAGTTGCCGGGCCACGTGGAAGCCGCCCTTCTTGAACTCGCCCAGTTCTCCCGTGCGGCTGCGGGTACCCTCCGGCGCGATCCAGACGCAGACCCCGTTGGAGAGATGCTTGTTGGCCTCCTTCAACTGGTCCACTGCGCGTGCGTGATCCCTGCGGCTGACCGGCACGAACCCCGACGCGACCAGGGCCTGGCCCCAGATCGGGATCCGGGTCAGCTCCTCCTTGAGCACCATGCGCATGCTCCCGGGCACGGCCAGGAAGAGGGCGGGGATGTCCAGCAACGAGCGGTGGTTGGACATCACTACGTAGGGTTGCCCAGGCGCGAAGTTCTCCAGACCCTCGACGGTCAGGCCTGCATTTCCCGCGCGCAGGATCTTCTCTGCCCACCACGAGAGCAGCTCGTCACCCCGGGCGATGGACCCCTTCCCGACCACACTGGACACCAGGAAACGGCATGAGATGTCGAGGGTGTAGCCGATGGTCTTGTAGGCGGGGATCCTGCTCGGGAGACGGGATCGAGGCTCCTCCCGGGTCAGCACGGCTACGGCGGCCATGGTCTCTCCCAAAAAAACGACGTTACCGTCCGTACTCCGCGAAGACCAGGATCACCCGGCCCGCGTCCTACTCCCCCGCGCGGGCCTCGGCGTGTTTCACGTACTCGTCGAACCACCGGATCTGCTCGTACAGCACGTGCTCGATGCTCTCCCGGGAGCGGTAGCCGTGGTCCTCGAACGGCAGCAGCACCAGCCGGGCGGTGCCGCCGGAGCCACGCACGGCCTCGAAGAACACCTCGGACTGGAACGTGAGCGTGCCCGGGTTGGAGTCGGCGTCGCCGTGGATCACCAGGATCGGCTCGTCGACCTGGTCGGCGAAGAAGGTGGGCGAGACCTGGATGTAGACGTCGCGCGCCTCGAACAGGGAGCGGCGCTCGGACTGGAAGCCGAAGGGCTGGGTGGTCTTGTTGTACGAGCCGCTGCGGGCGATGCCGGCCTGGAACAGGTCGGTGTGGGCCAGCAGGTTGGCCACCATCAGCCCGCCGTGGCTGTGCCCGATCACGCCGATGCGATCCGGATCGGCCACGCCGATCTCGATCGCCTTGGCCACGGCGGCCTCGGCGTCGGCCACGAGCTGCGGTACGAACGTGTCGTAGGCGGTCTCCGGATCGCCGATCATCGGCATGCTGGTGGCGTCGAGCACGGCGTAGCCCTGCAGCAGGAAGAACAGGTGGGACGAACCGCGGAAGCGATCGAACCGCTGCGTCGAGCCGCGGACCTGCCCGGCGGTGGACGGGTCGGAGTACTCCAGGGGGTAGGCGTAGACCACGGTGGGCAGCCGCGTGCCGTCGGTGTAGCCGGGCGGCAGGTGCAGCCGGAAGCTGAGCGGAACCCCGTCGTCGCGTTCGTAGCGGACCAGGCGCTTGTCGATCTCGCGTAGCTGGGGCGTGGGGTCCTCGAACCGGGTGATGGGCTCGCGGGTGTGGGCCCGGGTGGCCTCGCCCTCGGCGGCCTCCACGGTCTCGCCGAGGGTGGCGAGGTGGTAGTTGGGCACGTCCACCGGGGACTCGGACCGCAGGATGAACCGCCCCTCGTCGCCCACGAAGTCCACGAAGTGCTCGTACCGATCGGGCGGACAGCGGAACAGGCGCTCGACCTCGCCGGTGACCATGTGCCGTAGATCCAGGAAGGGCCGGTCGCCCCCGTCGGTCGCGCCGCTGCCGGAGAAGTAGACCGCGTCTCCCTGCTGGTGCAGCACCCACTCGCCGTTGGGCAGCGGGCGGCGCTGAGCGTAGCCCGGCGATGCGTAGCGATCCTTCTCGTTGAGGTCGAACCACGGCCGTGCCGTGCCCTCGTCCACGTCCAGCAGCCAGGTGTACCGCCAGCGTTCGATGCGTTCGCGCTCCGTGAGCATCAGCGTACCGCCCTCGGCGCCCCACCCGCCTTGCCAGCGGATGATGCGGTGCTCGGCCCGGAAGACCTCCTCGGGCTCGTCGGTGAACGGGCGCTCGAGCCGCATCAGCCGGTCGCGGTGGGGTACCTCGGCCACGGGATCGCCGCCGTCCAGGGCCTCGACCCAGAACAGCGTGTGCGGCGCCGTGGCCCGCCACGAGGCACCGCGCGGGCCCAGGGGCACGCCGTGGATCGGGACCTCGTCGGCCAGGGGCAGCGAGGCCACGGTCGCCACGACCCGGGCCTTGCGGTCCCACACCTCGACCTCCGAGGCGAACCGCCACCAGGGCACCGCGTGGGACCACGGTCCGACCAGCCGCTCCACCAGCAGGTACTTCCCGTCCGGGGAGAAGTCGGCGGTGCAGTACACCGCGGGCTCGCCCAGCGGTGTCACCGAACCCTTCGCCGGATCGACCAGCACCAGCTCGGAGGTCGCGTGGTACTCGAACAGGGCGTCGTCGTGGGCGGTCTCGAGCAGGTTGCGGGCCTCGTACGTGGAGCGGGCCCCGGCGCCGCTGCCCTCGAGGATCTCGGGCCCGGCCGGGAAGGGCGGTGGCTCGGGGGACGCGCCCCGGGCCGGGACGCGGCGGACCAGCAGGCGTTCCTGGTCGGGCATCCAGCGGGCGCCGCTGCCGAGCAGCTGGTTGACGGCCAGCCCCACGATCTCGGCGAGGTCCCCGTCCACCGAGCCGACCCACAGGCCCATGTGGTCGGCGTGACGGGTGACCAGGGCGAAGCGCTGGCCATCCACGGTCCAGGACACAGAGCGGACCTCGACGTCGTCGGGCAGTCCCAGGGGGATCGCGTCGCCGCCCTCGATCGCCAGCAGGCGGGGTGAGGTGGCGCCGTGGCGTCCGTGGATGTCGTTGATCACGGGATCGACGCGCATGCCGGCCAGTGTGTGCATGGGCGCGGCCAGCTCGGCGAGGGGTGGATAGGCGACGGGATCGGCGAGCAGCAGGTGCTGGCCGGTCGGCGAGGTCCAGACCCACGGCAGCCTCCGCGCGTGCAGGACCTCCATCACCTCCTCGGGTGGCGTCATCCACCCGGCCGGTGGCCCCTCCTCGCTGGCCTCGACGAGCTGCGGTACGGCCAGCGCCATCACGGCCAGCGCGATCAGGACTCGGGTCATGATGCTCCTCCTCGTCCCCCCCACGTCATTGCGCGGAGAAGAATTGCCAGACCGCCTCGGGCGTGAACTCGGGCCAGTCGTGCCCGCTGACGTGCTCGCACCACTGCACCGGCGTCGCGCAGCCGTCGTCGGCCACGCAGGGATCCACGTCCGCGGGCGAGGTGGTGGACTCGCAGCCGTTGTCGGCGATGAACACGTCCCGCGCCATCTCTCCCTCGGTCAGGGGGATCGTGTAGTTGCCTTTCACGATGGTCGCCAGGATATCATCCCGCGAGGACGGGGGAGGGCGTCACGCCCTGGCGAGATCTTCGAACGAGGCTCGCATCTCGCTGACCAGCCCGTCGATGCGTTCCTCCGAAATACCGCCCCGTTCCCTGGGACCTCAGGAGCAACCTCCGGTCACGACGCCGGAAGATCGGGCAGCGCGATGTCGGTGCCCATGCCGTTCCAGAGCTGTCGCGCCAGGGCCATCAACGTCGGGTCCTTGCCTCGCCGTGCGACCAGCTGGACGGCCAGGGGTAGACCGGCTGGGTCCTGCCCGGCCGGAATCGTCACGGCGGGCTGTCCGGTCATGTTGAAGGCGGCCGTGAACGTGCCCAGCGGCGCGACGGCGTCGAACTGTTCACGGGGCGACAGATGGTCGATGGACCCCACGGGCGGCGCGGACATGCCCGTCGTCGGAGACAGCAGGAAGTCCGCATCCTGCCACGTCTCCTCTGCGCGACGGCAGATGTTGGCGATCGCGCGCTCGGCGCTGGCGTGGTCCACCTTCCTGCCCTCCGTGAGGAACCACCGCGTCGTCGGGTGGTACCTGCTCAGGAACAGGGGCGGGACGTTGGAGAACTCCCGCTGGTAGATGGGTACGAATTCGTCCAGGGTGCCCTTCGCGGTCTCACCATCGACGACCTCGTGGCCCAGGCTGCGCAAGGTATCTGCGGCGTCGTCCACTGCGTCGACGAACGGGGCCGGGACAGGGCCGAGTGGTGACTCACGGAGCGCGATGATCCGCGAGCGACGGACCGGCTCGTCGAGGCCTGCGAAGAGGGAGGGACCCGACCTGTCCGCGCGCCACAGATCCGCCAGCGCGGCCAGATCCTCGACCGAGCGGGCGAGGGGGCCGATGACGGCCAGGTTGAAGACATCCTGTGCTCCGAAGGCATCGACGAGGCGGTCCCGCGTGGCCTTGTAGCCGAAGACGCCGTTGAGGGCGGCCGGGATGCGGATCGAGCCGGCGCCATCCGATCCCTGGGCGATGGGCACCATCCTGGCGGCCACCGCGGCCCCGGATCCTCCGCTGGAACCTCCGCAGCTCCTGGAGAGGTCCCAGGGATTTCGGGTGGGGCCATGCAGACGGGTCTCCGTGACCGGCAGGATCCCCAGTTCGCTCGTGGCGGTCTTGCCGATGATGACCATTCCGGCCCGCCGCACCCGGGAAGCCGTGATGCCATCGACCGGGGACCACACCCACTTCAGGGCCTCGCTGCCGAATCTCGTGTGAGAGAACCGGACGTGGTCCAGATCCTTGATCGCGATCGGGACCCCCCACAGGGCCGATGTGGGCTCGAAGGACCGTGATCGTTTGGCCAGGTCGAGTCTGCGCGCCCTGCGTCGCGCGCGGCGCGCGTAGATCTTGGTGAAGGCGTTCAGCGTGGGGTTGTGGGTGGTGATCCGATCCAGGTACAGCGCCGTGAGCTCCTCGACGCTGATCCGACCCGCGAGGATCCGTCTCGATTGCTCCACTGCGGTCCGTTCCAGTATCTCGTTCACGACCCGTTCCTCCTGCCGTCCGGCGCGGACATCCTGGTGGGACCGCTATTACCTGCTCATGCCCCACAGGCCCAGCCGTCCCCGGGGGGCTGGTTGATGATAGTCTCGCCCGAGGAGGTTCCCGTGCGCCACCTGTGGTCCCTTGCCCTGCTGCTCTCGATGCTCCTGCTCGGTCCTGCCTGCCCGGGCGGCGACGACGACCCTCCGGCCGACGACGACGACACGACCGACGAGCTGCCGCCCCCGGGGCCGTTCATGGCCGGCACCGCGACCGTGGAGATCCCGGCGCCGCTGGGCAGCC
>CAZXHG010000349.1:0-8779 GCA_964639985.1 uncultured Rickettsiales bacterium
GTTGGATGGCACGCGGTCCTTCAACTCGTCGAAGGAGTCCTCCAGCGACATGCCCATCTCCATCTGCAAGTGCACGACCTTCAGCTCCTGTAGAAGGACCGAGTCCCGGCCCTCCCGCCTGGCCAACAGGCGGCGGAGAGACTGCGGAAAGGACAGACCTGCAGTGAGCGAGATGGCCAGCGTATCCAGCACGTAGGGCAGCTCCTTGTGGATCTCGCGCATCCGCCTGGCAACGAGGTCCTCGAGATACAGTAGAGGCATGACGTAACCCATGCCGGCACCGATGATGATGGCGGGCACGGCCCAGCCGAGGGCCACCAGGCTGACCGACCAGCCGAGCATGGCAGCGGTGCCAACCGAGCAGACCAGGCACAGGCCGAGGAACTCCGCCGGCTCCAGCCCCAGCAGATCGCCAGCTTTTCGCAGCTTGTCATCCAGCCCGGTGCGCGTTGTTTCCAGTCGCGCCGAGCTCATCGGGTAGGCCAGGACTCGCAGGACATCGAGCAGGTAGGGGTAAAGGGCCTGCTCCGTGGTCAGAGACTCGCGAATGTCGGCGCGATGCCCGTGACGCTGCTGGACCGGAGCGAAATCCGGCGGTGGACGCAGCCCGCGCCACAGGACGACGGCCGCCAGCGCAGCGCTCAGCGTGGACAGGAGCAACCACAACTGGCTCATACATCCGCCTCCTGGATCTTCCTGGCCAGCAGGACGCCGATCAGGTCGAGCATGACCGCAATGGCGAGCATGAACCAGCCGAGCGGATCGGTGAACAGGGGATCGACCATCTCCGGAGCTATCAGCGACAGGATCACCAGGCAGATGGGCCCCATCGCCACGATGACCCGGGTCTGCATTCGCCCCTGGGCCGTAGCCACGTTCATCTTCTCTTCGAGCCGGGCAATCTCCTGCACTGCGCGAGCTGTGGTCTTGAGCATCTCCGAGAGATTGCCGCCGGTCTGCAAGGAGATGCCGACCGCCTCGGCGACCATGCCCAGGTTCCGGCTACGCAGTCGGTCGGACATGTTGGTCAGTGCCTGATCCAGCTGGATGCCCAGCCGGTACTCCTTGATGCTCATCAGCATCTCACCCTGGGTGGGTTCGTCGGCGTTCTGCGCCGTGATCTCCAGGGCATGTTCGACGTTCAGGCCCTGACTCAGGGCGGCTGACACCGCGTCGAGCATGCCGGGGAGCTGGGACTCGAACAGCGCGCGCCGTTTCTCCTTGGCCTGGTTCAGCAGGTAGAAGGATGCCCAGCCGGAGAGCACGGCGACCAGCACCGCCGGGATCAAACCGATCAGCAGCGCCACGATCACGGACAGCGCGATCGTGGCGGCGACATGCAGCTGCACCATCTTGCCGGCGTCCCCGCGCCAACCCAGCTCGTCGAGTGTCGCCCCCAGCCAGACCCGATACCGCTCGAGGCCAACTCGGATCCGGTCGGCGAAGACCGCCCGCGCAGCGAACACCAGCAGCACCAGGGTGACCGAGGCGCCCACGAGGTAGAGGTCACGCAATGCCAAGGGCGTCCTCCTCCGTGATCAGACCCATGCGGACCAGGTCGGCGATGAAGCTCGGCACGTGGCCAGTGGAGCGGTAGTTGCCGCGTATCCGCCCCTGCTCGTCACGCCCCTCGGCTGCGAACACGAACACCGGCTCCATCCGCACCTCGCCATCGAGGATCTCGACGACCTCGGTGACCGCCATCACGCGACGCGAGCCGTCGGCGAGGCGGGCCTGGTACACGACCAGGTCGATGGCTGACGCTATCTGACTACGGATCGCCGAGCTGGGCAGGTCGTGACCCGACATCAGCACCATCGTCTCGAGCCGCGAGATCACGTCCTCGGGGCTGTTGGCGTGCACCGTGGTCAACGAGCCGTCATGACCCGTGTTCATCGCCTGGAGCATGTCCAGAGCTTCGCCACCGCGACACTCACCGACCACGATCCGGTCGGGCCGCATGCGCAGCGCGTTGCGTACGAGGTCCTGGATCGTGACCTCCCCTTTGTCCTCCTGATTGCTCGGCTTGGCCTCGAGCGTGACCACATGCCGCTGGTTCAGACGCACCTCGGCCGAGTCCTCGATGGTCACGATCCGCTCGGATCCCTCGATGCAGTCTCCGAGTACGTTGAGCAGGGTCGTCTTCCCCGATCCGGTCCCACCCGCGACCACGATGTTCTTGCGCCCCAGCACGCAGACCCGCAGGAAGTCCGCCATGGCCTGGGTCATGGAGCCGAATCGGATCAGGTCGTCGATCCGCAGGGGATCGACCGAGAACTTGCGGATGGTCAGCACCGAGCCGCTGAGCGACACGGGATTGATGACCACGTTGACACGCGAGCCGTCCTTGAGCCGGGCATCGACCAGCGGCGAGCCCTCACTCACCTGGCGATTGATCGGGCTGACGATGCGCTGGATGATCGTGCTCAGTGCGCGTTCGCTGCTGAACCGCAGATTGGTCTCGCTGATGCGGCCACCTTGCTCCACGAAGATCTTCGCGCAGCCCACGACCATGATCTCGGTGATCGAGTCGTCCGCGAGGATCGCCTCGAGGGGGCCGAGTCCAAAGACCTCGTTGAGCAGGGTCCGCCGCAAAGCAGGCCGGTCGACGTCCTGGGCATCGGGTGGCAGCTCCTCGTCGAGGATCTCATCGAGGATACGCTGCGCTTTCGTGCGCAGTTCCGGGCTCTCCACCAGGTCGATGTCCAGCTTCCTGAGGTTGAAGCTGTCCAGCAGGCGGCGATGGATCCGAGCCTGGATCTCCGGGGCGAGTTCCACCGGGGCGGCGTACTCGAGCCGTGCACCAGTGGCGGGGGGGGGCGTGGCGGCTGGCTTCTGCTTTGCTTGAGGGGGACGGGGCTTCTCCGGCTCCGGCACTCGCGCCACTGGCGGGGGTGGCGGCTGTTTCTGTGCAGTGCCGCCGTCCTTCACCTTGAGGGTGTCGTCGGGAGTCGTGCCATCGCGGAGCGTGATCGCCGCGGGCGGAGTGACCACCTCGAGGTCGACCAGGAAACCCTGCACGTCGAGGGACAGCGGCCCCTTCACGCGTAGCTCCTGCGGGATCCGCTTGCCGTCGACCTCACAACCATTCCGGCTGCAGTCACGCACCACGATGGACTGGTCGTCGAAATAGACCAGCACGTGCTCACGGCTGATCCCCTGCCCGTCGAGCACCGCATCACACCGGGGATCTCGCCCCAGGCTGAACGGGACGCTGGACGACGACAGGCTCCGGGACGTACCGTCCGGGGACCGCACCGTCGCCTTGAGCGTCGGACGACGACCTACCAAGGACCCTGCTCCTCCGCACGCAGTTCCTCGAACACCTGCTGGATGATCTCCTTGTCCTGGCCGTCACCCACGGATAGCGTCGGCGTGATCAGGATCGCAGCGATGCTCTCCTCCTTGCGGAAGCTGCGCGAACCGAACAGCGCGCCCAGGCCCGGGATGTCCTTGAGCCCCGGAATACCGCGGGTACCGCGCCCTGACAGCCGTTCGATAGCGTGTCCCAGCACGATGCTCAGCCCCTCGGCCACCTGCCGCGTCGCGGATCCGCTGTCTGTATCCAACGCATAGGTGTCCCTGCGGACGCTGGCGAGGTTGCTGCGCTCCCACTCCAGGTACATCGAGACCTGCCCGATGGCGTCGATCTCGGGGAGGCACTTCACCTTGAAACCGTAGTCCACGTTCTCGAGGCTGCCGCCCTCCAGGCCGGAGACCTCGATCTTGAGCTGGCCGCCGCGGTGGTAGTTGGCCTCGGTGCCGCTCTGGGTGGTCACCACGTGGGTATCGTGGATCTTCATCCACGAGTTCTCCCCCTCGAGGTTGAACAGGCCACCCTCGTAGCCGGTGAGACCCGCGGACCGGATCGTGTTGACGAAGTTGATCACCGTGGCCACCGGATCGCTGCCCCAGTCGATCCCAACCGTGGACGAGGCATTCCGCGAGATCTCGACGAGGTCGAACCGCAGCATGATCGACGGGACCAGCTCGGAGATGCGGGAACGGGACACGTAGCTGAAGACGTTTTCGTAGTCCGCGGCTACCGCCTCTACCCGCTCGAAGTCGCGCTCCGTGTAGGTCTCGCCATCGACGATCACGCGATCCCCGTCGACACGGATGTCGATGCCCTCGATATCCTCGAGAAGGCGGCGCACGCTCTCGTAGGCGGACGAAGCCTCACCTCCACCCGACACGATGACCTTGTACGACGTCGTGCTCGTGGAGGAGCGAACCGTGATCCAGAACACGCCCGTAGTCCCGGGGCGGATGATCATCGTGTCCTCACCGACGCCACGGTCGATGTCGACCATCTCTCCCGCGCCCTCACCCGGGACGACCTTGCTGTCCAGGGAAACCGGGAATTCCCTGACCTCCCCCACCTGCATCCGGATGGTCACGGTCTCGGCGTGGGCGAGCAGGGCGATCCCCAAGGCGAGGCCCAGCAGCGACACGACGCAGGCCGTGCGCATCCGACGGCCCGGCCGGGTCTCGCGGTGGTTCGCTTTCCGTTGTTTCCGACTGGAGAGTTGCATCACGCGTTCCTCCCGTTGCCAGCCCTACTCGATCAGTTCGGCGTGGGACCGGCGGGTGGTCTGTACCTTCTTCAGCGACTCCTCGGTGAGCACGTCCGAGAAGCGCTTGGGGGTGGTGGTTTCCTGCACGGAGCTGTCCTCGGGATTGCGCAGCGTCATGGCCAGCTTCCCGTGTTCCATGGCAAAGGTCAGGATCTCGGCCTCTTCCACCGTGGTCCGCACGGTGACGGAGCGGTAGTCTCGAACCCGACGCCGGTTGTCGGCGACAGACGCGCCGAGATCGCCGACGGCGAGGACAGCGACGTTCTGCAGCAGTGTGACGGTAACGTCTTCGCGGGCGTCGGCGTCCGGGAACGTACCGAGGATGTCCACACGATCGCCGGGCAGCAGCAGTCCGCCGGCTGCGCTCTTGGGCGTGACCGCGATGGCGAGGGCGCGCGTGTCCAGCTTGATGGAATCCTCGAAGGCCGCAGACTCGTCCGTGCCGGCAAGGCTGGTCCACAGCACGTAGTCGTAGGCCTTGACCGGATCGCTGATCTCCTTGCCCACGACGATCTCGGCGTCCGAGGCGTAGATCGCCTGCCCCGGCACGAAGCTCACCGGGACCGGTTTGGAGGCCAGATCCTCGGCGCCGAGCGTGTGCCCCGCCTCCAGTTGCCCGTTGGCCACGAGCACGCGCACGCGTTCTTCCTTTTGACCGTACTCGGCCTTGAGGGACTGCGCGTACTTGTACATGAACAGGCCAGCCAGCACGGCCAGCGCGATCGTGACCAGCAACATGGTGCGCCGTTTCATCCCGTTCTCCTTTTCCCGACCAGCGGGTCCATCGTCTCCAGCATCCGTTCAGAAGATGTATGCCGTCACCCCGAGCGTGGCACCGTCACCGTGCTCGGAGTGATCACAGGTTACCAGGGCCTCGCGGCCACTGATCGCGTACCGCTGGGCGATCGGGCCGTCGTTTCTCCGCAAGGTCTCGTTCACCGGGTCGACGCGCCACCCGCCCGACCGCATCAGTGGGTCGAGGTCGGCCAGCGTGGTCGTGCACGAGGGGTCGCAATCGTAGGTGGCCACCTGGAATCCTCCCGCCTTGCCCGGCTGATCGTAGCTCGAAACGATGCTGCAGTAGGGCGGGGTTTCGAATCCGGGTGGTGCGAGGCGCGGAGCGCGTCGATCGGCTGGGTCCTCCGGCGCACCGATGTGGAATCCATGCTCGGCCCACACATGGAACACGGTGGACCCGTAGGGATTGCCGCCATCGATGGCTACCACGCTTCGGACGCGGCCGAGTTCGGAGGCGTCGTGGGTGGCGGCGAACGCTTCGATGCGATCCCGAACACACTCGTTGTTCCCGGCTTGGTTGCCAGATGGACAGCCGTCCTCCACGTAGGCCAGCCCGCCCCAGCCGTCGGCATCCATTCGAACCACGCTCCGCTGCAGCGAGAAATGGTCCAGCTGCTCCGGGGTCATATCCGGCCACAGCTCGGCAGGATCAGAGCCCTCCGGTAGCGTGGCAAGAAGACCGGGGCCGGGTGTCGATCGAATCCGATGTTCGATGTCATCGAGGATCTCGTCGTGACTCCCGCCCATGGTTTCCCGCACGTAGAACAGCTCGCGCCCCTGGACCGAGGCGCGTTCAACCTGACCTTCCGCGAACGAAGCCGGATCCACATCACCAGCAGCATCCAAGGGCTGTAGCCACTCCTGGTAGATGCGGGCCTCCGCGGACATCGGTGGCGCCAGCAGATGCCACAGCACCCACACGCCCAGGATCACGGCGGCGGCCGAAAACATGATTCGAGGGACTGTGTCCAAGATCCATCTTGACGAACGAGACGTGGTGGTTGCCTGGGTCTCCTGGCTCATAGGGCATCCAGCAGCGCGTCGCGGATCTCCCCGCCAGGCTCGCCGTTGATGGCCGACCATGTCTCCCAGACGACCGAATACTGGTAGGGGCGAACAAACGAGTCCCATGTCTCGCTGTGCCGCGGTTGGGTCGTGCTGATGCTGGCAGGATCCAGGATCAGTCCCTTGGTGAAGCTGTAGGAGCTCCAGGGGCCAGCCCAGTAGGAGCTCTCGTAGATGAATCCCACCTCGACGCCACGCTCGCCGATCGGACGGGACATCGAGCTGTAGGCGTTCGCGATCTGCTCTTCGTAGAGAGTGCCACCGTAGTCCGCGTCGTAACCCGGTTCGAGGCTCGCGATCTCAAGGTCGGTCTCGGGCTGGCTGGCGATGCTACCAGGTGGCACGCGTAGAGCATGCCAGGCGCCGTGCCGGACCTGTACTTCACCCTCCTGATGGTGCAGGCCGATCTCGGCGACGTAAAAAGCCACGACGATCAAGAGCACCAGTACGGGAAGGTACACGGCGAACTCGGCCATCGCCTGGCCCCGTTGGTCTTGTAAATCTCCCCATCGGTGCATTGATTCCATCCTCAATGCGCCAGCATGTAGTCGAGCGCGTCGGGCGGTGCCTCTGTGATGCGCTGCGTCGCGCGCTCGAACCACTGCAGGTCCGAGTTGTCGATCCCGCTGTACAACGCGTTGTAGGCCTGTGACGAGAAGCCCTCGAGCGACGATGGGTTCTGCGAAGGTGTCGTACAGGGCCGCAGTCTTACGCGCCACTGAGGCACGAACATGGCCTCGACTGCGGCTGAATTGGTCCGCTCCGCCGAACCCCAGAGAAGTCCGTAGTCTCCACCCTGCCCGTCGACCAGAGTCGCGTTGTAAACTTCGGCTTCGGCCAATACGAGGCGACCGGAAAGCAGAGGGTTGGTTCTGAGTGCCCTTGAGCCGGATGGCCGGAAGAGGTTGCCAGCCAAGCGCCCGACGCCGGCGCCCTCACGCCGCATTCCCATCGCCACGCGCCCAGACTGCACATCGGCACCGGATCTCAGGATGCGCGGTGTTGCCAGCGCCATGCCCTCCTCGGTCCTGTACAGGTAGGTCGAGTACAGCGGCTGTTCAAAGAAGAACGTGACCAACTCGTGCGGAACACCGATGATATCGGTCAGCACCCACCTGATGGTCTCTTCGAGAACATCTTCAAGAATGAAGTTCACCGCACCAGCCAACCAATCGAAAATACTGGTCAGGACATTGCCCACGCTCTCGTCGTACTCCTCCTCGAAGTCACCAGCCATCGGGAATACGGCACGGAGCAAGATGTCCCACAACGACATCTGGTCAACATTCGCGACGACGAACAGAACCCCAACCACGGCGCCAATCACACCACCGATCAGGATTCCCCACCCCCCACAGAGAAAACCGATCCCCAAACCGATCATGAAGATCGTGAAAGCTGTCAGATAGCGGAAGGGCGAGCTGTACTCGCCATCCTGGTCACAGTACCCGTTGTAGGTGTCGAGGATGGCAACAATCCAAAGCACCGGAGCCAGCCACTTCAGATGATCCGCTGTGAGTCGGAACAGCAGTGGGAACAATTGCTCGATGGACCACAGCGGGCCTACTTCCAGTTCCCATTCATCGCCAAGCACACCCGGGATGTTTTCTGCGCCACCAAAGAGAGACTCGAGTGCCCCGGCCCAATCCACCCCGTTGGCGAATTCATGCATTTCCTCATTCGGGTTCAGAGATGCGAGATCTCCCATGAAAGACTCGAGAGCGGACAATCCGATCGCGTCGAACAATACACCCGACAGCATCCCAGCCAGCCCGCTAGCTGGTCCCAGCGGGCCGGAAGCCGCGCCGTAGGCGGCATCCCAGACGATTTCCGAGAAGTCGGCATCCGGCACAACCGCGTCGATCAGCGATGACACCAGGGCACCGACAAAGAAATCGAACTTCCCTATCAGATCAGGGGTCCATGAATACCCGCCAAGATTGCCGTCGAACACCGTTCGGCATAGGTCGACAACCTCCCCCTCAGCCAGGGGCATGCCCGTGACCGGCGCTATTGCGGCTGCCTGCAATCCGTTCGCACTGCCTACCAGGTGACACCAGGCAGCCCCGGCACCGGGAATTGACACGACAATACAATCTTGGAATGCAGTCAGATCACGAACGCTCCACCACAAAGCGTCACGAAGTTGCTTGTATTTCGAGCCGCCTCCACCTAGTTCGTATGGTTCGTCGAGCAAGATGAAATTCAAATCCCATACCAGCTGTATCCAATCCCATGCACCGCTCGGAAATACGTGGCTGACCAGCGACGATGTCAGTGGGAAGATTGTCAGGATACCTTCGATGATCAGGATCTGACTTCCCTGGACAGTTGTGTGG
>CAZXHG010000350.1:0-8669 GCA_964639985.1 uncultured Rickettsiales bacterium
CCACCCTCACGGATGGCGAAGCGGAGCTCCTTTTCCATCGCGATGGGGGTGATCAGAGCACCGGTGATGGTGACGCGGTCACCAGGCATGACCATCTCGGTACCCTCTCCGAGGGTCACGACGCCGGTCACGTCCGTCGTCCGGAAGTAGAACTGAGGCCTGTACCCGTTGAAGAAGGGGGTGTGACGCCCGCCCTCTTCCTTGTTCAGGATGTAGACCTCGGCCTTGAAGTTCAGGTGCGGCTCGATGCTCTTGGGCTTGGCCAGCACCTGACCGCGCACGACCTCGTCGCGCTTGATGCCGCGCAGCAGACAACCCACGTTGTCGCCAGCCTCGCCGTAGTCGAGGATCTTGCGGAACATCTCGACGCCGGTCACGACCGTCTTGGTGGTGTCCTTGACACCGACGATCTCGACCTCTTCGCCGGTCCGGATCTGACCGCGCTCGATGCGGCCGGTGGCCACGGTGCCGCGACCGGAGATGGAGAACACGTCCTCCACCGGCATCAGGAACGGCTTGTCGATCGCGCGCTCGGGCAACGGGAAGAAGTCGTCCATCGCCGCGACCAGCTCGTCGATGCAGACGGTGTTGGCCTCTTCCTCGTCCTTCTCCAGCGCCAGCAGCGCCGAGCCCTTGACGATCGGGATGTTGTCGCCGTCGAACTCGTAGGAGCTCAGCAGCTCGCGCAGCTCCATGTCGACCAGCTCCAGCAGCTCCTCGCACTCCTCGTCCGAGTCGCACTGGGCCCGCAGCTTGTCCACCTTGTTCATGAACACCACGATCTGCGGCACACCGACCTGACGGGCGAGCAGGATGTGCTCACGGGTCTGCGGCATGGGGCCGTCGTCGGCGCCGACCACGAGCACCGCACCGTCCATCTGGGCGGCGCCGGTGATCATGTTCTTGATGTAGTCGGCGTGTCCGGGACAGTCCACGTGCGCGTAGTGGCGCTCGGGCGACTCGTACTCGACGTGGGCGGTCGCGATCGTGATACCGCGCGCCTTCTCCTCCGGCGCCTTGTCGATCTGGTCGAAGGGCACGAACTCGGCGTCACCCTTCTTGGCCAGGTACTTGGTAATGGCCGCGGTGAGGGTGGTCTTCCCATGGTCCACGTGCCCGATGGTCCCCACGTTCATGTGGGGCTTGTTCCTCACGAACTTTTCCTTGCCCATGTCAAACCTCCTGCAAGGCCCGTCAGCGAATCACTGTCTATTTGTGCTGACGTCGCCGCCAGCGGGTTGTTTCTCAAAACGAAACCGCCGGTTCACCTGAACCGACGGTGAAGGTCAACGATCTTGGAGCCCATGACCGGACTTGAACCGGTGACCTCATCCTTACCAAGGATGTGCTCTACCTACTGAGCTACATGGGCCCGGCGCGGCCCACCGGGCCGTCGTCCTCCTCGATCTGGAGCGGGAAACGGGGCTCGAACCCGCGACCCTCAGCTTGGAAGGCTGATGCTCTACCACCTGAGCTATTCCCGCCCGTCACTCGCTCCTCTTCGGGGTCAGGGAGATGGTGGAGAGGGGAGGATTCGAACCTCCGTAGGCATCGCCGTCGGATTTACAGTCCGATCCCTTTGGCCACTCGGGCACCTCTCCAGCCCATCGAATTCCCGTGCACCCCGCGGTGCCGTATCAAAGATCGCCGCCGGGCATGGGGCTGGCGGTGGGACTCGAACCCGCAACCTGCTGATTACAAATCAGCTGCTCTACCGATTGAGCTACGCCAGCGGAGTTCGTGTTCCTGGACCTCGTCTGTGGGCACCCGGCGAAAAGTCGCGACATTATTGGTATCCGATGGGTGCCTGTCAAGCGGTTTTCGACCAAAAAACAGCACCTCGGATCCGTCCTGGCCCGGATCTTGCGGACCCGCACCGAACCGACCTTTCAACCGCGCCTCTATAGCACGATCACGCGGGAGTCGTAAGGAGTGTTTCGTGACGTTTTTGGGTGGTGCGCTCGGGTTGCTATTGACTCGCGCGCGCACGTGAAGGGGCTACTCCGCGGCGGCTGCGGCAGGTTCGTCGGCCACCTCGTCCGTCGCCTCCCCGCCCTCCTCCGCCGCCGCCCCGGTCTCGAATGCGGCCACCTTCAGATCACTCAACAGGATACCGTTCCGCAGGAACTGGCGGCTGAAGGGCAGCACGAGGTTCTCGCTGACCTCGCGATAGTCGTCGAAGCGGTAGGTGATGCGTCCGGCGACCGAGGTGAAGGTCACCTCGCGGGGCAGGCCGTCTGCGGCGGCGAGGCGCATCGAGACCTGCTCCTCGCCGGCGTCGTCCACGGCGCGGACCACGGTGTCGCCGAGGTGGTCGCCCTCGGCCACCACCTCGGCGGTGAGCCGCTCGTGCACCTCCTCGGGCAGCGCGTCCATGCCCTTGGGGCCCAGCTCCAGCGGAACCTGGAACAGTCGCTCGGGAGAGAAGTCCAGGACTCGCTGCCGGACCTCGGCGGGCTGGAACTCGGTCCTCTGGCCCTCGGACTCCACCCAGGCCTCGCCCTCGCCGGCGAAGGCCACGCTGTCCACGCCATCCTTGCCCTCGGTGACGTCGACGGTCAGCTTCACGGAGCCGTCCTCGCCCTCCTCGTACACGTGGTCCGCGGTGAACCCGCGGCCGCTGGCCGTGTCGTGCACCTCCATGGTGTAGCCCAGCCGATAGCCCGGCAGCGCGGCCAGGGCCACGTGGCCGCCCTGGGGGCCGCCCAGCTTCTCCGCGGCCGCGGCTACCAGGTCGGCCGGCGTCGGCGGCCCGTCCGACTCACCGGGGGCGCGCTTGGCCGCCGCGGGCAGCGCCAGCACCAGCGCCAGCAGGGTCCAGGTCGTCATCCTTCGCATGTTCCACATTCGCTTCGACCCTCCGCAGGACTTGATAGCATAGGTTGCCGATGGCGATCCGCCCCGAAGAGCTCGGCCTCGTGCTGCGCGAACTCGCACCACGGCTGGCCGACGCCCGGCTGCAGGAGGTCCGAGTCCCGGCCGCCGACCGCGTGGTGCTCACCCTGCGCAGCCCCGGGATCACCCGCCACCTGCTGATCGTGGTCCAGTCTCCTCACGCCCGGCTGCACCTCGTGGACCGGCCACCCCCCAACCCGCCCCGGGCGATCGCCATGCAGGGCCTGCTGCGCCAGCTGCTGCGAGGCCGCGTGACGGGCATCGAGCAGGTCGGCGAGGACCGCATCGTGCGCATCGGCTTGACCGACGTCGATCTCATGGTGGAGCTGACGGGTCACCACGGCAATCTCTTCATCCTCCGCCAGGACGGCACGATCCGGGCGTCGCTGCTGCCCAACCGCTCCCACCGCCGCGCGCTGCTGCCCGATCAACCCTGGCAACCGCCCGCCTCTTCCCCCCCGCCGGCGCGGCCCGCCCGCTTCGCCCCGCCGGACGTGTGCCGTCAGCTGGCCGACCACTACGGTGAGCTCGAGGCCGGGGAGAGGCTCACCCGTACCCGGGCGGCGATCGCGCGCCGAGTGCGCTCCGTGGAGCGCCGCCTGCGCCGCAAGCTCGACCGCCAGCTCCGCGAGGCCGACCGCCACGACGACGCCGCGGCCCTGCGTCAGGAGGCCGACCTGCTGAATGCCCATTTCGGCCAGCTCCGCCGAGGCATGGCCCAGGTCGAGCTGGTGGACGTGTTCGACGAGGCCTGCCCCACCGTGTCCCTCTCGCTGGACCCGGCCCTGACCCCGCGGCAAGCCATCGAGCGGCGCTACCACGCGGCCCGCCGCCTCGAGCGCGGATCCTCGCGCGCCACCGAGGAGGCCTTGCGCACCGAGGAGGAGCTGGAGCGCGCCCGGGACGCGCTGACCAGACTCGAGGGCGCCGTGGATGCGGAGGCGGTCGCCGCGGTGGCCGCGGACCTCCCCCTCCCCTGGCGGCCCCAGACGCGACCCCGCCGCCGTCGGCACCCGGGCGGCGAGCGCCTGCCCTATCGGGAGTGGCGCACCCCCTCGGGCCAGCGCATCCGGGTCGGCCGTGGCGCGGCGGACAACGACGCGCTCACCTTCCGGCACGCCCGCGGCAGGGATGTATGGATGCACGCGGTCGGCCGCACGGGCGCGCACGTGGTCCTCCCGCTGGAGGGGCGAGGTCCCGATCCCCTCGACCTGGCCCTGGCGGCCCAGCTCGCCGTGGCCCACGCCGGCCTGTCCGAGGGGGACACGGCCGAGGTAGCCTGGACCCGGATCAAGTACGTGCGCAAACCCAGGGGCGCGCCGCCTGGCCTGGTGACCTACACCCAGGAGCGCGTGCTGTACGTCAGGCGTGAGCGGGCCGCCACGGAGAGCCTCGAGGCGGTGAGCTGAGACCGGGTGCCGCGCCCCCTATCTCGTGCTACTTTGTTCGACGTATGACGACCACTGCCAAGAACGTGCTGGTGGTGCTGCACGGGATGCCCCCACGCCCCGGCGCACCGGTGAGCGGGATGGGGCTGCGGGCCTGGACCAACGCCCAGGGACTGGCCGGCAAGGGCTTCGAGATCAGCTACGCGACCCGACGGCGCGACGTGGAGGCGTCCGCTCGCCTCGCCGGCGGCGCCGTGGACGTGGACGCGGCCCCGGGCAGCGCGGTGAGTCCGTACCCCTTCAACGACGCCGACGAGCTCGCCTCGGTCATCGACCAGGTGCAGCCCGACACCCTGCTTGTGGAGGCCGCCGACGAGGTCACCCGGCTACCGACCGCCTGCCCGCCGGTGGTGCTGGACCTGTTCGCCCCTCGCCTGCTCGAGCGGCAGTACCAGGGCATCGACGACCTCGAGGAGCCGACCCGGCTGATGGAGGCCATCGGCCGCGCCGACTACTTCCTGTTCAGCAACGCCCGCCAGCGCGACTACTACCTCGGACAGCTCACGGCCGCGGGCGTGGACTGCCGCGAGATGCCCGGCTCGATCGTGCCGCTGTCGTGTCCGCCCAAGGGTCCCCGCCGCAGGCGGCCCAAGGAGCCGGTGCTGGTCACCGGGGGTGTGTTCTGGCCCTGGATCGATCCCCGCGAGCAGCTCCGCGTGGTCGTCGAGCACCTGCAGAAGCGGGGCAAGGGCGTGCTGCGCCTGTTCGGCGGCGCCTACCCGGTGGGCGGCGGCAAGACCGGCGAGTTCCTCGACCCGCGCGAGACCCTGCCCGACACCGAGCACGTGCAGTTCGAGGGGTTCCTCCCCTTCGACGAGCTGCTCGGCGAGTACGCCCGCGCCACGGCCGCGCTGGACCTGGCCCGGCCCAACCTCGAGCGGGAGCTCAGCTTCTCGTTCCGCCACCTCAACTACCTGCACTGCGGGCTGCCGCTGATCCTGGCGCAGCACCAGGCCGCGGCCACGGAGCTGGAGCCCGCGGGCGCGGCCATGGCCGTGGACGTGGCCGACGACGACGCCATCCGCCGAGCCGTGGACCGCATCCTCGACGATCCGGCCGCGGTCCAGAAGATGGGCCGCGCCGCGCGCAAGCTGGCCCGCGAGCGCTACTCGTGGGAGCACACCACCGAACCCCTGGCGGCGTTCTGCCACCGGCCGGTGTACCGCAGCCGCGAGCCCACCCTGCTGGTGCGCACCGCGGCCGAGCGCAACCGGCTCGCCGACGAGCTCGACCTGCACCGGGAGCGGGTCCGCGTGATGGAGCAGCGGCTGCAGTGGGGCGAGCAGCGCATCGAGAAGGCCGACCGCGAGCGGGACGCCGCCTGGAAGCACTTCCGCGAGGCGTCGTCGCTGCTGGAGCAGGGCTGGGACACCCACCGCCGCATCGGCGAGGCTCGCGACCGCGCGTGGGACGCGCAGGACAAGGCCATGGCCGACCTGCAGCGCGCCATCGACGAGCGGGACAAGGCGTGGGACGCCCACGCCCGTGCCCGGGCCGAGGCCGACCGGGTAGGAGACGAGCGGGACGAGGCGTGGGACGCCCACGACAAGGCACGGGGCGAGGTCAAGGTCGAACTCGAGGCGCGACAGCGGGCCTGGGAGGCCCACGAGAAGGCGGTGGAGGACGTCCGCCGGGTGGAGCAGGCCCGCGATCAGGCCTGGTCCATGTCCGACAAGGCGATGACCGACATGCAGCGCGTGGTCGACGAGCGCGACCGCGCCTGGGACGCCCACGACCGCGCCCGCACCGACCTGCAACGCGCCCTCGACGAGCGGGACAAGGCGTGGAACGCCGAGGCCCAGGTGGCCTCCGCCCTGGACCGCATGGCCAGCGAGCGCGACGAGGCGTGGGAGGTCCAGCGCACGGCCTGGGCCGAGGTCAAGCGCATCGCCGAGGACCGAGACGAGGCCTGGCAGACGCAGACACGCGCGGCCGAACACCTCACCGCGATCACCACCGAGCGCGACCTGGCCTGGAGGGCCCACGACGAGTCCGTGGCCGAGCTCGAGCGCCTGATCGACGAGCGCAAGCAGGCCTGGGGAGCCCAGGACGAGGCCGTGCAGGCCATGCAGCGCATGGCCGAGGAGCGCGACCTCGCGTGGCAAGCGCAGGCCCAGGAGCTGACCTCGCTCAGGTCGCTGGGCGAGGAGCGAGACCTGGCCTGGGGCGCACACGACCAGTCCATGGCCGCGGTCGAGCGCATGTCGGCCGAACGGGACAAGGCCTGGACCGAGCTCGACAAGGCGAGCGCTGCTGTCGAGCGCATGGCCTCTGAACGCCAGGCCGCCTGGCAGGCCGAGGAGAACGCTGCCCAGGCAGCGGCCCGCATGGCCGCCGAGCGGGACCAGGCCTGGGACGCCCAGGCCCGGGAGCTGAAGGTCATCCGGGAGCTGACCGCCGAGCGGGACGAGGCGTGGGTCGCCCACGCCAACACCCACGAGGCCCTGCAGAAGATGACTGCCGAGCGGGGGCTGGCGTGGTCGTCGGTCGACCAGTCGGCCGCCGCCCTCCGCGCGATGGAAGAAGAACGCGACCGCGCGTGGACCGCACAGGAGAAGGCCGCGGCCATGATCGCGCGGCTCGGGGACGAGCGGGACGAGGCATGGACCTCCCTGGAGGCCGCCTCGACCGCGATGCAGGCCTCCGCGGCCGAGCGGGACGCTGCGTGGCAGTCCCAGGAGAAGGCCGCCGGGGTGCTCACCCGGGTGGTGGCGGAGCGGGATCAGGCCTGGGACGCCCAGGCCCGCGAGCTCGACGTGATCGCCAGCCTCGGCGCGGAGCGAGACGAGGCGTGGAAGGCCCACGACAAGGCGGGCCAGGCCCTGTCCGCGATGGTGGTCGAGCGCGACCTCGGCTGGAAGGCCCAGGAGGACGCGGCCGCCGCGCTGGAGCGCATGGCCGCCGAGCGGGACCAGGCCTGGACGGCCCACGAGAAGGCGTCCGGGACCCTCGAGCGCATGGTGGGCGAGCGGGACCTGGCGTGGAAGGCCGAGGCAGCAGCCGCGGAGGCGATCTCCCGGATGGCCGCCGAGCGGGACGAGGCGTGGGCCGCCCAGGCCCGGGAGCTGGCCACGATCCAGCAGCTCGAGGAGGCCAAGAACGCGGCCTGGACCGCGCACGACAAGGCCACGGACGCCCTGCAGGGCATCTTCGACGACCGCGATCGTGCCTGGGCCGCCGAGGCGAAGGCCGCCGAGGTCGTGACCCGGCTGGCGGCGGAGCGCGACCAGGCCTGGGAGTCCCAGGCCAGCGAACTCGACGCGCTGAAGACGCTGACTGCCGAACGGGACGAGGCGTGGAAGGCCCACGACAAGGCAGCGTCCGCACTGCAGGAGTTGCTCGCCGACCGGGAGCAGGCGTGGGACGCCGTGGGCAAGGCCACGATCGCCATGGCCGAGGTGGCGGCCGAGCGCGACCGCGCCTGGGAGGCCGAGGGCAACGCCGCGAAGACGCTGGCGCGCATGGTCGCCGAGCGCGACCAGGCGTGGAAGGCCCAGGCCAGCGAGCTCGAGGCGATCGAGAACCTCACCGCCGAGCGCGACGTGGCGTGGACGGCGCACGACAAGGCCACGGCTGCCCTGCAGCAGGTGCTCGCCGACCGCGACACGTCCTGGGAGGCCGTGGACAAGGCGGCCACCACGCTGGCCGAGGTCTCGGCCGAACGCGATCGCGCCTGGCAGGCCGAGGCCGCCGCGGCCGAGACCCTGCAACGCATGGTCGCCGAGCGTGACCAGGCATGGGACGCACAGGCGCGCGAGCTGGAGGTCATCGAGGGCCTCTCGTCCGAACGGGATCTCGCATGGAAGGCCCACGACCAGGCCAACGCCGCCCTCGAGGGCCTGCTCGCAGACCGCGGCGACGCGTGGGACGCGGTTCAGCAGGCCACCGCCGCACTCGACGAGGTGGCGGCCGAGCGCGACCGCGCCTGGCAGGCCGAGACCGCCGCGGCCGAGACCCTGCAGCGCATGGTCGCCGAACGCGACCAGGCCTGGGAGGCGCAGGGCAAGGAGCTGGAGGTCATCGAGGGGCTCACCGCCGAGCGCGACCTCGCCTGGCAGGCCCACGACAAGGCCAACGCCGCCCTCGAGGGCCTGCTCGCAGACCGCGACGCGGCCTGGGAGGCCGTGCAGAAGGCCGGTGAAACCCTGGAACGCATGGTCGCCGAGCGCGACCAGGCCTGGGAGGCCCAGGGCAAGGAGCTGGAGGTCATCGAGGGGCTCACCGCCGAGCGCGACCTCGCCTGGCAGGCCCACGACAAGGCCAACGCCGCCCTCGAGGGCCTGCTCGCAGACCGCGACGCGGCCTGGGAGGCCGTGCAGAAGGCCG
>CAZXHG010000351.1:0-8646 GCA_964639985.1 uncultured Rickettsiales bacterium
GTCTTGCCCTCACCGGTCCGCATCTCCGCGATGCGGCCCTGGTGCAGCACGACGCCGCCGATCATCTGCACGTCGTAGTGGCGCATCTTCAGGGTGCGCCAGCTCGCCTCACGGACCGCGGCGTAGGCCTCGGGCAGGATCTCCTCGAGGGTCGCGCCGCGGCCCAGCCGGCGGCGGAAATCCCACGTCATGGCGCGCAGCTCGTCGTCGGACATCGCCTGGAAGCGGGGCTCCAGGTCGTTGATGTGGGCCACGAGCGGGCGCAGCCCCTTGACGGTGCGTTCGTGCTTGGTGCCGAAGACCTTCTGCGCGACCTTGGCCACGCCGTCCAGAGCGCCCATCGTCCCTCCCGATCGTTCGGGGCACACCCGTCCCGCCATCCGGAACGGGATCCGGGTTCATCATGGTCACGGACGAGGGATTGTCAATCGATCGTGTTGCTGGTGATCGTGCTGCTGGAGGCGTGACCGATGAGGTAGTGGCTGGGGTTGGTCGGCACGCCGTCCCGGAGAACCTCGTAGTGCAGGTGCGGCCCAGTGGCACGACCCGTGCTGCCGAGGCTGGCGATCACGTCACCGCGGGACACGGACTGCCCCTCCTCGACCATCAGCCGGGAGCAGTGGGCGTAGAGGGTGCCGAGCCCGTAGCCGTGGTCGATCTCCACGGTGTAGCCGTAGGCTTCGCGGTAGCCCGAGGAGATGACCACGCCGTCGGCGGTCGCCCGGATCGGCGTGCCGTACGCGGCGGCCACGTCGATGCCGGTGTGGAAGGTCTGGGCGCCGGGCAGCGGGGAGCGCCGGAAACCGTAGCGGCTGGTGACCCACCCGTCCGCCGGCCAGATCGTAGGGTAGGCCCGCAACAGCGCCTCGCGGTCGACGAGGTATCCGCGGACCTCCTGCAGGCTGACCTCTTCGGCGTCGATCCCCGCGGCCAGCGAGTCGAGCCGACGGCCCAGCGCGCCGGCGGCCGCGACCTCGAGATCGCCGGTGCGCATCGCGGCGCCGTCGGGCAGGGTGGCCTGCTGCTCGCGCTCCTGCAGGGCCACCACCTCGAGGTCCTCCAGCGGACCGATTCCGAACGGTCGCACGCCCTCGTCGGCGCGGGTCAGCGCGCGAACCCTGGCGTCGTAGTCCTGCACGCGGGTCAGGGCGGCCTCGGCGTCCGCGACCCGGCGGCTGAGGGAGTACAGCTGCTGGTCCAGCTGCCGGTTGATGCTGTCCACGGCGGCTGTGCGGTGTCCGACCACCAGCCCCACCACCAGCGTCGGCACCGCGGCCACGCCCACCAGCGCCGCCACGGCCAGCGCGCCCAGGCGACGCAGCCGCTTCCGGGTCACCGCGAACTGGCGCACCGGGACCCGGGGATCCTCGGCCACGACGGTCACGGTGTAGTGGGAGTCGTTGTTCATGCGGTCCTCTGGCTGAGGATCCCTACGGCACAGGTCCGACCCGAGTCAAGCACGGAAACGTTGCACGTCTCCTCGGGAGCGGGGTCGGGGGAGCCTGCGGCGGGGCTCAGTCCAGGGAATCCACGCGCGCGATCACGCAGGTGATGTTGTCGTCCCCGCCACGCCGGTTGGCCAGGTCGACCAGCCGCCGGGTGGCCTCCTGGAAGGTGTTCTCGTGCACCATGTCGAGCAGCTCGTTGTCCTCCACGAGGTTGCTCAGGCCGTCCGAACACAGCAGGTACATGTCCCCCCGCTCCAGGTCGAGCACCGAGGTGTCGATCTCGACCTCCTCCTGGTACCCCAGCGAGCGGGTGATGATGTTGCGCAGCTTGTGGCTCTTGGCCGCGTCGCGGTTGATCAGCCCGGCCTTGATCTGCTCGTTGACCAGGGAGTGATCCTCGGTGATCTGCTCCACGGAGGAGCCACGCACCCGGTAGCAGCGGCTGTCGCCCACGTGGGCCACGTAGCCGGCGTCGTCCGCGATGTACAGCACCAGCGCCGTGGTGCCCATGCCCCGGTACTCCGTGTCCTCCTGGGCCCGCTCGTAGATGCGCTTGCCGGCCAGTCGGATGGCGTACTTCAGCTTCTCCTGGATCAGCATGTCGCGGACCGCGCGTCCGTTGTCCTCGAAGTGGCGCTCGTCCCGGATGTTGGCCAGCACCTCCTCGACCGTGGTGACCGCGATCTGGCTGGCGTACTCGCCCCCCGCATGCCCCCCCATGCCGTCGGCGACGACGAACAGCTGCAGCTCGTCGTTGATCAGGTAATTGTCCTCGTTCCGCTGCCGCTTCATGCCGACATCGGTGATCCCGCAGGAGGTGATCCGCACTGCTACTCCCCGATTCCCGGAACCGGCCACCGTGCAGCGGCCGAGCCCGTCTAGTGTACCACGGGACCGCCGCCCCCATGGGCCGGCGGCGCTCCCAACATCTCGCCCGCGAGGGCGCGCGAACGCTCGGTGTGGCGGTCCCCCGCCACCATCCGGGCCACTTCCTCCACCCGCTCTTCCGGGCCGAGGGCCGACACCCACGCGTGTGTCCGCCCCTCGAGCTCGCGCTTGCCGACGCGGTAGTGGGCGTCCGCGAGCGCTGCGATCTGGGGCAGGTGGGTGATCGCGATCAGCTGGCGTCCGTCCGCCAGCGACCGCAGCTTGCGGGCGACCACGTCGGCGGTGGCGCCGCCGATGCCCGCGTCGATCTCGTCCAGCACGAAGGTCCCCACGGCCGAGGCCGCGCCCAGGACCTGCTTCACCGCCAGCAACATCCGGCTCAGCTCGCCGCCCGATGCCACGCGGGATAGCGGGCGCATGTCCTCGCCGGCGTTCGCCGACAGCAGGAAGCGCACCCGGTCCACGCCGGTCTCGGACAGGCCGGCCGGGTCCGGCGCCACGGCCGGCTCGAACCGGGCCCCGCCCATGGCGAGTTCGTCCAGCTCAGCGGCGATGCGGTCTGCCAGGCGCTCTGCGCCGGCCCGTCGGGCCACGCTCAACCGGCGCGCCAGGGCCGTGGCCCCGTCCCGTTGCCGGGCCGCACCCGCCTCCAGGTCGGCGAGCCGGTCCTCGGACCGGTCGAGCTCACCGATCTCCCGGTCCATCCGGTCCAACAGCGCCGTCAGCCCGGCCTCGTCCACGCCGTGCTTGCGCATCATCCCGCGCAGGGCGTCGAGACGCTCCTCGACCTCCTCCAGCCGCGCCGGATCGTCATGCACGCGGCCCGCGATCCCGCTCAGCGTGCGGGCCACGTCCTCGATCTCGAACAGGGCCTGTTGCAGCTGCTCGCAGGTGGCGGCGAGTTCCTCGTCCAGCCCCTCGAACGGCCGTAGCAGCCGCAGCGTCGCGCCCGCCCCCTCGACCACCGAGCCGTGGCCCGAGTACAGCCCCTCGTCGGCCGCGGCCAGGGCCGTGCCGAGCTGCCGTGCCTGGCGGAGCACCTCGCCGTCGCGCTCGAGCTGCTCGACCTCCTCCGGCTGGGGATCCAGCGCCTCGAGCTCGTCGCGCTGGTACCGCAGCAGCTCCAGCCTCGACGCGCGCTCCTCCGCGCTGCGCCGCAGCCGCGCCAGATCCTGCTCGGACTCCCTGAGCGAGGCCACGGCCGCGTGGACCTCGTCGGCCAGGTCCTCGCAGCCTGCGAAGCGGTCGAGGATCGCCCGGTGGTGCGCCTCGTCCAGCAGCACCGCCGACTCGTGCTGGCTGGCGTAGTCCACCAGGAAGGTCCCCAGGCCCCTGAGCGCGGCCGCGGTGACCGGGGAGTCGTTGACGAAGGCGCGGCTGCGTCCCGCTCGCGTGACCACCCGCCGCAGGATCGTCGGTTCGCCCGGCTCGCCCGCCAGGTCGTTGTCCCGCAGCCAGTCCTCCCCGTCCTCGTCGAGCTCGAACGTCGCCTCCACGCGGGCCGAGTCGGCCCCACTGCGCACGGCGTCTGCGCTGGCGCGGGCCCCCAGGGCGAGCCCCAGGGCGTGCATCAGGATGGACTTGCCGGCGCCGGTCTCGCCGCTGATCACGTTGAACCCCGGCCGGAACGACACGTCCACCGCCTCGATGATCGCCAGATCGCGGACGCGCAGCTGCACCAGCATCAGCCCTTGCCCCCGCCCGGCTTGGTCGCCCAGCCCATCTTCTCCCGCAGCACCTGGTAGAAGTTCCAGTCCCCCACGTGCAGCAGCTGGACCGGCCGTCCGGCCCGCTGCACCATCAGCCGATCCCCGGGCACGAACGGCATACGCTCCTGGCCGTCCAGGGTGACCAGGGCCCGCTCCAGGCCGCCGAGGAGTTCGACCTCGACCGTGCTGGCGCCATCCACGACCACGGGCCGCTGGGACAGGGAGATCGGCAACATCGGCGCGAGGATCATCGCCTGCACCGACGGCGACAGGATCGGTCCCCCCGCGGACAGGTTGTACGCCGTCGACCCGGTGGGCGACGACACGATCAGGCCGTCCGCCACCAGCGAGGGCACGGCCTGGAAGCCGTCGATGTCGATGCGCAGCGTCATGGTGCGGGCGATGCTGGTGAGGTGGATCACCAGGTCGTTCAGCGCCCAGAACGGTCCGGTCGTCGACCCGTCGAGGTGGTCGATGCGCCCCTGCAACAGCATGCGCTCGACCGTCTTGCACTCGCCGTCGAGGATCGCCTGCATGCTGGGGATCAGGTTGTGCACCGCCGAGTTGCAGAGGAACCCCAGGTGGCCCAGGTTCACGGGAAAGATCGGCACGCCCCGGGGGCCGACCAGCCGGGCGGCGTACAGCAGGGTGCCGTCGCCGCCGAGCACCACCATGAGGTCACTGGCGTCGGGCAGCTCCGGATCCTCGAGGGTGGCCTCGCGCCCCAGTTGCTCGGCGAGGCTGGCCTGCAGGGAGACCGCCAGGCCGCGGCCCTCGAGCCACTCCACGAGCTGCTGAGCAGCCTCGACTGCCCGCGGTTCACCCTGCTTGGCGACGATTCCGATGCGGTCCACGGTCCCTCCGCGCGCGGTCATCTACCACGGAACGGAGGGCCGTGTCCACGAACGCACTCAACCGGAAGGGGGCTGCGTGTGGACCCGCGCCACGGCGCGGGACAGGGCGAGGAACTGGTCGAGGGCGATGTTCTCGGCCCGCACGCCGGGGTCGATCCCCGCCTCGGCCAGGGCCTCGCGGCACGGTCCGTCGCCCAGGTCGAGCCATGGCAGCCGGGTCATCGAGTTGAGCACCGTCTTGCGTCGCGTCTGGAACACGCCGCGTACCAGCTGCTCGAATCCGTGCAGCTCGTCGGCGCCCACCCGCGGCTCCGCCAGCATGCGGAAACGCACCACGTGGCTCATCACGCGTGGCCGGGGGCGAAACGCATCCGGCGGGATCGGGAACAGCAGGTAGGGGTCGGTGTACACCCGCGCCATCACGCTGAGGGCGCCGTAGTCCCGGGATCCGGGGATGGCCGCGAAGCGGATGGCCACCTCCCGCTGGAAGGTGAACGTGGCGTCGACGAAGCGTCCCCACGCCAGCATGCGCAGCGCGATTCGCGACGCCACGTTGTACGGCAGGTTGGCCACGATGCGCACGGAACGCCCCTCGTCCGCAGCCGCGTCCAGGCCGAGAGGGAGCGCGTCGAGGTCGACCTTCATCGCGTCCCCGCGCACGACCTGAACCGTCGCCGCGGCCGCCCACTCGGTCTCCAGCCCGTCGGCGAGCCCGTCGTCCTTCTCCAGCACCACCAGCGGACGGCCGAGGGGCGCCAGCAAGCGCGTGAGCGCGCCGCGGCCAGGGCCGATCTCGAGCAGCACATCGCCCGCTTCGGCACCGGACGCCTCCACGATGCGACGGGCCATCGAGCGGTCGACCAGGAAGTTCTGGCCCAGGGAGCGCTTGGGACGGCTCACTGGCTGGCCCCCAGCTCCCAACCCGCGTCCGCGGTGAGCTCGAGGGAGCGGTCGGGCTCGGCCCCGGCCTCGAGCCGCAGCTGCCCGGCCAGGGCGATCATCGCGCCGTTGTCGGTGCAGTGGTGGGGCGGCGCCACGCACAGCTCCACGCCGCGCGTGTCGGCCAGCCTGCGCGCCCGCTCCCGCAACCGCTGGTTGGCGGCCACCCCCCCGCTGACCACCAGCCGCCCCACCCCGAGCTCTCGCAGGGCGTGGTCGGTCTTGTGGATCAGGGCGTCCACGATCGCCTCCTGCAGCGAGGCGCACAGGTCGGCGAGCGCGTCCCCCTCGGGCACGCCGGTCTGGCGGACATGGTTGTACAGCGCGGTCTTGAGACCGCTGAAGCTGGTGTCCAGCCCCCCCTTGGCCCACATGCCCCGCGGCAGGCGCACGGCCTTGCGGTCGCCCGTCTCGGCCAGCCGCGCGATCACCGGGCCGCCCGGGTAGCCCAGCCCCAGCAACTTGGCCCCCTTGTCGAACGCCTCGCCGGCGGCGTCGTCGCGGGTCCGGCCCAGCAGCCGGTAGTCGCCCAGGCCGCGCGCCAGGTACAGGGACGTGTGGCCTCCGGAGACCACCAGCGCGACGAACGGGAAGCGGGGCGGGCCGTCCGCCAGGAAGGGGGCCAGCAGGTGCCCCTCGAGGTGGTGTACGCCGAGCACCGGCCGGTGCATCACGTAGCCCAGTGCCTTGACGTAGGCGATGCCCACCAGCAGCGACCCCACCAGGCCCGGACCACGGGTGACCGCGATCGCGTCCACCTCGGGGAGATCGACGTCGGCCTGCTCCAGGGCGGCATCCACCACCGGCCGGATCTTCTGGAGGTGGGCCCGCGAGGCCAGCTCGGGCACGATCCCGCCGTAGGGGGCGTGGATCGGCACCTGGCTGTACAGCACGTCGGAGGCCAGCGCGCCGTCGCGCAGCACCGCGGCTGCGGTCTCGTCGCAGCTGGACTCGATGCCGAGGACGATCATGGATTCGGGTACGCCCGCGGCCGGCTCACTGCCGGTCCGCGGCCGGGGGCGCGGTGGTGCCGCGGGCCTGGGGCGGGGCCACGCGTAGCGGCCGGACCCCGGGCGGGGCCGGCTCCACCTTGGAGTCGTCGCAGGTGACCTCGGCCAGGGCCGTGGCGTGATCCCAGGCAGCGGGCTCGCCGCCGTGGGAGGACTCGTTGTGGCAGGCCGCGCAACTCTCGCCCACCTTGCCCTTGAACGGGGTGGCCACCTCGACATCGGCCACGTGGGGCGCGGACGGGCCGTGGCACGCCTCGCACTGCACGTTGCGCAGGTAGGAGACGTCGGCCGGCGCCCGCGGACCGCCCTCGAGGTGGTACCCGGTGACGTGGCAGGTGAAGCAGTTGGTGTCCTGGCTCTTCCGCTCCCGCACCAGGGCGGTGAACGCGCGGGCGTGCTTGCTCTGGCGCCACTGCCGGTACGCACCCTGGTGGCATGTGCGGCACTTGGACGACCCGGCGAACTCGCCGATCTGCGGCAGCTCGCGCTGGGCCCGGGTGGGGGCCTTCTCGGGCAGCTTGGCCTTGACCTCGCCCACCCAGCCGGCGACCTCGGACTCCTCGGCCATGGACTGGGACAGGGAGATCACGTCGATGGTCATCTCGTGACGCCCCTCGGCGGTCATGTCCGCGATGGCGAACTGCTCGTACTGCGCCTGCGTGCGCTCCAGGGAGCGCTCGTGCCGCTGCCGGTCCCGGTCGGTGTCGGCGGACGCGACCTTCTCCTCGAGGTCGGCCACGCGGGTCGCGGTCCGCTCCCGCTGGGTGCCGGCGTCCGTGATCTTGGCGGCGTCGGCGAAGCCCTTGGCGCCGTCGACGAAGGTGATCCGGATCCGGCCCAGCTGCCGGCCGCGGTTGCCCTCCTGCACGATGTGCGTCGGCCCCTCGCCGGCCACGCGCGGGAACCGCATCCGACCGCGCGCCTGGGATGCCACGACGAAGTCGATGCCGGGCACGGCCTCGGCCAGGGTCACGTCGTCGTCCACGCCCAGGTGGCTGAGCGCGATGATCTGGTGGGCGCCCTCGTCCTTGAGCGCGGCAATGGCCGCGGTGGCCGCCTCGGTGGCATCGGTCACGGTGCAGCCGTCGCAGTCGGCGATGTTGCCGGTGATGCCGAAGATGCCGATCCGCATGTCCCCCTTCTCCACCACCCGCCACGGCTCGAACGGCGCGCCGCCGTCCTCCCGCTCGAGGTTGGCGCAGACGTAGGGCAGCTGGTACTCGCCGGCCTTGCCGACCAGCCAGTCGAGCCCCAGCACCAGGTCTCCGTCCCCGGGGACCATGCCGTCGATGCCCGAGTGGGCGAAGGAGCGGAGGATCAGGTCCCCCTTGAGCTCCGTGGCCTCCCGGGCGGAGTCCGACATGCGCCCGCCGCGGGTGATCAGGTCCCCCGCGTCCAGCACCAGGACGGGCTGGCCGTTGTCACGTTCGTCTTGAATGGCCGTTGCGCGCCGGGCGAGACCGCCCTGCTGGTTCTTCTTTCACCCGCAGGGTTCGATCTCGCCGTTGTTGCCCGCGCTGAACAGGATCGTCAGCTCGGACCCGGCCGCGACGCCCACGCCGCCGCCCTCACCCTTGTCACCACCGCAGCCGCCCAGCGCCAGGCCGAGCACCGCGGGGATCGCCACACACAACGTACCGAGATGTGAATACCGCATGGCGAGGTGATAGACGGTTTTTGGCGAGGTGACAAGGGTCGCGGACATCGGCTGTGGATCCGGGTAGGGCAGCCGTCTGCCTGATGCCCTCCTCGCCTCCCACTCTCCGGGGCACGGGCCTCGGTCCGTCCCGGACCTCGG
>CAZXHG010000352.1:0-8579 GCA_964639985.1 uncultured Rickettsiales bacterium
GCAGCCGCGAGTGGATGTACTCGGGCAGCTCGAAGGTGGAGGAGTCGTCGTTCATGGTGGTGACGAGGCGGAAGTCCCGGTGGGCCTGGATCTTGATCCCGGCCACGATGGACTCCACGTAGCGGCGGTTGTCCAGCAGCGGCGCGAGCGAGGCCCAGGACTTCTCGCTCATGCGGTTGCCCTCGTCGAGCACGCACACGCCCCCGCGGATCATGGCGGTCACCAGCGCGCTGGCCACGTAGCGGATCTCCCCCTGGGCCGCCACCACCGGGGTGACCAGCAGGTCCTCCGGGCGGGTGTCCATGGTGGCCTGGTAGATGTACACGTCGCGGTCGAGGGCCCGGCCCGCGGCGTACGCCAGCGTGGTCTTGCCCACGCCGGGCTTGCCCAGCAGACGGGGGTTGAGCGGGATGTCGCGCTCCTCGAGCACGAACCACGCGGCCAGCACCTGCTTGAGGGGATCGGGCTGGCCCACCCAGCGCACGTCGAGCTGGTCGGGGTGACCCAGGGCGAGCTCCACGCCATCGATGATCACGCTGCGCTCGTCATTCGCCATGGTCGACGCCCTCCCCACCGTAGGTGGCCTGCATGCGCCGCACGATTCCCGCGATTTCCTGGCGCAGGCCCGGGGGCTGCACCACCTCCACCTCGTCGCCATAGGACATCACGAACGAGCGTAGCTCGGGGGTGGTGGCCACGGTCATGGTCAGCACGACCGAGCCGTCGTCCTGCTCCACCACGGTGGCGTCGCCCGGCCAGCTCCGCTCCAGCACCAGGTACGCCACGGCCGGGGCGAACCGGAGCACGACCAGCTCGGTGGGGCCGCCCCACACGCCCAGCCGGCCCGCGAACTCGGCGGCAGGGTCGTAGTCGTCGGGGTGGCGGAACTGCTCGCCCCGCTGCACGCGGGCCTCCTGGATCCGCTCCACGGCGAGCAGTCGACGGACCGGACCGGACCCGTCCTCGTACGTGGCGTCGCCGTGCAGGTACAGGCCGTCGTCGTACAGCACCAGGGTGTACGGCAGGAACCGGCAGCCGAAGGCGCGGCCCTTGGGCCGGCGGTACTCCAGCTCGACCGGGTGGCGCTGCACCACGGCGAGGAACACGTCGTCGAGCAACTCGTCGCGATCCGTGTAGGACTTGGCCCCCCGCGTGGCGTGGTGGAACGACAGGCCGAGCGACGAGGTCACCGAGGCGAACCGGGCCAGGCCGGGCTCGCGGCCCATGCGCTCCAGCACGTCGCCGATCCCCTCCCCCACCACGGTGCCGTGCGCGCTGGGCAGGTAGCGCAGGGCCGCGAGGATGGCCGCGTACTGGTACAGCCCCACCTGCACCGGCCCCACGTCGGCGCGGAGGCGCAGCGCGGGCTGGTCCGCGCGGGTGAACCGCTCGACCAGGGGCTCGCCCACCTCGTCGATCAGCTCGGTGGTCAGGGTGCGGGCGTAGCGCTGCACCGTGCGCTGGCCCACGCCCAGGAACTCGCCGATGGCGTCGTAGCTCCAGCCCAGCGGCCGCTGCATCAACCCCAGCACGATGCGGGCCAGCCGCAGCCCGGACGCGTAGTTGGCCTGTGCGCTGCTCACGCGCTCACCGCCCCTGGTTCTGGCGCACGAAGTGGCGGAACGAGCGGTCCCAGGTGGCCTCGGCCTTGGTGTCGAAGCAGCACGCGGGCAGCTCGTCGCTGCGCAGGTGGTAGTGCAGGCACTCGCAGCAGCGCCCGTGCCGCGGGCAACCGGGGTACGAGCAGTTGCAGCGGTCCAGGTTCTGGTCCTCGTAACCGCATTCCTTGGGCATGTCAGGGTCCTCCGAGCAGGTGGATTCGCTGTTTATAGGTCACGCGCGGGCCCACGGGAAGCCTCTTGGTCGTACCCGCGCTGCTACCATGCACAGGTGCCACCCACCATCCCCGGCATGCACGTCGCCGCCACCATCCCGCACACGCCGTGGCGGGCCTGGATGGCCGCGGGGGCGCTGACCATCCCCACGGTGCTGGCCGCGGGCGGGCTGTACCGGGCGCACGTGCTGCTGTTCCCGGCGCACGCGGGGTACGCGCCCACGTGGGGGGACCTGGCCGTGGGCCTGGTGGGGTTGCTGCTGCTGATCGGGCTGCACGAGGGATTGCACGCCCTGGCCGCGCGGGTGCTGGCCGGCCTGCCCTGGCGGCGCATCCGCGTGACCTTCGCCCCGCTGTACCTGGCCGCGGGCTGCACCATCGTCGGCCGCACCTCGGTGCGCGCCCACCGCCGCATCGGCGCGGTCCCGGTGGTGGTCACCGCGGTGGGCACGACCCTGTGGCTGCTGGCCACCGGTTCGCCTGTCGCCGCCTTCCTGCTGTGCTGCGCGGTGGTGCTGTCCGGCGGCGACCTGGTGATGCTGGGCGCGCTGCGCGGGTTCGGGCCCGACGACCTGGTGGTCGGCTCCACGGATCCACCGGCGACGTACATCTTCCAGCGGTGACGTCCTGCTCGCAGCCGTTGCCGGGGAGATGACGAGTGCGGACAGGCGGATCCTCCCTGAACTCTTTTCCGCAGGTCGCACCTTTTTGCGCACCCGGCGGCCGATCTCGCCGCGATCCTCAGCCCCCGATGTCTCCAGATCTCCATGATATCAATCAGTTGAACGATGGAAGCGCACGAGAAGCGCGCATGGCACGACCGTTGCACACTTCGGTGTTCGCCATGACCAATCCCAACGCCGACAGCGGCATCCGAGCCGCGCTGTTCACCGACGAACCCCGGGTCGAGTTCGACACGGGCGCCGACCTGATGACCACCATCGTCGCGGCCTTCGTGCCCCTTGCCTTCCTCGGCGCGGGCTTGGCCCACATGGCCGGCACCCCCATGCACACGGAGAACTTCGTGCGCTGGGGCTACCCGCTGACGTTGATGACGTCCGTGGGGATCGCCGAGGTGACCCTGGCCGTGGGCGCGACGTTCCGCCGCACACGGTTCTTCGCCTCCCTGGGGCTGGCCGGGATCATGGTCGGCGCGGTGGCGACCCACGTGGCCGCGGGCGAGCTGTCCATGCTCACCGGGCCCGCGCTGCTGCTCGCGCTGACCGTGGCCAACGCCTGGCTTCATCGCCCCTGGAGGTAGCTAGCCCAGCAGCGGGTAGTGCACCTGGGGTGCCTTCCGCTCGACCGCACCCTCGGCCACCAGCGCCAGCTTCAACAGCAACTGTTCGTCCCAGGCCCGCCCGATGGCCTGCAGCCCCACGGGCAGCCCGGCCGCATCGTATCCCGCCGGGAAGCTGATCGCGGGCAGGCCGGTGAGGTTGGCCGGGAACATGTAGCGCATCAGCGACGACAGCACGGGCAGGTCGGACACGCCGTGGGGCAGCGCGTCCGGCGGGATGGCAGGCGCCGTACACCCGGTCGACGGGGTCACGATGGCGTGCACCCGCGACAGGACCCGGTCGAAGTGGCCCGACACGCGGGTGCGGGCGCGCTGCGCGCGCACGTAGTCGCTCGACGTGAGCGAGCCGGCCAGGGCCAGGTTGGTGCGCACGTCCAGCCCGAAGTCGCCCCGGTGCTCGGCCAGGTAGGGCTCCATGGAGGCCAGCATCTCCGAGGCGATGGAGACCAGGTGCGCGACCCGGGCCAGCTCCAGGTCCGGCAGCTCCACCTCCTCCACGGTCGCCCCGCGGGCGCACAGGGCGTCCAGGGTGCTGCGGCAGGCCGCGACCACGTCGGGATCCGCGTCCTCGAACCACGGCGTGAACACGCCCAGCACCACGCCGTCGAGGTCGCCGTCGGCCAGGTCCGCGATCGGCTGCGGCTGGTCCACGGAGTTGGGGTCCTCGGGATCCGGTCCGGCCAGCACCGCGTACGCCGCGGCCACGTCCCGGGCCGTGGCCCCCAGCGGCCCCACGTGGCCGACGCTCCAGCACAGGGGGTACACGCCGTGCTCGCTCATGCGGCCGTACGTGGCCTTGAGCCCGACCACGCCGCACAGGGACGCGGGTTCGCGGATCGAGCCGCCGCCGTCCGCGCCCAGGGATACGGGGCAGAACCCGGCGGCCACGGCCGCGGCCGACCCGCTGGAGGAGCCGCCCGTGTGGTGACCCGGATCGTAGGGGTTTCGAGCAATGCCGTGGTGCGGGTTGAGCCCGGTCACGCCGATGCCGATCTCGTGCATGTTGGCCTTGCCGATGAGCACGGCGCCGGCCGCTCGCATGCGCGCCACCAGGGTCGCGTCCTCGGTGGCGGGCTCCGTACCGAGGAAGCGGGTGCCGACCGTGGTGGGGAACGGCACCTGGAACAGCTCGTCCTTCACCGCCACGGGCACGCCGTCGAACGGGCCGAGGGGCTCGCCGGCCGCGTGACGCGCGGCCGAGGCGCGGGCCTGGGCCAGCACGTCGTCGCGATCCACCGCGATCATGATGCGCATCGCCGGATCCCCGGCGTCGGCCTGCTCCATGGCCCCCAGCACCTTCTCGGCCACGGCCACGGGGTCGGCGGCGCCGCTGCGGTAGGCCGCGGCAAAGTCGGCCACGGTCTCGAAGCGGAAGCCGGGGGTGTCCCGCCCGGCCTCGCCGGCGAGCGCGGCCGCGTCCATCGGCGCGGCCGCGCCGTCCGTCAGCTCCCCCACCCGCGGCAGGGCCGGCCGCACGGACGGCGCCTCGGTCAGCCGCTGTTCGCGGAAGCGGTCCACGCCCGCGTTGCCCATCAGGGTGGGCAGCAGGGCCCAGCGGGTCAGGGAGCTCTCCAGCAGGCCGGTGACCGTGCGCAGGGCCAGGCCGGCCATGCGCGGGGCCGAGATCGGGGTCAGGTCGTAGGTCATCGAACGCCTCCGCCGCTTCGGCGGTCGGCGCTCAGGCACCCCTCGGGGGTCGCACGAAGGAGATGATGCCGGCCGCCAGCAGGCAGAGTATGCCGCAGATGGTGAACGCGAGGGGGAAGTTGTCCATGTCGCCCAGCCGGCCGCCCAGGATCGGCCCGAAGATCCCGCCGATGCCGTAGGCCAGGAACACCCAGCCGTAGTTCTGACCCACGTACTTCGTGCCGAAGGTGTCGGCGGTGATGGTGGGGAACAGGGCGAAGTTGCCGCCGAAGTTGAACCCGATCAAGGTTGCGAACACGAACAGCGTGGCAGGGGTGCCGGCCATCCACTGGAACAGGATGACGAACACGCCCTGGGTGGCCATCATCAGCACGATCGACAGCTTGCGGCCCAGCCTGTCGCTGATGGTGCCCCAGGCGATGCGACCGATGCCGTTGGCCAGGGCGAAGAACACGGCCATGGCCGTGCCAGCCACCGCGTCGGCCCGGTCCAGCGCCATCCCCCCGGCGGTCAGCGCCTCGATGGGGAACAGCTTCATCAGGCCGATGCTCATCAGGCCGGCGCTGGCGCCGAAGGCGAAGGTCAGCAGGATCATGAAGTACTGGGGTGTGCCCAGCATCTGGCCGGAGGTCAGGTCGACCGTGCCGGCGACGGGCGCTCCGCCCGCAGACGCGGTCGGCGCCTTGAAGCCAGGTGGGGACCAGCCGTCCGGCGGGAACACCATCCAGATGCCGCCGATGATCACCGCGATGCCGAACACCACGCCGTAGATCATGAAGGTCTGGGCGATGCCGATGTTCTCCAGCAGGTGGCCCCAGGAGCCGGCCAGCTTGACCCACAGGGTGGCGCCGAAGCCGAAGCCGGCCACGGCCAGGCCGGTGATCAGGCCCTTGCGGTCCGGGAACCAGCGCATACCCACCGCGATGGGTACCACGTAGGCTAGGCCGATGCCGCTGCCGCCGAGCACGCCCACGAACAGGAAGGTGCTCCAGAAGGTGGTGCCGCCGCCCACCAGGCCGGCCAGCAGGTAGCCCACACCGAGCACCACGCCGCCGGCCATGGCCAGGGCGCGGGGGCCGACCTTCGGCATCAGCCGCCCGGCGACCACCATCACGATGGCGAAGAACGCCAGCCCGGCCGAGAACACGTACTGCGACTGGGCCTTGGACCAGCCCGCGTCCTTGAGCACCGGGGTGAACACGGACCAGGCATAGATCGCGCCCAGGCACAGCTGGATCAGGATCGCGCCGAGCACCACCAGCCAGCGGTTCATCACACGGTCGTCAGCCACGGCGTCGCCTCCTCGAACGGGGCGCGCATTGTAGCCGCGGGGGTGGGGAAGGCAACCGGTAGCTGCGCAGGGGTCAGTTGACCCACTCCGGGGACGCGTCCCGCGCCTCCGCCGCCATGCGCAGCTGGGCCTCGGTGACGAGGAAGTTCACCTTGCCCGTGCCCTCCTCGGACTCGATCTCGACCACGAAGCGCTGGCCCACGAACGACTCCAGGGACACGGCCTCGCCGTGGGTGGTGAGCCGCCCGGACGCTCCCTCCCAGTCGAAGTCGACGGCGGTCTGGTCGTCCAGGTAGGCCTGGATGGCCATCACCAGCAGGTCGTTGCGCAGCGTCTCGGACAGGGGCAGGTTCGACCCGAGCACCACGAAGCCCCAGCGGATCAGCGGAAAGGGAGTGGTCGGGTCCATGGCGCGATCCTACTCGTCGACGAGCCCGAACTCCTCTTCGCAGTCCAGGGGCTCGGTACGAACGCAATACTCCTCCAGGGGCTCGCCGTCCAGCCGCGCCCGCACCCACTGCATCTGGTAGGGCAACGAATCGACGGCGCCCTCGGCGTGTCCGGCGCCCTCACACTCGAGATACTCCATGCGGTACCCCTCGTCGCACAGCTGGCCGAAGTCCTCCTGCACGACGGCTGTGGCCACCAGGTCGTCCTCGCCCGACACGACGAACAGCGCCGGTGTGTCGTTGTCGCGGGGCAGATCGCTGATCTCCAGCGTCGATTGACGCAGGTAGCACGACCACGGCTCGACCGCGTCCCAGTCTCCGACGGCGACCGCCTCGACGAAGGACGGCTCGTACACGTCCTCGATGGCCTCCAGGCCGTCGTAGGCGTCGAAGTCGCAGCCGTGGTCCATCGCGTCGGGCAGGGTGCTGGCCAGGTGGTACGGTTCCTCGTCGGTGAGCACGTCGGTGAGCACACCCTGCTCGCCATACCAGCGGTCGTTGGCGATCAGCACCGCGGCCAGGGCGACCGTGGTCGGGCCGGGTACGGTGACACCGTGGGTCGCCAGGCTCAGCGCGTCGGTGGGCGGCACCAGCGCCACGTTGGCCACGATCTCGAATTCGGGCGCATACCCGGGCGCGTATCGGTCCGACCAGAAGGCAGCGAAGCCCCCCTCGGAGCCCCCCCACAGCACGGACCGCAGCGACGGCGTGGCCAGGACGCTGTCGTCCGCCTCGTCCCGGAAGCGCTGCAGCGCGCGCAGCCCGTCCAGGGACGCGACGGCCGTGGGCTCGGCCACCACGTAGGGGTGCAGGAACGGGGCAGGGTCGCCCCAGCCGTTCATGCCCAGGTAGTCGGGCGCCACGACCGCGAATCCCAGCGAGGCCAGCAGGATGTTGAACACCGCGCCCTCCAGCCCCATGGCGGTGGGGGCACACTCGTCGGTGAACCCGCTGGTGCCGTGCAGCCACAGGATCGAGGGCACCTCGGCCTCGGCCTCCAGGTCGGGGAACGACACCCAGGCCGTGGTCTCCACCTCCACGCCCCGGTCCTGGGTCAGGTAGCGCACCAGGAAGACGCGCACGTCGTGCTCGGGTGCGAACGTGGTGATGCCGTTGCTGTCCAGCAGCAGCGCGATCGCCTCGGCGGTCAGGCCATAGCCGTCGGGCTCGTCCCACTGCACGATCTCGCCCATGCGGTCCATGGGCGCCCAGTCGTAGTCGGGCGCGCCGCACCCGCCCGTGGGCAGGTCGGGCACGAACGGCTCGTCGACCGTGTCATCATCGTCGTCGGAGATGGCGGCGGAATCGTCGTCGTCACCGCCCGGGCAGCCGGACAGGGCGAGCGACAGCCCCAGCAGGAGCGGTAGCAGTCGTGTCATGGGCCCGGGATGTTACAGGAACTGGTAGCCCGAGATCTCCATCACGAACGTCCAGCCGTCGGGCACGTTGTCGCCATCCGTGTCCGCGTCCATCTCCCGGCCGTCCATCAGGTCGTGCAGGTTGCCGAACGAGGTCTCGATGTCGACCGTGTCCTCCTCGGCGATCCCGCCGGCGATGGTGCCGTGGGTCAGGGTCTCGAAGTCGCCGCTGAAGTCGCCCACGATCACCGCGTCGTGCAGGGGCACGGTCACGCCGAACGACAGGTTGAGCGTGGCGCCGCTCTCCTGGGACTCGAAGTGCCCGCCGCCGTCCAGGGAGTAGTCCCAGTTCACGGGATTGGAGGCGGCGCTGAGGTCGAACAGATCCTGGTTGACCTCGCCGATGCCGAAGGCGGACACGAACGAGTTCTCGTTGTCCAGCTCCCGATCCGGATCGAACAGGATGATCACCGAGTCCCCGACCGGGGGCAGCGCGTCGGCCAGCAGCAGGCTGAGGAACTCGTTGTAGGTGTCGCTCTCCAGGAACGTGGTGATGTCGATCGAGTCCACCACGTAGGCCGGGTACTCCAGCGACGAGCAGCACAGCTCCTCGGTGTCGTCGTCGTCGTCGGTCTCCGTATCGTCGTCGTCGTCCGTCTCGGTGTCGTCATCATCGTCGTCGTCGTCGGTGACGTCGTCG
>CAZXHG010000353.1:0-8564 GCA_964639985.1 uncultured Rickettsiales bacterium
TCGACGACCTCGACGGCGACGGCTTCGACTCCTGCGAGGGGGACTGCGACGACGAGGACTCCGACATGTCGCCAGCGGACGGAGACGGGGACGGCGTCAGCACGTGCGAAGGGGACTGTGACGACGACCTCGACACCGTGTACCCGGGCGCGAGCGAAGACTGCGAGGACGGCGTGGACAACGACTGCGACGGTCTCGTGGACCTGGACGACGAGGACGACTGCGCCAGCGGCGACGACGACGACAGCGCGGACGACGACGACGACACGACCGATGACGACGACACGACCGACCAGCCGATCGCGGACGACGACGACGTCGAACCGGGCGAGGACTGCCGGTGCCACGTCCATGGCCGCGAGCCCATCGGTCCGTCGCCCCTGCTGTTCGTCCTCGGCGTGCTGCTCGTGCTCCGCCGGCGATAGGACGAGAGGGGTCGGCTGCTGGTTCTCTCCAGACGGTAGGAAAACCTCCGCTCCCGTGGCCGGCGCCCATGCCCGTAGCCTCCCGTCGGCTCGAGGACAGCACCCAGCGCGTGGGGAACGGGGAGCTTCGTGGGCCGCCAGGCGCCCACGCGTTGCTCGACAACCCTTCCGGGACGTGTGATCTGGGCGAGTTCGAGATCGACGGGGCGGGAATCAGCCGCCTCGAGGAACGGGACGTACGATCAACCCATCGATATCTCGAAGAAAACCAGGATCACCTCGTTGGAGAAGCCATCGACGGAGGTTCCCGTTCGCCGGCGCGCGGAGCCGACGACAGGGCAACGAGGACGCACCCCACCAGCAACGCCAGACGCTGCAGGTTTCCACGGTCGCCGCTTCGTGCCCCACTGGGGTGATCTCCTCCACATTTCCCTGGTCGGCGACACGGAACGCGCCGCCATCGAGAACCCGGACGAATCCACCGACTACGCCTGTTTCAACACACCCCCGGAGCTGTTCCCGTTCGGTTCGCTCGGCTCGGACGGCGCACACCTGGGATTCGTCGTGCACGCGCCCGAACTCCACCTTCGATCCCGCCCCGGTCTCCCACGGGCGGCGGATCTCCCGGTCGGTGGTTCCTTCATCATCCTCGCCTCCTCGACCGACGAGAGGAGCAAGGAGGATAGCAGGATAGGCAGAAGGGATAGGGGTCAGGCACTTTCCATTACCTTTTTCAGACCAGTAAAATAGTAATGGTAAGTGCCTGACCCCGTTCCCACCGTTCCCACAGGCGCTGCTGTCTTGCGGATCGGCCGCGACTCGTCTTGGGCGACATCGGAATCTCCCCGTGCTGAAGGGTGATTCCGATCTCGTACCTCCGAGCGAGTGTCGTTTCCCGAGGCTTCGCGGAGCAACGTTTCCACTTCGACCAGCGCAGACCACCGCACCGTCGGCCCAGGCGATAGTCGCATTCCCGAGCAGGCAGCTCTGTCGCACATCCACGCAGGGATGAAGTGGCTTCGGCCACCTGGCTGCTCCGCGAGTCGGCAGCACCAGTGGGACTCCCCCTGGTGTCGCCGCACCTGTGTCACGACGACGTCCACCCCGAACAAGGGGTGCCATGGATAGTGCACGCGTCGAACCCCGTCCTGTGGGGTGTTGTGTCGGTGTTTTGTGCTGCAGCAACCTGGCCAAGAACTCGAGCGGCTCGAAGGACAGCTCCCGGCTCCCTGTCCGCCAGTGAGGTCGTATCAGCCGGATGTGTACCAGCGGATCGCCTTCGCCCCCGTACCGCATCCGCCCCAGCGCCACCGGCGGCCGCGCCAGATACTTGGACAGGCGCTCCACCCCGTCGTCGTCACCCCCGAGGATCTTCACCTCGTTGTTCACCGCGATGGAATGCCCTCGCCCATGTAGACTACCCGTGCCCGGTGGGAGGTCATGCCTGGATTCGACGTCATCGTAGGCCTGGTCATCGCGCGAGCCGTGGGGCACCTGCCCGAAGTGGCCAACGAGGTCCTGGGCCAGGTGACCGCGGACAGGAGCGCGTCCGCGGCACGCGCTGCCATGGTGAAGCTGTTTGGCGACCGCGCCGAGGCGAGGGAGATTCGCCACGCGGCCGAGTCGTCGACCGCGTGGCTCGCGGAACAGCCACAGTCAGCCGTGCGGGACTGCGTGGAGGCGGTGGAGCCCGAGGGGTGGCCCGAGATCGCCGCAGCGGTTCGGGATCTCCAGGGGGATCTTCTCGGTCACCAGCTCCGCCGGGCGATCCGCCAGGTCTTTGAATTCTCGGCCGTGGACCACCCCGCATCGGTGCGACGCCAAGCCGCCGACCTGTACTACGAGATGCTGCTGCGCGCCCTGGAGACCGTCTCGCTGGTCGCACCCCGGGCCCGCAGCCTGTTGCACGACATCCGCAACGAGCGCGTCCTTCAGGCCTGCAGGGCCTCACAGGCCGGCGAGGAGGTGCTGGTTCCGCGCCACAACATCCCCTCGCCCATGAACCCGCGGTTCGTGGGGCGGGAGGCGGAGCTCGAGAAACTGGTCGCGCTGCTGGTCGTGGGCGACGGCGAGCCGGGAGTCCCCCGTCCGCCAGTCTGTCTCTCCGGGTCCGCTGGCATCGGCAAGACCCAGCTGGCACAGCAGTTCGCCCACCTCCAACGCGACGCCTTCGACGCCGTGGCCTGGATAGACGGCCGTGGGGACGACATCGAGGCCGCCGTGAGCGAAGCCGGCGCCGTGCTCGGCCTGGTGTTCCCGGACAGCGTGCCCATCTCGGACCGGGCGACAGCGGTCAAACACGCCCTGGAGCGCGGAAACCGCCACCTGGTTGTCTTCGACGACGTGGTGACGAGCGGTGTGATCGAGCCCTTCGTCCCGTCCCATCCGAGCTGCTCGGTCCTGGTGACGTCACGGCGTCGAGATCTGCCATTCGTCGAACGCATGGACATGCCGCCGCTAGGATCGGAACACGGCGCCGCACTCCTGCTTCACGGGGCGACGGCCGCCTGTGCGGACAGCCCCGAGGTCGCCGCACTGGTGGAGAGCCTGGGCGATTGCACGCTCGCCTTGGAGCTGGCGGGCAGGGTCCTTTCCACCGGCGTCGAGACTCCGTCGTCCCTGCTCGACTGGATCCGCCGGGAGGGCGTGGGCTCGTGGGTCGACCGGACCGGCGACCGCCTGCTGGAGGACGGTGGCGGCCCCACGCTGGCGAGGCTCTTCGACCGCAGCATCGAGTTGCTCGAGGGGGCCGATCCCGTGGATTGCTGGGCCCGGGCCCTGTTGTTCGCCGCCGGGGTCTTCGCCCGGGCGCCCATCCCCTACGACATGCTCCTGAACACGGCCATCAACGTCCGGCTGCCTGCCCAGCGTCGGTCGGGCGTGAGGTGGCTGTTCGATCGACTGGTCCAGCCGAAGCCCGTGGTCGCCAAGCACCCGGACGTCAATCCCCGGGATGCCCTGGCCCGGCTGGTGTCGCTGGGGCTGGCGACCGTGGACGAGCAGCGAATGGTCAACGTTCACGCCCTGCTGCAGGAATATCTCGAGCAGCGATATGGAGCTGCCGTCGGCAAGGCGTTCGTCAACACCGCGTGGTTCATGTGCTTCGTCTCATCCACAGCCCCCGAATCGCTGCTGCAGATTACCCCCTACGTGCCCCATCTCGCCCGGGTGCTGGACGCTTTGCGTGGCCGCCGGTACCCGGATACCTACTGTTCCATCCCGGTGGTCCTGTACACCTACTACGAGCAGCGTGGCGAGTACGAGAACGCGCTGGAGGTCGCGAAGCTGGGCCAGGAGATGGCCCGAACCGGCGCTCGCAAGGCCATGTTCCTCCGTGCCGAGGCCGACTCGCTGGGATACCTCGGTCGATACGACGACTCCCGACGTCGACTCGAGGAGGGCACGGGATTGATGGCCCGGAAGGGGTGGTTCCAGCGTTCCCCGCACATCGAGTCCGCGTCCACGATGCACTCGATGGCTCGTATCCTGAACAAGCAGGGACGGTACGACGAAGCCTTCGATCTCGTGCGCAAGGCGAAAGCCCGGCTCGAGCAGGACAAGGGGGTGGATCACCCGGACACGTTGAGCGCGCTCAGCTACGAGGCCAACATCCTGTGCTCCGTGGATCGGTACGAAGAAGCGCTTGACATCGTCGAACGCGTCATCCGCGTGTTCAAGACGACCCACGGAGAGGACTCGACCGCGCTCATAGGTCCATACCTCACCTACGGTGAAGTGCTTATGCACATGAACCGTCTGGAAGAGGCTGTCCGCATACTGGCCGAGTCGCATCGGATCGCAGAGCACGTATACGGCGAGGTCCACCCGGTCACAGCTTCGACGGTCGACAGCCTCGGCGTCGCATACCAGCGTCAGGGGCGGTACGGCGAGGCCTTGGAGGCCTACGAACGCAGCCTCGGCGTCCGGCGTGACATGTTCGGCGACGAACATCCGGGCCTTGCCCGCGTCCTGGCTGCCCGGGGCCAGGTGCTGGCCGACCTCGGCCGACAGGAGGAAGGGTACGCGTCGCTGGAAGAGGCCCGTGATTTGATCGAGAAGCACCACGGCGCGGTTCACCCCACGCTGTTTGCGGTGCACGGCGAGGCGGGCCAGGCCGCCCTCGCCATGGGCCACGGCGAGGTCGCGGTGGAACACTTCCTGTCGGCCAAGGCCATTCTCGAATCCACCGGGCGAGCCCACAGTCGCGACATGGCCGTGCTCCTGTCGAGCCTGGCACGGGCCGAGATGGGGGCAGGAGACGCCGCCGGTGCGAGCAGCACCGTACAAAGGTCGTACGAGATGGCCCAGGCGGAGATCGACCCAGATCATCCGGACATGGTTACGATCGCGTCGGCAGCAGCCGAGGTCGCCGCCGATTGCGGCGACCATGCCCGTAGCCGTGAAATGGCTGAGTTCGCGCACTCTCTGTCCGCGTCATCCATGGGAGAACAGCACCCGGATCGGTTGATCGTGGCCATCAACCTGGCGATGAAGCAGTACGCTGAAGGGGACGAGACCGCCCTCGAGCGGGCAGCCATCGCGTTCGACAAGCTGGAAGCGGTGCTGGGCAAGGACCACCCGCACGTGACGACCGGGCGGGATGTCTTGGTTCGTGTGCTCGCTGGCCGCATGATGGCTAACTCCACCTTCGCCGCCCTGGACGATGCGAAGGGCTCCAGGGGGGAGCGGGTCAGGCGCCCGAAGAAGAAGCAGCGCAGGAAGAAACCGGCCAGGCGAAAGAAGAAGAGCAAGCGCAAGAGGAAGTGAGGCCGGAGCACTCCTAAAGGGTGGCCCCGGCGGTTGACCGGACCGCGGACCGTGCCCTACCCCGTCGTGCAGTCCCGCGGTGACGACGCGCCGCCCAAACCAACTCGCTATCGGGGTAGGATGGCTTCAGTCGCCTGGCCTCGAGGCCGGGGTCGATGACCGCTGGCCCAGGAGGGGAACGTGTCATCCCGATCCGATAAAATCATCCGTGACTACCCCGACCCCATCCGGCAGGGGTACGTCGAGCTGCTCCCGCTGTCCGACGCGCGCGCCCGGCACAAGCAGCTGCTGGACTTCGGGTCCAGCTCTCTGACTCGACTTTCTCCATTAGAGCGCGATTCGAGGGGGGGCTCGCAATCTCCTGGCCACCTTCGCCTCGAAGCGTTCCCCATCGGCGGCGGTCCGGCGTGCCGGTGCATGGGCGTGCCCCCTGGCTCGCGCCTGAGGTGCGTGCATGGGGGGAAGCGGCGTAGGAGCCACGGATCGTCTTCTTCCGGATATCCCGCCTCCAGCTGCGGGCGTCCGTAGACCGCCTCCGGGGCGCCGAGCGAGCAACCCCTTCGTGGTAACACGTCGCTGTGAAACGCTTCGAGGCACCGAGAGAGGGTCCCCGAGCCCCGGGGTGGCGAGATCGCCGGCTACGTGGCCGTTCGATCTCACATCCGTGGCATCGTCTGGTGACGGGCCGCCCCGCAGGGATCGTGTGCTGGTCTGACGAGTGCCGGTCACACGTCCATCTGGGCCGTGGCGGGATATCCGTGGGAAGACGGGTTCGCTTCCTACGCCGATCCGTAGCGCAGAGTCATCCCAGCAAACCGATCTTCGTACACGGCAAGCAACGTACGCACCACCATCCGACCGTTCGATTTCCGTACGCACCGTCCGGAATCCGTACGGGTTCTGCGAGGGACATGGTAGGCGGATCTCGCCGACCACTCACATCTACTATAAAAATGTTAGAGTACGTTCATGTCCAGGGAAGACATCCAGCACGTGCTCGCACTGCCTCGTGAGGAGATCGGAACCGCCCTGATCGAACGGACCGAGGACCAGTGGTTCGATCGCAAGAGCGGCAGGATCTCCCCCAGGGATCTGGCCGACTGTGCCATCGGATTCGCCAACGCCGAGGGTGGCGTGGTGGTGGTCGGACTGTGGCAGGGGAGGGTCCAGGGGATCGACGGTCAGCCTCCACACCTCCTGAATGCGTGGAGGCAGGCGGCCTTCGACTTCTCCGAGCCGACCGTCCCGGTCCAATGTCGCGAGGTCCCCTGTCTGAATGAACGAGGTGCGCCGGATCACGTGTTCGTGGTCGAGATTGGTGCGAGCACACAGGTCCACGCGAACCGACGGGACGAGGTGTTCCTCAGGGTGGGCGACGAGACTCGCAAGCTCACCTTCTCGCAACGCCAGGAGCTGCTGTACGAGAAAGGGCAGTCTTCGTTCGAGACGACCATCGTGCCCGACGCCGGCCTGGACGATTGTGACGCCGGACTGCTCGACGAATACGGCCAGGCGACCGGTCACCCCTCTCCCCGGAGGCTCCTGCAAGCGCGGGGATTGCTCACGACGGACGGGCGGCTCACGGTGGCCGCCGCCCTGCTCTTCCTCGAATACCCCCAGCGCTTCCATCCCGAAGCGCTGGTCCGGATCCTCAGGTACCAGGGCGTGCGGCGGGGCACCGGGGCTCGCCAGCAACTCGTCGAAGACATCCGCTGCGAGGGGCCCGTTCCGCGGATCCTCGAGCGGGCGAGGGAAGTGCTCACCGACCTCGTGCCATCACGCCGCACCCTCGCATCGCACGGTCGTTTCGAGCAGGCGTCGATCGTCCCCATGGACGCCCTGTTCGAAGGGGTGGTCAACGCCGTGGTCCACCGCTCCTACAGCATCGTCGGTGACCACGTCCGCGTCGATATCTTCGATGACAGGGTCGAGATCGAGAGCCCCGGACGGTTCCCCGGGCTGGCGGACATCAGCAAACCGCTGTCGATTCCCCGGTACGCGCGGAACCCACGGATCGCCAGGGCTTGCGCGGAGCTGCGATATGGCCAGGAGCTCGGAGAGGGCATCCGTCGCATGTTCGAGGAGACACACATGGCCGGGCTCGTCGATCCCGACTACTCCCAGACGTCGGGAAGCGTGCGGTTGGTGCTCTCTTCCATGCCCGCGGATCATGAACTGGAAGGACAGCTGGCCCCCAGCGGCCTGACGCTCCTACGCCATCTCCGTCTGGCCGGCCCCGCCAAGACGGGTGACCTCGTCCGGGATACGGGCCTCACGCGCCCGACCGTCGTGCGCCACCTCAGGGCACTCGAGCGCGCCGGCCTCGTCGAGTGGGTCGGTCAATCGTCCAAGGATCCCACGGCATTCTGGCGGCCGTCGAGACGGTGAGACGGTAGGAAAATGCCGTTTTGATGATCTCGACGGATCATCAAATCGACATTTGCCTCTTTCGTGATCGGATCAGGTGCCGGTCCGGGAACTCGCAGGCGAGTCCCGGCTCACTCGAATGCGATCTCCACGGCCGCGACATCCCCGGCCATCAGCTCGAAGGGCAGCGACGCCTCCACCGGGTCGCTGCCGGGCTCGGCGGTGACGCTCACTGCGAGCTCCCCCAGCAATGCCAGGGCGTTCACGCCGGTGTTGGGCAGGACCAGGTACCAGGTGCCCTCGGCGGGCAGGATCAGCTCGCCGCTGGCTCCCGGGAGGGAGGCGGCCTCGAAGGGCTCCTCGGCGCGGATGGCGTCGAGGTTGTCGGCGTCCACGAGGAAGGCGTCCACGTCGGGGAGAGGGACCTCGAGGGAGTAGCTCTCGTCGTGGCGCCAGGAGGCGCGCTGGATCCGGGCGCCGTCCAGGATCGTGGTCACCGTCACCGTGGCGTCGCCCTCGGAGGGGACCTCGGTCCAGCTCGGCAGGGGCACCGTGCCCTCCAGGGTGACCTCGATCACGTCGGTCTCCCCGGCGGCCACACCCTGGCTGGCATAGGTGATCTGGTCCTGGTTGGGGTACCAGCCCTGGGGCGCGCCGACCTGCATGGCGTAGTCCAGCTCCGCACCCAGCGGGATGGTGACGCTGCCCGATGCGTCGGTGGTGGTCTCGCCGGCGAACCACCAGTACTCGTCGTCATAGGGCGTCCAGATGCTGATCAGGGCGCCGTCCACGGGCGCGCCGTCGGCGTCGCTGACCACGATCTGCATGTCGAACGTGTCGGTGTAGTCGGCGGTCTGGTACCAGGCGTGGGTGTCGCCGCGGGTGGTATAGGTGGCGTAGTTGGAGCCGTAGTGGTGCACGAGCCACCAGTTGACCGGCTCCCAGGGGATCCACTCGCTGGTCCAGTTCTCGCTGCCCGGGGCGAAGAAGGCGTTCCAGGTGTGG
>CAZXHG010000354.1:0-8430 GCA_964639985.1 uncultured Rickettsiales bacterium
GCGTTCTCGCGGCCCACGTACCAGCGCAGCTCGTCGAGCTTCTCCTCCAGCTCGTTCAGGCGGGCGCCCTCGGCGCCGACCACGGCTGCGAGCTCACCCACGGTGTCGCCGAGCGCGGCCTGGCTCTCCACCAGCGCCTGCACCCCGGTCGACAGGTCGGTCTGGACCCGCTGCAGCTCGGCGCGCCAGGCGCGCAGTGCCTCGGTGGTGGCGGCCAGCTCGCCCGCGCCAGGCAGCACATCGGTCACCCGGGCGGGATCGGGCCGCTCGAACAGGGGCTCCAGGTAACGGCCGGTGAAGCGATCCAGCCGCGCCAGGAACGACACCTGGGCGAAGTGGAACATGAGCTGCTCGAAGCCCAGCACCACCGCGCCGAAGATGCCGGCCAGGGAGGTGGCGAAGGCCGTGCCCATGCCGTCGAGCGCGGCCTTGACCCCGCGGATGAACGCCTCCCGATCCTCGATCACGGAGATCTCGGAGATGCCGTCGATGGCGATGATCAGGCCCAGGAAGGTGCCGACCAGGCCCAGCATCGTGAGGATGGCGGTGATGTACTTGGCCAGGCCGCTGTGGATCTCCTCGCGCGCGGCCACCTCGTCCCCGGCCGCGTCCCCGGGGGAGTCCACGCCGTCGGCCGCGGCCTCGGCCAGGTCGGCCACGCGCAGGGCGACGAAGGTGGCGCCCAGCCCGTCGGCCACGCGCGTGGGGTCGGCGTCGGGCTGGCCGGCCACGTCCGCGAAGAACCGCCGCGCCGCGCGGATCAGCGCGCCCTCCTCGCGCACCAGGCGGATGAAGTTGATGTAGGTCACGCCCAGGCCGAGAAAGAACACCCCGAAGATCAGCTTCGTGATCATGGGGAACCGCTCGGAGTAGAAGTACTGCAGCCACTCGGGGTGGGTGGCGAAGGTCAGGATCACGGTCAGGTCGACGACCAGCCCGACCATGAAGTAACGCAGCACCCGGCGCCGCAGGATCTCACGGGCGGTCGGCGGCACCGGTGCGCTCATGCTCTCCTCGTCGGACGACGACCCGGTCGCCGCCCCGGTTCTTGGCCTCGGCCAGCCGCATCGCGGCCGCGTCCAGCAGCGCGTCCTCGTGGGCCGTGTTCGCGTCGAACGTGGCCACGCCCACGCTCACCGTGCAGGTCAGGGGCTGGTGGTCCGCGGTGTGGGCCGCGGACTGGAACTGGAACGACCCGATGGCCTTGCGAAGCCGCCTCGCGAGCACGGCCGCGCCCTCCAGCTCCGTACTGGGGGCCAGCACAACGAACTCGTTGCCGCTCCAGCGGCCGGCCACGTCCTCGGCCCGCAGGGCGTCGGCCAGCAGCTTGCCCAGCACGTTCAACACCTGGTCGCCCGCGTGTCGTCCGTGGGTGCGGTTGACCGCGGCGAACCCGTCCACGTCCAGGCGCAGCAGGGACAGGGGCAGGTTGTAGCGGCGGGCACGGGAGAACTCCTGGGCCAGGCGCTGCTCGAAGAAGCGACGGTCGTACAGGCCGGTGAGGGAGTCGATCACGGAGTCGCCGCCCAAGGAGTTGCGTCGCACCGCGCGGACCGTGACCATGGCCAGCACGTTGAGCGCGGCGACCAGCAGCGCGGCCGCGACCAGGCCCCCCGAGATCAGCTCGGAGGACACGTCGGCGAGGTCGGGCCGGCCGATGCCCACGGCCAGGCACAGCCCCAGCAGCAGCCCTCCCAGGCCGGTGAGCATGGCCCACGCCGTACTCAGCACGCCCCTGGGGAGATCCGCGATGCAGCGCATGGTGAACACCACGGCCACGCCCAGGGGGACCGCGCAGGCGATGACGAGGATGGACTCGAGGACGGTCATGGGTGGCTCGATGATACCGGGAATCAGGACTCCGTACCGGGAAGCGCGGGCAGGGTGCAGTGGAAGGTGGTGCCCCGTCCCGGGGCAGAGTCGGCCCAGATGCGGCCGCCGTGGCGCTGCACGATGCGGCGGCAGATGGCCAGGCCCACGCCCGTGCCCGGGTACTCGCCCGCGCTGTGCAGGCGCTTGAACGTGTCGAAGATGTCGGCGCTGTCCTGCGGATCGATGCCGATGCCGTTGTCCTGGACCGACAGGCGCCAGAGCTCGCCGTCGCGCTCGGCGGTCACCCGGACCCGCGGGGCCTCGTCGCCGCGGTACTTGATGGCGTTACCCAGCAGGTTCTGCAACAGCTGGCTCAGCTGCGTGTGATCGCCCAGCACCGTGGGCAGTTCCTCCACCGTGACCAGCGCGCCCGCATCCTCGATGGCCACGCTCAGCCCCGCCTGGACCGCGGCCATGAGCGCGCCGAGGTCCACGGGCTCGAACTCCAGCTCGGCCGTGCCCGAGCGGGCGTAGACCAGCAGGTCCTCCAGCAGCTCGCGCATCTGCTCGACGCCGATGCCGATGTGATCCAGGAAGCGCCGCGCCTCGGGCTCGAGCTGGTCGGCGTGGCGCTCCAGCAGCAGCTCGGTGAAGCCCCCGATGGTGCGCAGGGGCGCGCGCAGGTCATGGGCGGCCACCTGCACGAACTGCTCGAGGTCGCGGTTGGCCCGCCGCGCCTCGTCCAGGGCGGCCTGGAGGTCCTGCGCGCGGATGCCGTCATCGTGGTCGGCCATGGCTACACCCCCGGTACGCGGATCGTCATATCAGACAGGGGGTAGGTCACGCACGGGTGGATCCAGCCGTGCTCCCGGTCCGACTCGCGGAGCCCGGACCCCGGCGGGGTGAACACGTCGCCGTCCAGCAGGCGCGTGCGGCACAGGCTGCACACGCCCGAACGACAGACCGTGGGCGCGACCACCCCGTGTCGCTCCAGCGAGCACAGCAGCGGCTCGCTCGCCCGCGCCTCGATGGTGCGATCACCCACGGTCACCACGAACCGCGCGTCGCCCTGTACCTCCGGGGGCCAGCCGGGTGTCCCGGTCACGTCCGCGGGTGGGCCGTAAAGCTCGCGCTTGACGCGGAACCGCGGCACACCCAGCTCGTCGAGCGCGGGCAGGCACAGGTCATACATCGCCGGCGGACCGCACACGTACACCGTGGCCGAGGCCAGGTCCGGCGCCTCGGCTCGCAGGCACCCGGCGTCCAGCAGCCCACGTCTCCCCGTGAACCCCGCGGGGGGCTCGGAGATCACCGGCACGAGGCGGAAGCGGTCCGTGCCCGCGGACAGGTGCTCGAGATCGTCGCCGAAGATCACGTCGTCGGGGTGGCGGCTGCCGTACAGCAGGGTCACGCGGCACGGCCAGTCCCGGGCGGCCTGGTCGCGGATCATGCTCGCCAGCGGGGTGATCCCGCTGCCTCCGGCGAGCATCACCAGCTCCGCGCCGTGGATCAGGGGCTCGTGGTAGAAGTGCCCACACGGGCCGCTGGTCTCCAGGTCGTCCCCCTCGGCCACGGTGGCCAGCAGGTGCGGGGCGACGAACCCGCCGGACACATCACGAACGGTGAGGTCGAGGTGGTCCAGGCCGGGACGCGACGAGATGCTGTAGGGCCGCGACGTGCGCACGCCGGCCAGCTCCACGAACAGGTTGACGTACTGGCCGGCACGGAACGGGGGCAGGGCGCCGTCGAGCCGGCGAAGGCGGAAGGTCTTCGTCGAGCCGGTCTCCTGGATCACCCGCTCGACCCTCACACGCATGCGCTGGGGGTGGAGGGCGTCGACGAACCGCTGCTGATGCTCCCGCAGGTGCCGGGCCAGGAAGTCCGTGCCGCCCTCGCCCTGCTGCTCCCGCCGGGCCGAGGCGATCATGGCCGGGTACCGGCCCATGTCCTGCAGCCACTCATTGATCGCGCGGAGCATCGAGGGCCCCCTTCCTGTGGGGCCGCTGCAGCAGCATGGCCAGCTCGGCCGCGACCCGGCCGGAGACCATGGCCGGCTCGAACCCGCCCCCGGGCCACGACGAGGCGCCCGCGAAGTACAGGCCCGGGAGGGGCCCCTTGGGCGGCTGCCGGAACAGCACGGCGTCGCCAGGGGGCTGCTCGAAGCCGTAGATCGCCCCGCCGAGCTGGCGGGTGAAGCGCATGTTGGTCACGGGTGTGGCGACCTCCACCACCTCCGCGTTCGCGCGCAGGCCGGGGAAGGTCTGCTCGACCTGGTCCAGCAGGCCGGCGGCCAGCTTGTTCTTGGTGGCCACGTACTCGTCCGGCGCCAGGTCGAGCCACGGCTCGCCGTACATCAGCGAGCTGAGGCTGACCACGGTGGTGCCGGCCGGCGACACGTCCGGGTAGACGTGGTTGTAGCAGGCCATCACCGTCTCCTGCGGCACGTCGAGCTCGTGCATGCGCTGGAACTGGGCGTCCATGTCATAGCTGGCGTTGAAGAACACCTCGTGATCGGCCAGGCCCAGCTCCTCGGGCGAGGCCGCCAGGCCGAGGTACACGCACAGGGACCCGCAGCCCGCCCGGCTGGACCGCTTGCTGCGGAACCACGAGGCCGGCACCTGCTCCACACCGATGAGGTCGCGACAGGTGGTGACCGGATCGGCGTTGGAGATCACGATCCCGGTCTCGATGGCCTCGTCGTGCTCGGTGACCACGCCGGTCACGCGGCCGCCCTCGGTGGTGATCCGTCGCACCCCGCAGCCAAGCCTCAGATCGCCGCCGAGTTGCTCGAAGCGGGTGGCGAACGCGCTCGCCAGCGCCTGGGAGCGCCCCGCCACGTACCACGCGCCCAGGTCGATGAAGCCACGCAGCGCCATGCTCATGTACAGGAACGACAGCCTTGACGGCGGCAACCCCAGGTAGGCCCAGATCTGGGACAGCACGGCCCGCGCCTGGGGATCGGTCACGTCCCGCTCCAGCACCTGGGCCCAGGTGCACGGTGCGTAGCGCGCGAGCACGGGCCAGCGGAACGGGAGGCCCAGGGCGGTGCCCACGCCCAGGGGGCGGTCGATGGTCACCACCTTCTCGTACTCGAGGAAGGCGTCGGACACGGCGAAGACCCGCCCGAGGAACCGGCGGATTCCCGCCTCGTCGCCGGCGAATACCCCGCAGATGGTCTCGGTGTAGGCCTCCCGGCCGGTGGGCACGGTGATGTCCAGCCCCGGGAACACCGAGCGGTGGAAGTCGTCGATGGGGAGGAAGTCCACCATCCCGGTGATGCCGAGGTGGTCGAGGTAGCCCCGGGTCGAGGTCTGCTGCTCGGGCTGGCCCAGGCCACACAGCTCGTGCAGCGCGACCTCGAACTCGTAGCGACCACGCACGAAGCTGGTGGAGTAGCCGCCGGGCACGTTGTGGTGCTCGGCCAGCAGGACGCTCAGGCCGCGGTGGGCCATCAGCGTGGCCGCTGACAGGCCACCCAGGCCCGCTCCCACGACCACCGCGTCGTAGCGTCTCGTCATGGGGGTTCCGGGGCCACGCTGCCGAAGACGGTCACCGGGCGCAGGGGCTCGGCCGGCCAGATCGGTCCGGGCGTGGGGGGCATGGTGTTGTAGACCCGCTCGATGTCCAGGGTCCCCACGGGCAGCCGGCGGCCGAAGCCTCCGAACCGGCCACGCACGAGCACGCTCTCGGCCTGCATGTTGACGCCGAAGACGGCCACGGTCGCGCCCTTCGGGATGTGGGACAGTTCGTCGCGGTACACCGTGCGCCCGAGCACCAGCCGCCGGCCGTCCACGGGCAGCGAGGGTACCATGGGCACGATGTTGGGGAACCCGTCCGCCCGGATCCAGGCGACGAAGGTGAAGGTGGTCGGCGCGGCCAGGTGCTGCTCGGCCCACGGCTGCAGGGCCCGCTCCCCGGGCGGCGGCCGCAACCGCCAGCGGGCCGCGGCCACGGCCAGGGCGCCGGCGGCCATGCCCCCGTAGGGCAGCGACTCCCGCGGCGACGTCCGCACCAGGTCCATGTGGTGCACGGTGTGGATGCCGAAGTAGGAGTTGTAGCGGAACATCGGCCGGCAGTTGAACGCCTCGTAGTCCGCGCCCTCGCGCGTCGCGCGGGTCCACGAGGCCTGGCCCCGCCAGATGGCGCGATCCGGGGTCAGCACGGCGAAGGCGGTGTGGGGGTCCCGACGCACGTTGTGCTTGCTGAGCCCCTCGCAGAACTGCCCCCACACCAGCTCGGTGGGCGTACGCGGCAGCAGCGTGGTGATCAGCGTCACGTGGGGCAGGCCGTCCGCGTCGATGGTGGCCAGCAGGCCGATCTTCGCGTCCGTGTCGAAGGCCTTCATGGCCGCGCTGTCGAAGCTCGTCAGCTCGCTCATCGGTCCTCTTCCTCCAGGCGGGCGGCGCCGGTGACGTGCACGATGTCCGGATCCACCCCGGAGAGGCGCACGACCTCGGCGAGCCGGTCGAGCTGGTCCCGCGTCAGCAGGGGCCGCCCGGCGAACGACCAGTCCTGGCCCAGCCGCGTGTACTTGTGCTCGCACAGGTTGTTGAAGGCGCACAGCTCCCAGCGGGCCACCCGGTCGGGCAGCTCGCGGGCGACGAACCCGCCGAGGGCGCGCAGGTTGTCGGCCGTGGCCGTGACGTCCGGGATCAGCGGCGTGCGCAGCCACAGCTCCCGCCCCCCGGGGCCCAGCAGGTCGCGCACGGCCCGCAGGTTGTCCAGCACCACGGCGTTGCCCCGCCCGGTGTGGAGCCGGTGCTGCATGTCGTCGGCGATCTTGAGGTCGTACAGCACCATGTCCGCGGCCTCGACGAGGTCACGCACGCGGTCGCTGGCGGCCTCGCCGCAGGTGTCCAGCACCGTGTGCAGGCCCTGGTCCCGGCAGGCCCGCAAGAAGGCAGCCACGAACGGGGCCTGCACGGCCGGCTCGCCCCCGGACGCGGTCACGCCGCCGCCGGAGCGCTCGAACCAGGCGCGGTCCTTGGCCACCTCCGCGGCCAGCGCGTGCACGGTCCAGGCGCGGCCCAGCACCTCCAGGGCGCCGCTGGGACACTCCTCCACGCAGGTGCCACAGCGCTCGCAGCGATCGGGATCGACGCGGATCCCGTCCCCAGTATCCGCGAGCGCGCCGGTGGGGCACACGGCCAGGGCGTCGTGACAGCCGATGCACCGCTCGCCATTCCATACCACCCGCGGGCGCGCATCGATGCTCTCGGGGTTGTGGCACCAGGTGCACGCCAGCGTGCAGCCCTTGAAGAACACGGTCGTGCGAATGCCCGGGCCGTCCTCGGTGGACATGCGCTGGATGTTCAGGACCGTGCCCTCGGTCACCATCGTTCGTGGCACTCCCGGGCGATCAGCTCGTCCTGCAGCTCGCGGCCGATGGAGGCGAAGTAGGCGTTGTACCCGGTGACCCGCACCAGCAGGTGGCGGTGGTCGGCCGGGTGTCGCTGGGCCTCGCGCAGCAGCTCCGAGTCCACCACGTTGACCTGCAGGGCCGTACCGCCGTTGGCGGCATACCCGCGCAGGAAGGCCTTGAGCTTGTCCCGATGCTCGGCATCGCGCAGCAGCGACGGGTTGAAGGTGATCGTGTGGCTGGCTCCGTTGGGCAGCAGGTTGACGTAGTCCTGCCAGTCGCCGGCGCCGTCATCGCTGCGCCCGCCCAGCGCCTTGCCCACGGAGTTGGTGTTGGCCGTGGGCCCGCGCGTGTCCGCGCCGTTGGACGGGCAGATGGCGTTGGAGAGGAACTGCCCCTGGGGCCGGCCGTCGGCCGAGGCGGCCATCACGTACCCGTCACCCACCCAGTAGTTCCACGACAGCATGCCCGGCCGGAACCGCCGGCCCGTGGAGCGGGTGCGGTACCGCCAGGTCTCGGTCGTCCACGACCTCATCACGGCCTCGGCCATGGCGTCGGCCTTGTCGTCATCCCGGCCGAACTTCGGGGCCTTGTGGAGGGCCCGCGCCTGCAGCGCCTCGTGGCCCTCCCAGTTGTCGCGCAGGGCCGCGAGCAGCTCGGCCATGGTGCAGCGGCGCTCGTCGAACACCAGGTGCTTGATGGCCAGCAACGAGTCGACGGTGGTGGCGAAGGTGACCCCCTCGATGGTGACGAAGTTCAGCTCCGCGCCACCCCCGGTGATGTCCAGGCCCTGCTCGGCGCAGCCGCGCACCAGGCACGACAGGTAGGGGGTGGGGCTGAACTCCGCGCGCACCGACTCGCTGAGCTCGTACAGGTCCACGCAACGCTCGACGATGTACCGCGTCTGTTCCGCGTACGCGGCCCAGAAATGGTCCCACGTCCTGAACTGCGTGGCGTCCCCCGTGGCAGGCCCGTCCTGGGTGATGCGGGCCACCTTGCCCGTCACCGGGTCCACGGCCGGCACCAGGTCGCGGCCACCGGCCAGGGCCAGCTCCACGGCCTTGAGCAGGTTGAGGTTGCAGTCGACCGTACCGGAGCGGTCGTTGCCCACCATGGTGTTCTCCAGGCAGCCCACCGACGCGTAGTCGTGCACGTTGCCCGCGTGGATCCGGTCCCCCACGCCCGCCTCGTGGGCCTGGCGCAGCATGCCCGCCATGGAGCGCTCGTCGAAGTTGAGCAGGAAGGGCGCCCCCTGGCTC
>CAZXHG010000355.1:0-8400 GCA_964639985.1 uncultured Rickettsiales bacterium
AGCAGGCCCAGGCCGCCACCGGCCCCACGCCGGGCGCGCCAGCGCAGCCGGTCGAGCCCGAGGAGCCCGCGCCGATCCCCACCGTGTGGGGGGACCAGCCGTCGGCCTCCAGCGGTGGCACGGCCGACCCGTCCGCGGTCTGGACCGGGGAGGTCGAGGCCGCGCTGACCACCAGCGATCCGGAGCGGCGAGCGCTGCGGGACGTGAACGTGGTGGCCACGGACGACGGCAAGTACGACATCGCCGTGCGGTACAGTCACGCGGCCACCGTGGTCACCGTGGCCGGCAACAAGGTGCAGCTGAGCCAGGAGGAGTGGTTCGCCGGCTGGGCCGCGCTGGTGGGCACCTACACCCGCTCCTCGGACTTCCGCTCCCGCGACTTCCGCCTGACCAACCTGGACACGGGCCGCACCCTGGTGCTGTCCACCTCCGACTGCCGAACCCTGGTCAACCAGTCGACCGAGCGGCGGGTGGAGACCGTCCAGGCCAAGGCCCGCACCGAATAGGAAACTCCATGAGCCCATGCACGCTGGCGGCGCTCGCCGCCATCGCCCTCGCCCTGCCCCTGGCCGCCGCGGCCGGCGAGACCCTGACCATCGAGTCGTTCCTCGAGCTGCCCGTGCTGACCAGCCCGCAGATCTCGCCGGACGGCAAGCACGTGGCCTACGTGCGCACCCAGCGCTCCCTGGCCGACGACGACCGCACGTCCCAGATCTGGCTGGCCGACGTCAAGGCGGCCACCACCCGCCAGATCACGTGGGCCGAGGAGGGCGCGCGCACGCCCCGCTGGCGGCCGGACGGGGCCCTGACCTACCTGGCCCGGAGAGACGGCCCGACCCAGGTGTGGCTCAACCCCCTCGACGGGTCCGAGCCCCGGCCGATCACGGACTTCGAGGACGGCGTGCACGGGTTCTGGTGGGCCCCGGACGGGGAGCGCCTGGCCGTGCTGGCGGAGGGGGCCGAGGTCGAGGAGGAGCAGGCCGGGGAAACCGGGGAGATCGAGGAGACCGAGGCGATCGAGGAGACCGAGGCGCTCCCCGAGGGCGACTTCACCGTGTACGACCGGCTGGAGGATCCCACCGGCTTCCCCCAGCTGTGGATCGCCTCGGCGGATGACGCCGGCCCGGTGGGGGACTCCGAGCAGCTCACCGAGCCGCCGCTGTACGTCACGCACGTGGCGTGGTCACCGATGGGTGACACCGTGGCCCTGAGCTACAACCCGCGCTTCTCGTCCCTGGTGGACGACGAGCAGCTCGTGGGCCTGCTCGACCTGGATACGGGCGAGCTGACCGCGCTGTCCGATCCGGCCCGGCACAGCTCTCTGCCCGCGTTCTCCCCGGACGGCAGGCTGCTGGCCTGGTTCACCGATCGCGACGCGGACGGGCGCGCGTACCTCAACCTCAAGGACGTGGTCGTGCGCGAGGTGGCCACGGACAAGCAGATGGTGCTGACCGAGTCGCTCCACTGGCACCTGGGTGGCAAGGGCCCGGTGCCCTCGGTGGCGCCGCGATGGTCCGCGGACGGCCGCGGCCTGCTGGTCACCGCGGCCGCGGGCACGAGCTACGACCTGGTGCGGATCCGATACCCGGACGGCCGGGTGGACCCGGTCACCGCGCTGGCCGGCGACCTGGGCGGGTACAGCGCCACGGCTACCATGCTGGCGTACGTGGAGAGTGAGCTGCACCGGCCCGGCAGCCTGTGGGTGCGCAAGCTGCGCGGGGGCGGCCCCCACCTGCTGGACAGCACGGACGACGAGGCCGCGGCCCTGGGCCTGGTCGCGCCCACCTTGCTGCAGTTGCCCGGCGCGGACGATGGCGTGACCGTGGAGGGGTTCCTGTTCCTCCCACCCGGCGCGGAGCGCGCCGGCGACCACCCCACCATCATCGAGATGCACGGCGGGCCGTACTACCGCTACGGCAACGGCTGGACCACACGCTACCCCTGGCACGTGCTGTCCCACGACGGGTTCGCGGTGTTCATCGCCAACCCCCGCGGCGGTACGGGCTACGGCGCGGACTTCCAGCAGGCCATCTACCGCGGCTTCGGCCGCGACGACTACGCGGACCTGATGGCCGCGGTGGACGCGCTGGTGGAGCAGGGCATCGCCGACCCCGAGCGGATGGGCTTCACCGGCTACTCCTACGGCGGGCTGATGACCAACGTGGTGGTGTCACGCACGGACCGCTTCGCTGCGGCGGTCTCCATCGCCGGGCTGTTCAACTACGTGTCCGCCTTCGGCCAGTCCAACCCCCAGCTGCTGATCGACTCGTATCGCCGGCCGTGGTCCGAGGACCTCGCCCGGCTGTGGGAGGACTCGCCCGCGTCGCGGGCCGCCGCCATGGTCACGCCCACGCTGATCATGCACGGGACGCGCGACAAGCCGGTGGACCCCCGCCAGTCCATCGAGATGTTCACCTTCCTGCAGCTCAACGGCGTGCCGTCACGGCTGGTGCTGTACGAGGGCGAGGGCCACGGCATCAACCGGCCGGTGCACATGCTGGACTACCAGACGCGGGAGCTGCAGTGGTTCCGCCACTACCTGCTGGGGGACGAGGAGGCGGACGGGGGTAGACCGGCAGAGACGGTGGATCCGGGGAATCGCTAGTTGAGCGGCGTCCCCGTCACCAGCAGGAACACCAGCGCACCGGCGGCTGCCGCGGCCGGTACCAGCAGGTTGTCGTCGATGCGGTAGGCGAGCAGCTCGGCCAGGGCCGCGGGCAGGACCGCGGCCAGGGTCACGCCGATCATCAGGGTCGGCCCCAGTTCGGGGTGCCACACGTGCAGCGCGCCCAGGCTGGCCAGCGTGCCGAACACCACGAACGCGGCCGTGCCCTCCAGCGACCGGCCGTGTACCAGCTTGATGCGTCCGAAGCGGCGCCCGATCAGGCCCGCGGCCGGGTCGGCCAGGCCCATCACGGCCAGCGCCACCGCGCACACCGTCTTGGATCCGGTCAGCGACAGCAGCAGCAGCGCTGACGTGTACCACGTCGCGGAGTTGATCCGGTGGCGCTCGTAGGGGTGGCCCATCTTGCCGAACACCCACCACGTGATGCGGTCTACCCGCGAGCTGCGGCGCTTGCCGATCTCCATGGTCCAGGCGGACATGGCCGTGCTGAAGGCGGCCAGCTTCATGAACCCCGGGGACAGCACCGACTCCACCAGCACGATGCACAGCACGGCCGAGGCCACGTGGAACGCGTTGCGCGCGTAGTTGGTCGGTCGCAGGGACGGCACGTGGATGCGCGCGCGGCGCAGGGTGTCGGCCAGGCCCTCGTAGGCCGGCTGCATGCTGTCGCGGAAGTCCATCCACTCGGCCCGCACGTCGGCCATGGACAGGCCATCGGCCGGCATGTGCTCGCCGATCATCGCCGACAGCGAGTCCACGGTGTCGTTCAGCGACCTGAGGGTCTCGTCGGAGTACGTGCCCGCCTTCTGCTCGAAGCTGTCCTGCAGCTCGACGATCCGCCCCTGCAGCTCCTCGACCCGCTGGCGCGCACCGGCCTCGAGCTCGTCACGCCAGCGTGCCGGGTCGAGATCCCTCAGCAGGCTGTGCAGGTCGAGCGCGACATCCCGGCTGTCCAGGGCCAGAGCGTGAGCCATCAGGCGCCTCCACGTCGGCCAGATATATCGCCCAGCGAGGGGAGAAGTGCAAGAGATGTTCGGGGGCGGCGGAGGTGTCGGTTCCGTCGCTGCGCTCCTTGAACCGACCTACAGCAGAGTTGCGCCGAGGGAGAGCAGGGCGGTCGCGGCCACGGCCGCGGCACCCACGGCGAGCAGGGCGGTGCGGCGGAACGCGGCCGCAGTCGCCAGATGCAGGACCGCGGCCTCGGGCAGGAACGGCAGCCCGTCGTGGTCGTCCTCGACCAGGTCCACGATCGCCCAGTCGGGCAGGGGCAGCGCCTCCACACCGGGCTCGTCGCCCCGCAGCCGCGCGATCGCCCAGTCGGGCAGGGGCACGATGATGCCGGTCCCGTCCCGCATGGCCAGCCGCTCGATGGCCCAGTCTGGCAACGCGGGTACGGTCCCGGTCTCGGGCTCGTCGGCCAGCCGGGCGATCGCCCACTGGGGCAATGCCGGGATGTCGGCGCTCGGCGGCCGGGGCCTCACCACACCCCGAACCCGCTCGGCCAGGTCGGCCAGCACCCCCCGGGCCACGCGCCTCACCTGGGTCAGCGTGGTCACCAGGTGCAGATCCCGGGTCTCCGAGGTGTCGGTGTCGTCCGCGTCCTCCAGCACGCCGGCGTCCAGGTCCAGCCAGCTGCTGCTGACGTCGATGTCGTCCGAGGTCTGCACCACGTCGAAGGCCGCCAGGAAGGGCCGCCACCCCGCCGACCGTGGATCCAGCGGGGGCACGTCCGCGGCCTGGGGGTCGAACGCGGGCACCTCCAGCGGGACCACGGACGCGTCCCGGTCGATGTCGCCCGGGCTGCGCACGAGGACCACGCCCGAGCGGTCTCGCGCGGGCAGAAGCCGCCCGATCACCTCGCCCATGTCCGCCTCGGACGGGTAGCGACGGGCCAGCCGGCGCAGGTCCCCGGCCATGGCCTGGGCCGAGGCGTATCGCTCGTTGGGCCGCTTGGCCAGGGCGAACTCCAGCACCGGTCCCAGCCCGGGCAGCATGTCGTCGGCGTGCCAGGCCAGGGCCGCGGGCTCCTCGTCCACGATCTTTAGCGCCAGCGACACGATCGACGATCCCTGGTACGCGGGCTCCAGGGTGGCGAGCTCGTACAGCACCGTGGCCAGGGAGAACAGGTCCGACGGCGGCCCCAGCAGGCGGCCGCCGGTGATCTGCTCGGGCGACATGTAGCGCGGCGTGCCCTTGACCGTGGCCTGGGTGGTGGTGTCCAGGGCCACGGTCGCGGCCTTGGCGATGCCGAAGTCGAGGATCTTGGCCGTGCCCGAGCGGCTGACCATGATGTTGGACGGCTTGAGGTCCCGGTGGACCAGCCCCACCCGGCGGCCGTCCGCGCCCCGCAGCCGGTGCGCGTGGTGCAGGCCGCGGCACACGTCCAGGGCCAGCCTGATCACCGCGAACCGGGGCAACAGGGTCTGCCGCACGCGGCACAGGCGCACGATCTCGGCCAGGGTCAGGCCGTCCACGTACTCCATGGCGATGTAGAAGTGACGCCCCGCGCGGTCGAACTCCAGCACGTCCACGATGTTGTCGTGGTGCAGCATGCCCCCGATGATGGCCTCGTTGACCATGGCCTCGCGTAGCCACGGATTCTGGGACACCACCGCGGGCCGCAGCCGCTTGATCGCCACCCGCTTGCTGAACCCCATCGGCCCGGGGAGCAGCGCCTCGTACACGCTGCCGACCCCGCCCTGGCCCAGCTTGCGCAGGATCCGGTACTTGCCGAAGGGGATACCCGGGAGGTCGTGTCCTGTCGTGGGTACTACTTCGGCCACCTAGTACATTTTAGATCAGCGGTACCCCCGAGATAAAGCCGAAATCCCCCAGAAACCCGGTATCCGCGGCACCCTGTTTCGAGTCACTCCTCGCCCCCCCCCTCTTCGCCGTCCTCCACCGGGATCCAGGCCAGCACCGAGGCAAACGTCGCCGCCAGGATCCACACGCCCATTCCCAAGAACCGGAAAAAACCCTTGACCGCAGACTCATTTCACTGAACTTTGTCGGCCGATTTCCCGGAGGTACCCATGACTCGATGGTTCTGGCTGTTCCCGCTGACGCTGGCCCTGGTGCTCGGCTGCCCCACGGAGGAGGCCGACGACGACGACGACGCGGCGGACGACGACTCCGCCGCGGACGACGACGACTCCGCCACCGACGACGACGACTCCGCCGCGGACGACGACGACACCGGCGACGACGACACGAGTGTCGACCCGCCGTCGTACGCCTCCCACGTGGATCCGATGCTGCAGTACAACTGCCAGCCGTGCCACACCACGTCCATGCAGGGGTACCTGTCCCTGGTCGACGGCTGGGAGGCCCTGGTGGACGAGCCGTCACACCAGAACCCGAAGATGTCGCGCGTGTCGCCCTACTCCATCCCCAACAGCTACCTGATCCACAAGCTCGAGGGCAGCCAGAAGAAGGTCGGTGGCTCCGGGGCCGACATGCCCGAGAACGCCAAGCCGCTGACGCTGGACGAGCTGGACCTGATCCGCAACTGGATCGCCGCGGGCGCGGATCCCTGAATCGATCCGTGCGCGGTACACGCGCGTTCTGCTATCCCTGACGGAGCACGCCACACCGAGCGTTGGAGACAACCATGCTGCGCACCCACTGGCTGGCCCTGCTGTGCTCCCTGGTCCTGATGGCCGGCTGTCCGTCAGACGACGACGTCGCGGACGACGACGACACCGCCACGGACGACGACGACTCGGCCACGGACGACGACGACACCGCGGACGACGACGACACCGCCACGGACGACGACGACACCGCGGACGACGACGACTCGGCCACGGACGACGACGACGACACCGGCCCGCCGCTGTCGTACGCGGTGGACATCGATCCGATGATCCAGTCGCGCTGCAGCCCCTGCCACACCGACGCCGCCCAGGGGGGCCTGTCGCTGGTCGACGGCCATGCCGCCCTGGTCTCGGTCCCGGCCATCCAGGCACCCAAGATGAGCCGCGTGGAGCCGGGCGATGCCCAGGGCAGCTACCTGCTGCACAAGCTCCAGGGCGGCCAGAAGGACGTGGGCGGATCGGGTGAGCGCATGCCGCTGGACGCCGAGCCGCTGAACACCGAGGTGATGGACTCGGTCACGTCCTGGATCGCCGAGGGCGCCCTGCCCTGATCGGCCTCCGCCGGCCCGCGCGAAATCGCCCGTTCTGATATCCAGTCGAACATACCCACCCCTGGAGGGCCCCATGACCCGTTCACACCGGTTCGCCTTGCTCTGCGCGCTGACCCTGCTGCTGGGCTGCCCCACGGACGACGATGACGACATCAGCGACGACGACGACGTCAGCGCGGACGACGACGACACCCAGTTCACCGATGACGACACCTCCGACACGGCCGAGGTGGTGGTCGCGCCCACGGGCATCAAGCAGCTGCTACTGGAGGAGTTCACCAACACCGGCTGCGGGCCGTGCGCGGCCCAGAACCCCACCATCGACGCCTTCCTCGAGGCCGTGGGCGTGGGCAACGTGGTGCCGGCCAAGATCCACCCGGACTGGCCGGACCCGGCCGACCCGTTCTACCTGACGTCGACCGCCGACTACGACGCCCGGGTCGCCTACTACGGCGTGGACGGGGTACCCGACACGATCATCGACGGGCTGTACGACCTGTCGTGGTACGGCGGCAACTACACGTCGGACATCGCCGCCTATTATGCCGGCGACCTGCTCGTGGACCTGGGCCTGACCTGGATCGACCCCGGCGACGGCACCCACGACCTGCAGGTGCAGCTGCTGGCCACGGACGCCCTGGATCACGCCCTGGACCTGCAGCTGCGGGTGATGGCCACCCAGCGCTTCGTGGTCTTCGACACCGCGCCGGGCAGTAACGGCGAGTCCGAGTTCCACGATGGAGTGATCGGGATGCTGCCCGACGCCGACGGCACGCCGATCACCATCGGCCCGGGCGAGGAGCAGGCCGTGGACCTGACCTTCGAGCTGACCGGCGACTGGGAGGCCGACGAGCTGCAGTTCGTGGCCTTTGTGCAGGACGACGCCACCCGCGAGGTGTTGCAGGCGCTGACCACCGAGGCCCCGCCCGAGCACTCGCTGCGCGTCGTGGAGACCGAGCCCGACGGGGTGGTCATGGAGGCGGACGAGACCCGCACCTTCACCTTCACCGTGGTCAACAGTGGTCGCGCCGCCGACACCGTCGACGTGGCCGTCGAGGCGGATGCGGCGGCCGGCTGGTCCGTGACCGCCTCCTCGCCGGACGCCGACCTCGACGCGCCGGTAGCCCTGGACTCGGGCGCGGCGGTCACCGTGCAGGTCGACGTCGACCCGGCAGGCATGCCCGGCTCCCTGTCCCTGTCGCTGCAGGCCACGCCGGAGGGCCTCGACGAGCCCGCGGTCACCACCGCGGTGGACGTGCTCACCTACGGCGCCGAGGTGCTGCTGGTGGACGCCGACGGCGGCGACGACTACGACACGTACTTCTCCGACACCCTGACCGCGGCCGGGTACGACCACGTGGTGTGGCGCAGCGAGGTGGACTTCGACACCCTGGACCTGTCCCGCTTCGAGGTGGTGGTGTGGAACGCGGGCTGGTACTTCCCCCACTTCGTGGACGAGGAGAAGGCCGCCCTGACCGCCTACCTCGACGGCGGCGGCAAGGTGTTCTTCTCCGGCCAGGACATCGGCTGGGACCTGTCCGAGGACGGCACCCACGGCGCGTCCGCCTCGTCGTGGCTGGACGTGGAGTTCTACGAGGCCACCATGCACGCCGAGTACATGAACGAC
>CAZXHG010000356.1:0-8299 GCA_964639985.1 uncultured Rickettsiales bacterium
GCGTGCACACCAGCTTCTTGTTTGAGTGGTGCTAAGAGTTGGACTACGACGGCGACGGCTGGACCCTCTGCGACGGGGACTGCGACGACACCGATCCCCTGACCTATCAGGGCGCCAACGAGCGCTGTGACGGCATCGACAACGACTGCGACGGCTACCTCGACCCCACCGAGGTGGACGACGACGGCGACGGCTACAACGAGTGCACCGACGGCTACACGGCCAACGAGGGGGACTGCGACGACTACAACGCCGACATCAGCCCCGACGCCGTGGAGATCTGCAACGACATCGACGACAACTGCAACGGCCTGACCGACGAGGAGTTCGACTGCTACGAGCCCGAGTACACCGTGTCCGGCGGTGGCGGCTGCTCCTTCGACGGCTCCTCCCGCGCGCCCGCGCCGCCCGCGCTGCCCGCGCTGGCCGTGCTGGCCGGCCTGCTGCTGCTGGGCCTGCGCCGCCACCCGCGGTTCCTGGGCCTGTTTCTCGGTGTGGTCCTCGCCTCGGGCGGCGCGCTGACCCCGAAGCCCGCGGCCGCCCAGGAGAAGCCTGCCATCGAGCTGCACCACATGCGCGCCAACGCCGACGCCATGGGCCTGTTCGGCACCGAGGGCGCCGAGGTGCTGGGGCTGCTCAAGCCCTCGTTCGGCGCACACTTCAGCTACGTCAAGGACCCGCTGCTGCTGCACGTGGAGGAGCACCCGCTGTACCCGCTCGAGGGCGGCCAGTACGACTACTCCCTGGTGCAGACCATGGTGAACATGGACCTACAGGGCGCCATCGGCTTCGGCCCGGCCGACGTGGCCGTGCAGCTGCCGATCCACTTCGCCCGCATGGGTGAGGGCGTGCTGGACTGGGACAGCCTCACCGGCGGCGGCGTGGGTGACCTGCGGCTGACCCCCAAGGCCACCATCTTCAACCCGGGCCGGCGGTTCTACGGCCTGGCCTTCGCCCTGCCGCTGACCTTCCCCATCTCCCACGCCAGCTCCGGGGTGGGCGATCCGGCCGTACGCATCGAGCCCACGGTGATCGGCGAGCTGCGCACCGGTCCGCTGCAGGCGATGATCAACCTCGGCCCGCGGCTGCGCTCCAAGGCCATGGCCATGAACGCCATCGACCTGTCCGTGCAGCACGAGTTCGTGTTCCGCTTCGGCGTGGGCGTGCGGCCGTTCAAGCAGCTGCAGATCGCCGGCGAGATCATGGCCGCCACCGGCGGCGAGGGCACAAGCACCGGGCCCGCCCACTGGTTCGCGGGCGCGCGCATCTTCCCGGGCAAGGGCCTGCGCATCGACATCGGCGGCGGCCGCGGATTCAACGACGGCTACGGCATGCCCGACGGCATGATCATGGCCGGCGTCACCTACGCCAGGGCCACCGAGTACGAGCCGCTGGCCGAGAAGGACACCGACGGCGACGGCATCTCCGACAACGTGGACGGCTGCCGCAAGGACGCCGAGGACGCGGACGGGTTCGAGGACACGGACGGCTGCCCGGACCGGGACAACGACGACGACTCGTTCCTCGACGGCGAGGACCAGTGCCCGGACGAGGCCGAGAACTTCAACGGCAACGAGGACGGCGACGGCTGCCCGGACGAGGACCCGGACAAGGACGGCGACGGCCTCACCGACCGCGACGACCTGTGCCCGGCCGACGCCGAGACCCTCAACGCGGTGGACGACCACGACGGCTGCCCGGACAGCGCCCTGGCCATGGTCACCGGCGAGTGGACGCGCATCAGCATCAACCAGCCGATCACGTTCGCCTCGGGCCGCGCCGACCTCGACGACGAGGCCTCGGCCGTGGTCATGGACATCTCCCGCATCCTCAAGGCCTACCCGGCGATCACCTCGCTGGAGATCCAGTGCCACACGGACGACAAGGGCTCGGAGAAGAGCAACCTCACCATCTCCCAGCAGCGCGCCGACGCCATCGCCGCGCTGCTGATCGAGGCGGGCGTGTCCATGGACCTGCTCGAGCCCAAGGGCTACGGCGAGAGTTCCCCGATCCTGCCCGACACCTCCGAGGCCGCGCGCCAGGTCAACCGGCGCGTCGAGTTCCACATCCTCTCCACCTCCTCCATCCCCCAGCCCGTCGTCGGCATCGGCCGGCCGGACGAGGAGGAGGAGGAGGTCGCGGTCGAGACCGAGGAGGAGGGCGTCGAGGAGCTCACCGAGGAGGAGAAGAAGAAGCAGGAGCGCCTCATCCGCAAGGCCGAACGGCAGCGCAAGCGCCAGGGCGGCGGCGACAACGTCGAGGCCCAGTGGGAGGGCGAGGGCGAAGAGGGTGAAGAGGGCGAGGAGGGCGCCGAGGAGGCGACCGAGGGCGACACCAGCGGCACGGTCGGGTGGGACGTCGGTCCCACGCAGCCCGCCGAGGAGCCGCCCGCGGAGGAGCCGCCCGCCGAGGAGCCGCCCGCGGAGGAGCCGCCCGCCGAGGAGGAGCCGCCCGCCGAGGAGGAGCCGCCCGCCGAGGAGGAAGAGGAGACCGAGGACGAGTACGACCCGTGGGGCTGACGTGACCCGCGGTCACCCGCTGCCGGTCGTCCTGCTGACGGTCGCGCTGCTGGGCTGCCCCACCGATCCCCCCGATCCGCCGGACGACGACTCCGCGGCCGACGACGACGACTCGTCCGATCCCGTCATCCACGTCGAGGTCGAGGTCGAGGTCAGCGAGGTGATCCCCACGGTGGCCACCGTGCGATGGTCCACGGACGACCCGAGCACGACCGAGCTGAGTTGCTGGGCCGAGGACACCGCCGCCGTCTACGCGACGGAGAGCGATGCAGCCACCGCTCACGAGGTGGTGATGCGAGGCTTCAGGTCCGACACCGAGTACGCCTGCAGCCTGTCCGGCGTCGGCGGCGAGTGGATGGACTCGGCCTTCCTCGTCACCAGCTCCTTCACCGTGCAGACCGGCCCGACCCCCACCTCCCTGCCCGACCTGTCGGTGCAGGTGTTCGACGCCACCCAGCAGCCCGGCGGCTACCTGCTCACGTCCATGCTCACCGCGCCCCTGGCCGTGGTGGTGGTGGACACCGAGGGTCGTTACCTGTGGTGGCACCTCGACGAGCGCTCCCAGACCGCCATCGGCCGCGTGGTCGTGGCCGCGGACGGATCGGGGATCCTGTACGACGCCTTCCCCACGTACGGGTCCCAGCCCGACGATCCGGTGCACGAGATCGTGTGGGTCTCCTGGGACGGCACCGAGACCGAGGTCTACGAGATCCCGGGCGCGCACCACGACTTCGCCCAGCTCCCGGACGGCACCCTGGCCACCCTGGCCGAGGACAGACGCGACGTGGAGGGCGAGGAGATCATCGGCGACAAGATCACCGAGCGCGCCCCGGACGGCACGTTGACCGACATCTGGTCGGCGTGGGACGACATCCCCTACGACCCGGCGGCCGTGCCGCCCGGCGCGGACTGGACCCACTGCGGCGCCATCGACTACGAGCCCGACGAGGACGCCTACTACCTGTCCAGCCACAACCTGCACGCCCTGTGGAAGGTGGACCGCGCCAGCGGCGAGCTGGTGTGGACGTTCGGCGGCGAGCTGTCGGACTTCACCCTCGACAGCGGCGAGTTCCCCCACCACCAACACCAGTTCGACGTGCTGGACGGTGGGCTGCTGGTGTTCGACAACAACGAGCCCGTGGCGCTGAACTCGCGGGTCGTGGAGTACGCGTTCGACGGGTTCACCGCCTCCGAGGTGTGGCAGTTCCACGCCGACCCGCCCATCTACAACTTCGCGATGGGTGACGTGATGCGGTCCGACGCCGGCCTTACCCACGTGACCTGGTCCACGGCCGGGCAGGTGGACGTGGTGGACCCCGACGCCGTGCCCACCTGGCGGCTCAACACCGAGCTCGGCTCGGGCATCAGCTACGTCACCTGGGTGGATTCGCTGTACTGATCGCCCGCGCGCGCCTACATTGATGCGCATGCCGACACGCCTCCCCCTGCTGCTGTTGCCCTTGCTGGTCCTCGTGGCCTGCGACGACGGACCCGACGAGGTGCCCCCGGCCGACGACGACGATGACTCCGCGGCCGTGGAGCCGCCCTCCATCGACCTGACCGTGGCGCTCGGCCCGGACGAGGCACGCGCCGGCGTGCTCGGCGACGAGCACGAGGGCGCCTTCGTCGGCGGCCTGGCCGCGGAGAGCCAGCCGGGCGACATCCTGCTGTACAACGACCGGGTGAGGTTCGTGCTGCAGGGCTGGCGCGAGGGGGACAACCACCTGCGCCTGCCCGGCACCCTGGTCGACGCCGATCTCGTGCGCCCCCCAGACCAGGCCGGCCGGGACGGCCTCGACGAGTTCACGCTGCTGTTCAACACCGGCCGCGTGCTCACGCCGGACACCCTGGAGGTGATCGCCGACGGCACGGATGGCGGACCGGCCGTGGTGCGCGCCACGGGCGTGGACGGCCCGTTCCAGTTGCTGGAGGGCGTGCTGGAGAACCCGGGCCTGTTCCCCGCGCTCGACCTGCTCGTGGAGCACATCTGGACCCTGGAGCCGGGCACGGAGCTGCTGCGACTGGACACCACCGTCACCTACGACGGGGGTGGCGAGCTCGAGTTCCGGTTCGTGGACGCGGGGATCCGCAACCTGTCCACATTCGACGACTTCGTGCCCGGCGTGGGCGTCAACGGCGACGTGCCGGACGAAGGCCGGGATCTGCTGCCGATGATCTCGCGGCGCAACGACGTGACCCTGGGCCTGTTCCCGTCCGACGGCGTGTTCGCGGGCGAGGGCGCGCTGAGCCTGGTCAACGACATGCTCGGCCTGAGCGTGGGCATGGGCCCCGAGGTGGTGCTGGCCACGGGTGAGTCCACCACCTACACCCGCTACCTGGGCGTGGCTCGCGACCTGGCCACGCTCGAGATCCGCCGACGGGAGATCCAGGATCGCGAGCAGGCGACGGTACAGGGCGTGCTGACCGAGGAGGGCAGCGGCGAGCCCATCGAGGGCGCGCGCGTGTTCCTCACCGACGAGACGGGCCAGCCGTTGACCCTGGCCGTGACCGCTGCGGACGGCAGCTACGCGATCACCTGGGATGCGGGTGCCGCGCAGCTCGTGGCCGTGGGCGACGGCTACAACGAGCAGGTGCCCCTGCCCGCGGGCGCGGGCCAGTACAGCAGCCTGGCCCACCCCTCGGCCAACGCGCTGGCCCTGCGCGCCTGGTCCGATCCGGACGACGCCACCCCGGTGGTGCAGTCCGACGGCCGCGGCCGGTCCGAGCCCGTGGCCGTGGCGCTGGTGGACGGTGAGGCGGTCGAGCAGGATCTGGAGCTGCCCGCCACCGGGATCCTCCGCCTGCAGACCGTGGACGAGGCCGGCGACCCCCTCCCGGCGCTGGTGTACGTGAAGTTCCCCGACGACGATCCCCAGCCCGCGGACGGGCGACTCGGTGAGCGCCGCCCCGGCGGGGCGCGCAAGGCCGTGTGGGTCCTGGGCGAGCCCGTGGACGTGCCCCTGCCCGCAGGCACGTGGAACCTGCAGGCCGTGCGCGGGTACCGCTACGAGCTGGCCAGCGAGGACGGGGTGGAGGTGACGATCGGCCAGACCACCGAGGTCACGCTGTCCCTGACCCAGGCCTACGACACGCCCGGCTGGGCCAGCGCCGATCCCCACGTGCACGGCCCGTCCAACGATGGCCGCACCTCCATGGAGGAGCGGGCCGCGTCCGCGGCGGTCAACGACCTGCAGCTGCACATCGCCACCGAGCACGACCTGATCGCGGACTACACCGAGGTCTACGAGGCCATGGAGATCACCCCGTGGGTCCGTTCCGTGCCCAGCGTCGAGGTCTCCACCGTGATGCGGGGCCACTTCAACATCTACCCGGCGACCGTCGACACCACCCTGGCCGGAAACGGCACGCCCCTGTGGTGGGAGCAGCAGGTGACCACCTCGGAGCTGTTCGACCAGTTCCGCGGGATCGTGGGCGAGACCGGCATGGTCCAGGTCAACCACGGCCGGTCGCCGGGCATGTTCACGTTCGCGGGGTACGACCCGGACGAATGCGAGGTAGGGGATCCCGACTTCTACGACGTGCCCGACGCCATGGAGATCCTCAACGGCGGCAGCTACGGCGACGCCGAGGAGCTGATCGCGGACTGGTGCTGCCACCTCGACCAGGGCCATCGCGTGGTCGGCACCGGTGTCAGCGACACCCACTCCATGCTGCCCGGCCCGGGCAACACCCGGACCTGGGTGCACGACGACGCGACCGACCTCGACAGCTTCTTCGCGGCCTTCAGGGCCGGCCAGGCCGTGATCTCCTCCGGCCCGTTCGTCCTGGCCGAGGCCAGCGACGGCGAGGGCAACACCGCGGGTGTGGGCGAGACCCTGGTCGCCGACACCCCCACCCTGCACGTCGAGGTCTACGCCCCGTCCTGGATGGACGTGGACGAGGTCCGCCTCTACGCCGGCTGCGAGCTCATCGACACCTGGACCGCCGACGGCACCCCTCCCCTCGTCTTCGAGATCGACACCCCGGTCGAGCCCGGCACCTACCTCCTGGTGGAGGCCGAAGGCGACGCCTCCCTCTCCCCGGTCTGGTCCGGCGGCCACGCCTGGGCCCTGACCAACCCCATCTGGCTGGAGTCCCCATGAACCGATCCGCCCTGTTCGTACTCCTCCTCCTCGCCGTGCCGGGCCTGGCCACGGCCGAGGAGGTCACGGTCGTCGACATCCTGGCTGGCGGTGATCCCGTGCTGGCCACGGTCGACGGGGTGCCGCTGCGGTTCTCCGACCTGGGCGACGACGGTCTGGCCCAGCGCAACAAGGCGATCGTCGGATTCGACGGCAAGGTGGACCTCCTGCTGCAGGATCAGCTTGCCGAGGTGCTGGCTGCACGGGAGGCCTCGGCGGCCGGCGTGCCGGTCGAGCAGTGGTGGGAACGGGAGATTGCTGCCCGCGTGGCCCCGGTGACCGACGCGGAGGCGCTCGCCTTCTTCGAGGAGAACCCTCCGCGAGCCAGTGGGGACTTCGAAGGCTTGCGCGAACGGGTCGTGGCCCACATGGAGGACCAGCGGGAGACCGAAGCGCGGGGCATGATCACGGATGAGCTGCGCACGCGCTACCGTGTCGAGCTGTTGCTGGAGCCGTTCCGCGTCGACGTGTCCGCCGACGACGATCCCTTCCGCGGATCGCCGACTGCGCCCGTGACCATCGTGATGTTCTTCGACTTCCAGTGCGGCTACTGCGGCAAGGCCCGGGCCACCCTGGACGAGCTGCTGCAGACCTACCCCGGCCAGGTGCGCGTGGTGGCGCGGGACTTCCCGCTGCCAAAGCACGTCCGCGCAGAGCCCGTGGCTCGGGCTGCGGCCTGCGCGCAGGAGCAGGGTCTGTACTGGGCCTACTTCGACCGGCTGTTCGACAACCCCCGGCAGAGCTCGGCCGAGCAACTGGTCGAGCACGCGACGGTCCTGGGCCTGGACACCGTCGCATTCTCGTCGTGCATGGACTCCGATCGCCACGCGGCCGAAATGGAGCACGACCACGCCGAGGGCACGCAGATCGGCGTGACCGGGACCCCGATGTTCTACGTCAACGGCCGCCCCCTCTCGGGCGCCCAGCCGACGAGCGCATTCGTGGAGATCATCGAGGACGAGCTGGCCCGGCTGCGCTGATTCTCTCTTTCCTTCTTCGCCCCGCTCGCGTGTCCCTGCAGGTGGGAGCACGGAGCGATATCATGCGACGCTCGATCAGTCTCGCGGCAATCCTGACCATCCTCACGATCCTGCGGCAGGTGAGGCCCCGGGTGCTCACGGGGATCCGGTTCCGCATCGGTGGGGTAGGCGCGGTGCCACGCGACGAGGCCTACTCGAACATCTCCTCGACCGTGGATTTCGTCTGCCTGGGGCGGTGAGCGGACTCAGCACCCGCTGCCCGGGTACACCGCGTCGTCCCGGTCGTCGCAGTCCATGTTCGCAGACGTGGCCGCGTCGTAGGCGCCAGGCCTCCACCACTCGGAGTAGCCGTCCCAGTCCAGATCCCAGGACGCTGCGTACGGCCCCCCGTAGGCGCCCATGTCGGACCGGGAGCCGTCGGGATCGAGGATGGCCGGATCACCGGCATCGACCAGGGATGACGACAGGGTGAGGTGGAGATCCCAGTCGTCGGCCGTAGCTGCGGGATCGTAGTCCAGGAATCCGGGATCCACGGAGACGTTACCGTCCTGGCCGGTCGGATCGGCCATGCCGTGGAACTCGTCTGGGGTGTTCCCCCAGACGTCAGACTCGACTTTCTCCATTTGAGCGCGATTCACTGACGTCGGCCGCGCCATAG
>CAZXHG010000357.1:0-919 GCA_964639985.1 uncultured Rickettsiales bacterium
TCGGTGAAGCCCTTGAGCATGTGCTCGACGATGGTCTGGTCGAAGTCGTCGCCGCCGAGGTAGGTGTCGCCCGAGGTGGAGATGACCTCGAACACGTCCCCCATCACCCGCAGCAGCGAGATGTCGAAGGTGCCGCCGCCGAGGTCGTACACGCCGATGGTGCGGTTGATGCCCGCGCCGAAGCCGTAGGCCAGCGCCGCAGCCGTGGGCTCGTTGATGATGCGCAGCACCTCCAGGCCGGCGATGGCGCCGGCGTCCTTGGTGGCCTGTCGCTGCATGTCGTTGAAGTAGGCCGGTACGGTGATCACGGCCTCGGCCACCGGCTCGCCGAGGTAGTACTCCGCCACCTGCCGCAGGTGCTGCAGGATGTACGCCGAGATCTCCTGCAGGCTGAAGATCTTGCCCTGGACCTTGACCCGCACGTCGTTGTGCGGGCCGGCCACCAGGGAGTACGGCAGCATCTCCTGGGCCGTGGACACCTCGTCGGAGAAGATCGAACGACCGATCAGCCGCTTGGCCGAGAACACCGTGTCCGTGGGGTTGTAGATCAGCTGCGCCTTGGCCGCTGAGCCGACCAGGACCGACTCTCCGAATCCGAAGGTGACGACCGAGGGGTGGATGCGGTTGCCCTCGGTGTCGGGGATGACCACCGGAACCCCCTCGCGGATGACGGATACCACGGAGTTGGAGGTGCCCAGGTCGATGCCGATGGCTGTGGCCATGGTGACGTCCTTTGCCGTACGCGCTCCGGCGGAGCGACGTTGCCGATGATGCTGTCCGCAGATCGTAGGCCGGGGGCGCGGCATGCGTCAATTGGTACGGGCGCACGGGCGCGTGAGGGGTCCCACCGTCCGGGCAATGGGCCCCCCCGGGGGGTTGGGGGCGGGGGGGCGCGGGGGGCGCCCCCGGGGGGGGGGGG
>CAZXHG010000357.1:929-8274 GCA_964639985.1 uncultured Rickettsiales bacterium
GCTGCTCGACCTTGCGACGGTCGAGATCGGGCGCGGGACCCACGGAGACCAGCGCTGCGCCGCTGCGGGCCAGCATCTCCCGGCCGAGGGCGCGCAGGGAGTCCACGGTCCAGGTGTCGAGGCGCCGCAGCCGCTCGGCGATGCCGTAGTGCACGCCGTACAGGTAGTGCAGGTGGAACCCGACCAGGGACGACGCGGAGTCCATGGCGAACTCCAGCGCCAGCCGGTAGCGGTGGCGCGCGCGCTCCAGCTCCTCGACCGTGGGCCCCCGTTCCTTGAGGTCGCGCAGGGTCTCGACCATCTCCCGCACCAGCTCCAGGTAGCCTTCGGGGGCAGCCGCGGCCTCGATGTCCAGGATGCCCACCCCCCACAGGGGCTCGTACCCGACACTGATCGAGTAGGCCAGCGCCCTGCGCTCGCACACGTTCCATTGCAGCCGTGACGTCACGCCGTCCCCGAGGATCATCTGCAGCAGGGCCACGCCCTGGGCCCGTGGATCGTCGATGCCGACCGTGCGGAAGCTGAGCATCACCTCCACCTGGCTGGCGTCGTGCTCCACGTGGACCAGGTGCGGCCCCGGGCGCGTCGGGCGTGTCGGGCGCGCGGCCAGGGCCGCGCCGGGCCGCATCGACTGGAACGCGCGCGCGGCCAGGGGCGTGACCTCGTCCGGGCCCAGGGGACCCGCGACGACCAGCAGGGCGTTGCCCGCATGGAACAATCGCCGGTGGAAGGCGCGTACGTCGTCGGTGTCGAAGCCGAGCAGGCTCTCGCGGTTGCCCAGTACGGGCATGCCGAGTGGATCCGTGGGCCACAGCCGGGCGCGGCTGAGGTTCTCCAGATCCAGGTCCCGGTCTTGCTCGTCCCGCTCCTCCAGCAGCTCCTCGAGCACCAGCCGGCGCTCCAGGTCCAGGTCGGCGAACGTCGGCCTCAGGGTGGCCTCGGCGAGCAGGTGCAGCGCGTCGCCCATGTCGCGGGGGCTCACCAGCAGGCCGAAGAGGGACATGTCGCGGCCCGTGCTGCCCTGCAGCGGGCCGCCGATGGCCTCCACGGCCCAGTGGAAGTCGCGGTGGCTGGGGTAGGCCTCGGTGCCCCGGAACAGCATGTGTTCGACCAGGTGGCTCAGTCCGCTGGTGGTTTCGTCCTCGAACCGGGGACCGGCGCGCAGGACGAGGGTGGCCTCGGCCGTGTGCAGGCCGTCCCGTTGCAGGACCAGCAGGTCCAGACCGCCGGGCAGGGTGTGCAGGTGGGCTCCGTACACGTCCACTCCTAGTCCGCGCGTTCGGCCGGGGAGCGGCCCAGGGCGGCGACCGTGACCCGATCGCAGCCCGCGCGGCGTAGCTGACGGGCTGCCGCACCGATCGTGGCCGTGGTCGTGACCACGTCGTCCACGAGCAGCGCGTGCCGCCCTCGCAGGGCGCGCGCCCGCAGTGCGGGCACGCGAAAGAGGCGGTCCACGTTACGTCTGCGCTGGGCCGCGGTCAAACCGACCTGGGCCGGCGCTCGGCGGTCGCGTACGAGCGGGTGCCGCACGGGGCGCTCGTGCGCCCGTGCCAGGGCGCGCGCCAGGTCCTGGGCGGGCGAGAAGCCGCGCTCCCGCCACGCCACGTCGGACTGGGGGATGGGCACGACGAGGTCGGGGAGGTCCACCAGTTCGTGGCGCAGCGCCTGCGTGAGCAAGTGCCCCAGGGGGCGGGACAGCCAGGGCTCGGGCCCGTACTTCCACCGGGCCAGCAGCGCTGCCGCCTCGTCCCGGTAGTGCACCGCGGCCACGATCCGGCCCCAGGGCCGTGAAGCAGCAGCACACATGGGGCAATCCTCGTCCAGGGTCGGCTGCCCGCACCCCGCACAGGTCAGCGGCGGCCACCACGGCAGCCCGGCCCAGCAGTCCGGGCACCAGCCCGGATACGAGGCACCGACCGGCCCACCACACACCGCACAGCAGTCCGGCGCCAGCAGGTCCAGGGGCGGGGCGAACAGGGATGTGAGAGCGGGTTTCATGCGGGACCTCCGAACGGAGATCTATGCATCGATCGTGCCAGGCGTTGGCTGTAATGCCAACAAAAATGTTGGCAAGGTGTCCGGGTCTGAGCAGCCTCTGCCGGTCGCGACGGAGCCCACCGGTGGCTGGAGGCGGCTGGACGCGGTGGATCCGGGCAGGTGCCTGGGGGCGGGGCGGGGACACACAAGTAACTCCGGTGGGATGGGAGCTGGTCGATGCCTCGGGTGAGTTGCGTGTGTATGTCCCCATCCGGGGCTGGTCGTGGCCTGAGTTGGATACGACAGCTGGCTCCGATCCGGATCGGAGCAGCCCGAGGCGCCCGAGCCAACCCAAGCTCCGAACCGCCTCCGCTGGGGTCAGCCCGCTACTCGGGGCGTCCGACGAACTCCGATGCTATCCGACGACATCCGCAACGCCTCCAGTCGCGGCCTGACCCCGTACCGCCCCCAATCACCAGAGCAGATCCGCACGGTCCCGATCGAAAACTATCCAACAAATATATTGGAAAACCAACTACCCGAAAACATTAGCAAAAAAGGGCATCTGCCCCACGTCACCCATGATGATACGGCTCCCCCGACAAGATCGCCCGGCAGCGATAGATCTGCTCACACAGGGTCAGCAGGGCCAGGTCGTGGGGCAGGGTCAGGTCGGACAGCGACACGCGGGAGGAGCAGGCCCCGAGCACGTCCTCGGACAGGCCGTGGGCACCGCCGATCACGAAGGTGACCGACCGCCCCTGGTCGCGCAGTTCCCCCAGCCAGCGTGCGAGGTCGCGGGAGGTTCGACGACGTCCCCGCTCGTGCAGGGCCACGTTGATCTCGGCGCGCTCGAGGCGCTGCACCAGCCGGGTGCCCTCGGCCTCGACCGCGCGTCGCGGCAGCTTGCTGCCCCGCGGATCGCCCTCGGGGACGGCGTCCCAGGTCGTGCGGAAGAACGGGGTGGCGCGGCGGAGATACTCCTCGCACAGGCCGCGCAGCGCGCGGTCTCGCGGCCGGCCGACCGTGAGGACGCGTATGTTCAAGCGGTCGCGAACTCCGAGCAGTCGTCTGTCAGCTCGGTCCGCTCTGCGTCACACCACAGGCCGTCGAGGTCGTAGAACCCGCGTCCTTCCCGGGAGAACAGCTGTACGAGCAGGTCGCCGTAGTCCAGCAGCACCCACGTGCCGCTGCCGCGCCCCTCGACGCCGATCAGCTCCAGGCCGATCTCCTTGGCCACGCGCTGGACCTCGTCGGTCATCGCGTCCAGGTGGGGAGGGCTGTTGCCGGTGGCGAGCAGGAAGCAGTCGACGTAGTCGACGAGTTCGGTGACGTCCAGGAGGACGACCTCCTGGGCCTTCTTGTCGATGATGGCTGTGGCCAGTTCGGTGGCCTTGTCGTGGGGCGTGATGGTGGTGTCTCCTCTCGACGGGACCGTCCCGCCGGTTGTTCTCATGGTATCGGGCCGTTTTCCGAGGTGTCAACGCGCGCCGCCTCCTCGGCCTTGCGCTCGAGCAGCATGGGCGCGGCCTCGGGCGGAGCCTGCAGCGCCACTCCGTCGGGGTGGACGATCCGTGAGGAGCTGTACGTGATCGTGGTGGCCACCTCGTCGAACAGCGGTCCGTCGCGGCGGCGATACGTGCCCTCGAACTCCGCCAGCACCCGGTTGTCGAATTCGTCGAGCAGGACGGCACCGACCAGGGTGAGAGGCAGGGCGGAGTGACCCCGCGCGGCCTCTTCGAGGTCGGTGCCGGTCGGCCGCTCGGCAAGGCTCAGCTCCAGTCGGCGGGTGTCCGCGGGATCCTCGGGCGCCGAATCGACCTCCATCACCTGCAGCGCACTGCGGAACGGCGACAGGGTGTGGTCGAACAGGGTGATCGTCTTGCCGAGCTCGTCAGGGGCGATGGACGTGCGACCCCAGCGGAAGGGGGTCTTCGCGCGGCGGTACACCAGCAGGTCGCCCTCGCGGTACTCGTCGATGTCCAGCACGCCCAGAGCCCAGGTGGACATGCGGTAGTGGCGGGTGTCCTGCCACACCAGCTCCATGCGGTCGTCGCGGGCCGGGGCGCTCGCCCCCTCGGGGGCCTCCTGCTCCACGGTGGCGGTGAACACATGGGGCCCCATCGCCTGGATCGTGCCCACGCTCATCGGCGGTAGCTCCGTGGCCACCCCCGTGTCGGTGGTCGAGGTCCCGGTCTGTCCGCCGCCGCACCCACCGCCGCAGCCCGGCAGGGCGGCCAGCGTGAGCAACGCAGCGGTCAACAGGCGAGTCATGCGTCCTCCTCCCGCCCGTCGCGGGCGGCCCGCACGGCGCCGGCCAGCGCGTGCACCAGCGCGGGGATACCCTGCCCACTCACCGAAGAGAATGCCAGCACCTGCATGCCGGTCGCGACCCCGATCGACCTCACGAGCTCATCGGCCTCGTCGTCGTCGCCCACCAGATCGCGCTTGGACAGGCCCACCAGCGTGGGGCGACTTCCCAGCTCCTCGCTGTAGGCGTGTAGCTCGTGGCGCAGTACCTCCAGCTGATCCGGCGGAGCGTCGGCAGCGTCCGGCTCCAGGGCGATCACGTACAGCAGCACGGCCGTGCGCTCCACGTGGCGGAGGAACTGGTGGCCCAGTCCGTGTCCCTCGTGGGCCCCCTCGATCAGCCCGGGCAGATCGGCGACCACGAACGAGTCGAACTCGCCGTGGCGCACCATGCCCAGGGAGGGCTCCAGGGTGGTGAACGGGTAGTCGGCGATGCGGGGCCGCGCCGCGGAGATGCGGGACACCAGCGTGGACTTGCCCGCGTTGGGCAGGCCGACCAGGCCCACGTCCGCCAGCAGTCGCAGCTCGAGGTCCAGGCGCAGCTCCACGGCCGGGCCGCCCTCCTCGGCATTCTGCGGCGTGCGGTTGGTCGAACTCTTGAACACCGCGTTGCCCCTGCCGCCCCGCCCCCCGCTCGCGGCCACGAACGTCTGGCCGTGCTCGGTGAGGTCCGCGACCGGGGCGGCGTCGCCTTCCGTCCGTACGATCGTGCCCACGGGCACCCGGATGAAGATCGACTCACCGCGGCGCCCGGTGCGGTTGTTCGTGCCCCCGTTGACTCCGTGCTCGGCGCGGTGATGGGGGTTGAAGCGCAGGTGCAGCAGGGTGTTGCAGCCCTCGTCGGCGCGCAGCACCACGTCGCCGCCGTCGCCGCCGTCGCCGCCGTCCGGCGCGCCGCGGGGCTGGTGCCGGGCGCGATGGAAGTGCACCATGCCGTTGCCGCCCCGACCGGAGCGGACCTCGATGGTGACCTCGTCGAGAAACTTCACGGGAGCACCGCCGGTGTGGCGGCCGGGGGGATCAGGCCTCGGGCGGGACGATCGCCACGCACTTGCGGCCGAAGCGGTCGTGACCGAACTTCACCTTGCCGTCGACCAGCGCGAACAATGTCCAGTCCTTGCCACAGCCCACGTTCCGACCCGGGTGGATGCGGGTGCCGAGCTGACGCACGAGGATGTTGCCGGCGAGCACGGCCTGGCCGTCGAAGCGCTTGACGCCTCGGCGTTGGCCCTTGCTGTCGCGACCGTTACGGGAGCTTCCCTGTCCCTTCTTGTGTGCCATGACGGCCTCCTGCTCAGACCTCGATCCGCTCGATGCGGACGTCGGTGAAGTGTGCGCGGTACCCGATGCGGCGGGCGTAGCCCTTGCGGCGCTTGAACTTGACCGCGGTACCCTTGGGACCCTTGCCGTGCTCGATGATCGTGCCGACCACCTTGCCGCCGTCCACCGTCGGCGTGCCGACGGAGACGCTGTCGTCCGTGCGGACGAGCATCACGCGGTCGAAGGTGACCTCGGCGCCGACCTCACCGTCGATACGGTCGAGGCGCAGGGTCTCGCCTTCTTCGCACTTGAACTGCGTTCCACTGGTCTCGACCACGACGTACATGGACGACCTCCAACCTCTCTGTTCGCCGGTCGGCGGGGCCGACGGCCGACGCAAATTACGCAGACGGGGGTGCGTTGTCAAGGAGGATCGCGCATGTGCGTACGATGCGCGTGGCGGGCGCCCCGCTACTCGTGCGGATTGCCCCCCTGCGGGTCCTGCTGGCGGATCGGTACCCACTCCAGGATCAGGGAGAAGATGTCCTCGAGCACCTCGTCCCACAGGGATTCCTGGAGTCGCCCGGAGCAGGGGGCGGTGTCGCTGTTGTACTGGCCGTAGTGGTTGACCTCGCCGTTCTGGGGCCCGGCCGTGGCCGGGGCCACCAGCAGGCAGGCTGCGGCCAGCATCGTCGCTGCAATCAGTGTCTTGAACCTGCGCATGGTCGTCACCCCCTCACTCAGGCTGGCCATGCCACCCGCGGGCGGACAGGAAGAACAGGGTCATCGGTACCAGCGGGCTGTCCTCGGGGACGTCCCGCTCCATCTCGTCGTTGTAGATCTGCATGATCGCGTCGGTGACCTTCTGGGCCACCACGTCGACGCGGTCGGGTGGGATGTTCATCCGGGCGATCGGTGCGCGGGCACCGGACTCTCCCTTGATGTAGGCCCGGAGCATGCGCGGGATGGCGTGCACCCGGCGGTACACGGCCTGGGCCCGGCTCTCCGGCCGCTCGGGCGTGGCCTTGACCCGGTGCTTCTCCGTGGCCCGGAAGCGGTAGCGCCCCACCGCTTCCACGTGCCCCAGCGCCAGGTACAGCTCCAGGATGCCCTGGATCTCCTCGGGGCTGGACTCGATGTCCTCGTCCAGCAGGTTGACCATGATCTCCTGCCGGGACAGTGCCTCGGGGTGGCGCCGCCGCAGCTGCCCGATGATCGTGGCCTCGAGCCTGCGCTGCCTGGGATTGGTGATGCCGTCGTCCTCGCCGTGCATCCACCGCGAGATCGACCGGGGCGTGACCCCGAGGTGCTGGGCCGCGGCCTCCCGCGGAATGCCCGCCTCCCGGATCTGCCGGGCGATGGCCTGCTTGAGGCCACCCACCGCGACCGGCACGTCACCGGCCGCCACCGCAGCGGGCGCCGCGATGCCTCCGATCACCAGGTCCCGAACCATCTCGTCGACACGCATGTGCGCTCCCTGGAAGTGGCCACAGGTTAGACGCATGTCGCAAGAACCGAAGGACATAAATGTCCTGGGGGATCAATGTTGACATCACACCCACACGCGCAGGCATCCCAACGAATTTGTTGGAAAAGAGAATTCGCCATGAATTCAAGCCCATGAATCGTCTCGATCCGCCCGGACGGGGATGGGCCCGAAACTCCGATCCGCTTCGATCCCACCCCCCTGCCGAACCACCCCGGACGGGGATGGGCCCGAAACTCCGATCCGCTTCGATCCCACCCCCGCACCGAACCACCCCGGACGGGGAAAGGTACACGTAACTCACCCCGGACT
>CAZXHG010000358.1:0-8272 GCA_964639985.1 uncultured Rickettsiales bacterium
TCGCGTCGACGCAGATGTAGGGTCGGGTGTAGTTGAAGATGAGGTCCCAGGTGCGGGACAGCAGCGCAGCCCACGACGCGCTGCACTGCTCGCGGCTCGGACCGCGTTCGACGCTGGGCTCTTCCCGGGCCTCCCCCTCGGCCTCACGCTCTCTGCGCCACCGGGCGCGAACCACGGCCGAGTAGGCGCCGTACTGCCGCCATGCCTTGAAGCCCAGCGGCGGGATGTGTTGCAGCAACCGAGCCAGGAACTCCAGCGGCTCGAACGACAGCTCCCGGCTCCCTGTCCGCCAGTGGGGTCGTTTCAGGCGGATGTGCACGAACGGGTCGCCTTCGCTCCCGTACCGCATCCGCCCCAGCGCCACCGGCGGCCGCGCCAGGTACAAACCTGCTGCGACGGACAGCGGTCAGTACTGCCGGATACTCCCACCACCCCCAGACAACCGTTCGATTTCCATGCGCACCGTCCGGAATCCGAACGGGTCCCGACAGGGCCAGGGTCGCCTGCTTCCCTGCGTCGGGCTTGTCCGGCACGGGTCCAGCTGGGAGGTCGCGAGGTGCAGACGGCCTATCCAGGGCGACCCATCCCCGCCGCTCGCTCGATGGCATGGTCCAGCGCTGGCATCAGGTCGCTCTGCCCGAGCGCCTCTTCGATCAGTGAGATGATGTCGCGCACGGCCTCGACCTCGATCTCGGAGCCCGCCGCGAGCAGGGCGACTACGTCTTCGATGTCCTTGACCCTTCCCGAGAGGATCTTCATCGCGATCAGATCTTCGACCCTGGCCACGCGGATCTCGACGCCCTCGACGTCTCGAGATTCCGCTCGATCGAGGAAGTGCGCCTCGAGCCCCGGTCCACCCAGTACCACGTCGGCAGCGATCCCGGTCCGGGTGTGCACTGCGGGCACGACCCGCGTCTCGCGCACGAAAGCCGGGTCGTCCACGCGGAGGTGGAATCCCAGAGCCACCATGGCCGCGACTATCTCGGCGCCGGTCCTGTTGCCGGGCATCACGGTGACATCGACGTCTGCAGTGAGTCGCGCAAGGCCGTGGAACACGGCCGCCTGCGCGCCGATGAGATACCAGTCGAGGCCGAGCGTGGATAGCGCTGCCTCCAGGTCGGCGAAGACCTCAGCTATCGGCGATCGCACGGGAGATCCGGTCCATGAGCTGTCTCAAGTGGACGTGGTGCTGGAGGTCTTCGGCTCGCTGCTCTTCGTCCGGCCAGCCGGGACGGACGTTCGTCATGTGGACGTAGAGTGCCCAGGTCGCCCTGAACGCGGCCGCGGGGCCACCGTCTCGTACGAGTTCGGCGCCATGCGTGTTCTTCAGTCGCTGGACCCTCGTCCGATCCCGAGAAGCATAGGCCCGGATGTGACGGTAGGGAGACGCTCCGCTCACGTGGTCGGCGTCCATGTCCGTCACCTCCATTCGGATCGAGGATAGCATCCCGGACACGGCGACCGGGGACCTTCGGCGTCGGGCGAGTCCCCATGCGGAAGCATGGGGCCAGGGCTCGGTCACTTCCCGGCGTCGGGCTTGTCCGGCACGGGCTCGAGTTCCTCGTCCGGCATGGCCATGTCCGGCGGCTCCATGCGCACCTCGATCGGGGGCGTGATCGCCTCGGGGGTGATCGGCTCGGGGATGGGGGGCTCGGGTGCGGGTGTGGCCGGCTCGATGGCCACGGCCGGCGGCTCGATCAGCACGTCGATCGGGGTGACGGGCTCCACGTCCGGGGTGGACGGCTCGATGGGCTCGTCGATGGGAGCCACCTCCGGGGGCGAGTCCAGCACGTCGATCTTGCCGTCGCAGCAGCCGGTCACGGCCACGGACAGACCCACGGCCGCGGCCAGGCCGGCGGCGGCGCCGGTGCGGCGCTGGACCAGCATGGACGGCGGGTTCACGGCCGGGGCGATCCCGTGCACGTGTAGCCGGAAACGCCTGTCCCCCACCTCGAAGCAGTCCTGGTCCAGGGTGACCACCGGGCGGCCCTCGGGCACGTCCAGGGAGCGGCCCGCGCGCTTCAACACCACCTCGGCCCCGCCCTCGGGGCGGAACAGGATCAGGCGGTCGTCGGCGGAGACCCACAGCTCGCAGGCCGTGTCCTCGTCCCGCTCCCAGGAGACTCCACCGTGGCGATCCACGCGCAGGCCGGGCTGGCGGCCGACCAGGGCCACGCAGCGCAGGTAGCGGCGATCCGGATCCCGGGCGTCCAGGTCCTCGAGGCAGATGGCGAGGGGTTCGGGCATGGAGTCGCTCCTCAGGTATCGACCAGGTGTCGGGAGGGTATCACCGGCACGAGCTCGTCGGGGCCTTCGATCCCGCGCGAGCGGGCCTCGGCCAGCAGGTGGGCGGCGGACCAGGTCAGCGCGGACGGCCGGTCCTCGGCCAGCAGCTCGCACAGCACCTGCACGCGCCACGGGCCGCACACGGGCTCGTCCGCGTCGCCGGTGAGCTGCAGGTTCTCCGACCGGCAGCCGCCCCCGCACAGGGTGGCCAGCGGGCAGTCCGCGCACGCGGGCAGGGTGGCCACGGGCCGGGCGCGCTCGTCCAGCGCGGCCAGGGCATCCCCGAACGGCCGCTCGGCCAGATCCCCCACCCGCTCCTCCATCTTGAAGCAGGTGAACAGGGCGCCGTCGGAGCGCACGTGCAGGTGGTGGCCCAGCGCACAGGTGCACCCCTCGCGCCGCGCGGCCACCGGGCTGGTCTCGTCGGCCGGGATCACCTCGCCCGCGTCGAACGCGATGCGGTCCAGGGCCGCCTCGAGCTCGGCGCGGGCCTCGAACAGGTGGTCCCCGTGCTCGCGCCCGCTGTGGTAGGCCACGCCGAACGCGATCGGCGTGCCCGCGGGCAGTCGCCCACGCAGATCCGGCAGGGCCTCGGCCACGGCGTCCACCTGCCCGGGCAGCAGCATCAGGTCGACCATCACCTTGCCGCCGTGTCGCGCCACCTCGCCGATCCCCTCGATCGCCGCGTCGTACCTCGACGCACCCGACTCGGTGTCGCAGTGCTCCGGGGTCGGCCCGGCCAGGCTCACCCGCACCTCGGCCCCCCGCTGCTGCAGGGCAGCCACACGCGGGCCCAGTGCGGCCAGCCGCGTGCCGTTGGTGAACAGGGTCGGGTGCAGCCCCAGGTCCAGGGCGTGCTCGACCAGGTCCAGGGCCCAGGGCACCAGCATGGGCTCGCCGCCGAGCAACCCCACGCGCGTCCCTGGACCATGCACCGCCAGCACGGCGTCCACCACGTCGCGCGCCTGCTCGAAGGTGATCTCCGCCGCCCGCGGCTCGCCCGAGTTGGTGCAGCAGTAGCTGCACTGCAGGTTGCAGCCGTTGGTCAGCTGCAGCTGCACGGACGGGTGAGCCGGGTCGGGCTGCCGCGGCGGTCCGCCGAAGCCGTGCCTCGCCAGCTCACCGTCCAGCAGCCGGTCGAGGATCTCGAGGGCATCATCGCCGCCGATCCCCCGACGCACCGCGGCCACGTGCTCGGCCGGCACCGGGCAGAACAGCGCGTGCGAGCGCGAGATCAGCAACACCCCCTCGCGCAGGGCCAGCAGCTCGCAGTCGGTGGGGAGGGGCTCAGCCGTCGACATCGTCGATGTACGCGTACACCCGCGTGGAGAGCGGCTCGCCCGGGGTCAGCCGGAAGCCCGCATAGTCCACGCGCTCCCGCCGCATCACCGTCAGCAGCAGCGCGATGCGCTCCGCAGCCCCTGCGTCGCGCCCTGCCTCGGCCACCATGTCGGTGACCACCTCGGGGTCGAGGTCGTGCACGTCCACCTTGGCGCCGGGCAACAGCGCGCCGTCGGCGAAGCCCATCGACAGGAACGCCGTGCGGCCGGCCAGCGCGTCCTTCCGGGTCGCCAGCGGGGCCCAGGTGTCGTCGTCCACGCCCAGCAGCGCAGCCGCACGCCGAAGTCGCCGGAACGAGGCCGCGCTGTCCGGTTGCGAGAAGTACACCTTGTGCATGGTGGAGCCGGCCGCCCCCTCGGCGCAGGCCAGGAAGTGCACGGTGCTCTTGCCCAGCTCCCGGGCCACTCGCTTCACCTGCTCCAGCCCGTCGTCGCCGACCCCGGCGGACGCCAGCCAAGGCAGGGCCACGTCCAGGGCCGGGCGCCGCCGCAGGTACCACGAGAACTCCGCGGGCCCGTCCGCGCCGAACTCCACCTTGAAGAACAGGTTGCGGTGCTCGAAGAAGCGCGCGGTCACCAGCAGGCGCCGTAGCCCCTCCTCGCTCACGCCGTGCTCCTCCATGTAGCGGGTCACGCGGAACGTGAACTCCTGGCCCGAGCCCCGGGTCATCAAACCCAGGTCCACGCCCCGGTCGCACACCGAGATCTCCTGGTAGTTCCCCATCTCCTCGGGGAACGCCTCCACGAACGGCGTGACCTTCGCCCAGGGCAGCTCCAGCGACCCCAACATCACGCCCAGGCGGGCCGAACCGCGGAACAGGGCGCGGAAGGCCGGCATCGGGTTGTCTTCGATCATGGTTCCCCTATCGGCGATTCAGCCGGAGCCCAGCGCGGTGAAGCCCGCGTTCACCGCCCCTGCCAGCACCACCAGGCCCGCGGCGCACGCCGCCCGGCCGCCCATGGGCAGGTTCAACACGTACGGCGCCACGAACATCACGATGATGAATATCACGGCCCACGCGACCAGGTACTCCGTGCGCAGCGCGGGTGGGGGTCGCCAGGTCACCAGGCCACGCGCCCAGGCGCGCACGATGTGCATCCACGCCACCGGTCCCGGTTCAGCCGCCGCTGTCGGTGAGCAGCCGGTTCATGAAGTCGCGGAAGCCCATGCCGCCGCCGCCGCCCGAGGGCTGCACGCCCCAGTCGACCGGGTTGATGCCGTAGGCGCTCACGTCCACGTTGGCGATGTACAGCGAGGCGAACATGATGGGCGGCATCCGGATGGCCAGGTCCTTCATCGAGGTGCCGACCACGGCCGGCGCCTTGGACAGGAAGAAGGCGTACACGTCCTGGAAGCTCTGGCCGTTGGGGAACGCCATCTTGCCGTTGTGCAGGCCCAGGCGCACGTTGCCGATCATGTCGTCGATGCGGCTGGCGTACAGGGCCACGTCCTTGGAGCCGCCGCTGAGGTGCGCGGCCGACGACGACGACGTGGCCACCTTCTCGAACTGGCGATAGTTGGCGCCGGTCTCGATCGCCTCGATGAACATGTTGGCCTGCTCCACGCTGATGCGGCCCTTCTTGACCGCGTCGAGCAACGTGGCGCGGGTCTGCAGGGTGTGGAACACGTGGGCCAGCTCGTGGCGCTTGGCAAAGCCCACGTTCGCCATCAGGTCGTCCATCTTGCCGAACCCGGACAGCTGGATCTCGTTGAGGCCCTTGGGGAACACGCCCACGGTGTCGATCTTCGTGCCGATCAGCACCTCGTAGCGCTGGGCGAAGTCCGCGAGGTCGTCCATCATCTTGTTGAACTGGGCGCCGTTCATGGCCCCGGAGCTGCCCTCGAGGGCGCCGTCGAGGATGTCCTGCAGCTCCCTGGCGATGGTGGCGCTGCCCTCGTCGTCCAGCTGGCCGCCGATGGCCTTCATGCGCGAGGCCATGTCCCCCGCGCCCTCGCCCACCTCGCCCGCCGCGTCGCCCATCTGGCCGCGTACGCGCGGCCCGAAGGTCTCGCCGAGGCTCTTGAAGCCCGCGCCGGCCATGAACCCGCCGGCCGCGCTCATGGCCGTGTTCAGCGCCACGGAGTTGCCCAGGTTGGCGAACAGGTCCTCGACCTCGCCCTCCCAGTTGTCCTCGTTGGCCAGGGCCAGGAAGGTGCCCTCGCCGATGCCGCCGATGGCGCCGTCGATGCCGCCCTCGAGGCCGGCGCCGAGGATCTGCTTGCCCGCGTTGCCGAACACCTTCTCGATCGAGCCGCTGACCGACTGGCCCACGCCGGTCTTGCCCAGGCCGGAGACCATCTTGGTCGCGACCTGGCCGCCGACCATGTTCAGGCCCACCTCGATGGACGCCGAGCAGGCGTCGATCAGGGCCTGGGAGCTGGTCACGTCGTAGCCCTCGCCCTGGATGGCGCGGTTGAGCCCCACCTTGAGCGCGGCGGCCAGCACCATGGCCTCGGCCGCCACCGCCACCTTGCCGCCCAGGGAGGCGGCCAGCGCGGCCACGAACGGCCCGGCCGTGCCCGCGGTCAGGATCGTGGCGGCGATGCCCACGATGGCGACCGCGATCTGCGTGGCCCACTGGGCCACCGCGGCCTTGGCCTCGCGGTACTCGGAGGTCATCCGCTTGGAGAACGCCTCGTCGCGGCGCAGCGTCTCCATCTCCTCGGGGGTGACCTCGCCGTCGGCGTGGGCCTCGTTGAACGTGCCCTGGTACTCACGCCAGGCGTCGTCCGCGTTCTCGCCGGAGTGGGAGAACATGTCCATCAGGCCGGAGCTGGTCCAGCTGCCCCGCTCCCGCTCCAGCTCCTCCTTGGCCCGCTCGAGGCGCTCGGACTCGGTGCGCGGCTCGCCGCGGATCAGGTCCATGGCCTTCCAGTAGTCCCGGTTGTCCAGCTCGCTGCGCAGCAGCTCGTCGATGGTCTCGTCGATCTCCTGGCCGTCATAGACCGCGGTGCCGTACTGGCCGGCGATCTCGAAGATCAGGTCCTCGTCCGTGCCCGCGCCCGAGGTGGCCCAGTAGAAGCGGTTCTCGGCGCTGAACTCGGAGGTCTGGCAGACCTCGCGGAAGATCTCGGCCTGCCGGTCGGTCACGTCCGCGTACACCGCGTCCACGATCTCGGTGTTGGCCATCACCTCCAGGCCCGAGCCCTCGGCCACCACCCGCTCCAGCGCGTCGTAGATCTGCCGCTCGTCCGTGCCCCAGCCGTCGACCGCCTTCTCCAGCATGGCCGCGGTCGAAGCACCGCCGCTGCCGGACAGGGCAGCCATGGCGCGGTCGTAGTCCCCCTCGCTGAGGTCGCCGCGCAGGGTGTCGAGCACGCCCTCCGGGTTGTGGGTACGGATGAAGTCGCGCTCGGCCGGACTCAACCGCCCGATCACCTCCCACACGGTGTCGTCTTCCGTGCCCGCGCCCTTGCAGGCTGCCTTGAGCCGGCCGACCGGCGACTGGGCCTCCCGGGCGTTGCCGAACAGGGCCGTGGCGCCCTCGTGCTTGAGGTAGTCCTCGCCGTGCTCCTGGTTCTGGCGTTCGATCCAGTCCCGCCGGTAGTCGTTGTCGAACTGCAGCCGCTTCTGGTGCAGGGTCTCGCGGGCGTTGGCCAGGTCACCGCCGCTCATCTCGGAGTCGAGCCGCGAGTCGATGTCGTCGGGCAGCCGCGCGTACTCCTGGGCGGTGAGCCCCTCAAGGGCGCTGGCCACGCCCTGCTCGTCCGTGCCCCAGCCCTCCATCGCGACCTCGAGCCGGTCCACGTTGTCGATGGTGCCGCGCAGCATGCGCTCGCACTTCATCCAGTCCGAGGCGTCGAGGTCCCCGCGCAGGTGGTTCATCAGCGCGGGCTGGCTCAGCACGAACTGCTTCTCCTCCTGGCTGGCCCCCTCCAGCTCACGCCAGATGGTGGCCTCGTCCGTACCCCAGCCGCTCACGGCGCGTCGCAGCTTGCCCGCGAGCGCGCCCTGGCCTTGCAGGTACGCATTGGCCAGCTGCCAGTCCGCGCCGCTGAGTTCGTCCTGCAGCAGCGTGACCAGCGAGGCGTCGTTGCGGATCGTGGCGAGTTCGTTGGCGCTGGCCCGGTCCAGCGCGTTGAAGATCTTGTCCTCGTTGGTGCCCCAGCCGCTCGCAGCCTCCCGGATCTTGTCGGCCAGGGTCAGGCCGCCGGCGCCGAGCAGCTTCAGCGCCTTGGCCAGGGTGTCGCCGGAGAGCTCGTCGCGCAGCTCCTCCTTGAGCGGCGGGTTGTAGGAGCGGTCATAGGCCCGCTCGATCTGCTTGGTCAGGTCGGCGCGGCCGGTGTACAGCACGTCGAGGATGGAGCGCTCGTCCGTGCCCCAGCCGTCGAATGCCTCGTGCAGCTGGGCGGCCTTGGCCGCGGCGTCGAATCCGGAGGGCGATCCTGGATCCTCGGCCCTGTCGCCGCCCTCGCTCATCTGCACCGGGCCACCACCGGACAGCGGATCCTCGAGGGAGTCGCTGAGCTGGTGATCGGCGAGCGGATCCTCCCCGGCCTCGGGCGGCGCTGCCTCGTCCTCGACGGGACGCCGCTCCTTGCGGCGCTGGACCTTGACGTCCCTGTACTGTCCCACGGGCACTCCTTGTCGGGAGCAGCCGCAGGAACTCAGAAAGCCAGTTCCCGCCAGCGATCGTGACCTCGC
>CAZXHG010000359.1:0-8233 GCA_964639985.1 uncultured Rickettsiales bacterium
GTCATGGTATCGGCTCCCTGGGTGGGGTGGGTGTTCGTGTTCATGCCCCTTTCATAGTGCAGACCCCGTGCCAAGTTTGAGATTTCAATGATTACAGATAGTTAGCCATATCCCGACTTCGGACTGTCCAGAAACAAGACAAAAACCTGGACAAGTTATAGTCCAGAACCTGGACAAAGAACTCAACAACTCATGAACGTCCCTTTTTCTTTCTGCTATATACCGGTTCCCGCGGAGGCCCGAGATGGACAGCTCGATGAAGACCTGGCTGTGCGCGATGCTGGTCGTGACCTGGGGATCGGGGCTCGTCGCCTGCGTGCCCCCCCGCCCGGACATGGACGACGACGGCCCGTCGCACTCGGACGAGGACGGGGACGGGTACTGCGCCAACGCCGAGTGCAGCGACGGCAGCGAGCCCGGGGACTGTGACGACGAGGACGACACGGTGTACCCGGGTGCCGAGGAGCTGTGCGACGGCAAGGACAACGACTGCGACGGTGAGGTCAGTGTCGGCGAGCTCGACGAGGACGGGGACGGCTGGATGGCGTGCAGCTCCGGCCTGCTGCAGGGCGACTGCGACGACGGCGACGACATGGTGTACCCAGGCGCCGAGGAGCTGTGCGACGGCCTGGACAACGACTGTGACGGCCAGCCCGCCCCGGAGGAGGCGGACAACGACGCGGACGGCTTCATGCGCTGCGAGGACGACTGCGACGACGCCGACGCCGACACCTGGCCCGGCGCGCCCGAGCAGTGCGACGGCGAGGACAACGACTGCGACGGCACCGTGGACGAGGACGTGACGCTGGACGCGGACGGTGACGGCTTCAGCCCCTGCGACGGCGATTGCGACGACTCCGATCCCGCCCTGGACCCCGGCGACCAGGATGGGGACGGGGTCAGCACCTGCGAAGGCGACTGCGACGACCTCGACCCGTACGTGCACCCCGGCGCCGCCGACGTGTGCGACGGCGTGGCCGACAACGACTGCGACGGCGTGACCGATCCGTCGGAGCTGGACCAGGACGGTGACGGCTTCACCGTGTGCGACGGGGACTGCAACGACGGCAACGCCTCGGCCAATCCCCTGGGGGTCGAGGCCTGCGACGGCTTCGACAACGACTGCGACCCGACCACGGACGAGAACGGCGACGCGGACGGCGACGGCTACTCCCTGTGCGGTGGGGATTGCGACGAGGCCGATCCGGGGGTGAACCCGGGGGCCTACGAGATCTGCGACGCGCTGGACAACGACTGCGACGGGGGCGTGGACGTGGGCTGCACCGACTGCGACTGGCGGGTCCCGGGGGACGTGGCCACCATCACCATCGCGTTCGCCGTGGCCACGGACGGTGACGTGATCTGCGCTGATCCCGGGGTCTACAGCGGCAACCTCAACTACTACGGTCGCGAGGTGCACGTGCTGGGCGTGGCCGGACCGCACGCCACGGTGCTGGATGGCACCGGTACGGCTTCGGTGGTCACCTTCGCCTCGGGCGAGGGCGAGGGCGCCACCCTGGAGGGCTTCACGATCACCGGTGGCGGCGGGACGTATGGAGCGGGCATCTCGGTGAGCAACTCCTCGCCCACCCTGACCAACCTGATCGTGGAGGGCAACAGCGGCACCAGCGGCGCCGGCCTGTACCTGTCGGGCACGACCGCGACCGTGCAGGACGTGATCATCCGCGACAACAGCGCCACCATGAGTGGTGGAGGCGTGTACGCCACCTGGGACTCGGCCAGCCTCTCCAACGTGGTGATCGCGGACAACAACGCCTACGAGGGCGGCGGCATGGTGGTGGCCAGCTACTCGTCGCACACCATGCACACCGTGGTGATCGCGGACAACGAGTCCACGTCGTACGCGGGGGGCCTGTACGTGGCGTCGGACTCGAGCCTGTTCCTGGTCAACGGCATCATCACCGGCAACCACGGCGGCACGTACGGTGGGGGTGTGTACCTGTGGAACGACGCCACCCTGTCGATGGTCAACGGACACGTGGTGGGCAACCTCTCCGACCAGGTGGGCGGCGGCATCTACGCCTACACCAGCTGCTGGGTGCTGCTCAGCAACACCAACATCTCGCACAACACCGCGGCCACCGGCGGAGGCATCTCCGTGTCGGGCGCGGGCACGTCGTTCACCAACGCCAACGTGTGGGGCAACGCGCCAGACGACTTCGACAACGTGACCGATCCCACCGGATCATACGGCAACCTCTCGGAGGATCCGCTGTTCGGCGACCTGTCCGCACCGGACTCGCTGGGCTGGGATCTCCACCTGTTCACGGCGTCACCGCTGGTGGACGCGGGCCTGGGCACCTACATCGATCCGGACGGCAGCGTCAGCGACATCGGGGCCTACGGCGGCACCTATGCCGACCAGTTCGACCGGGATCTCGACGGCTGGTACTCGTGGTGGCAGCCGGGCGCCTACGACGGCGCGACGTATCCGGCGCTGGGCTGGGACTGCGACGACGACGACCCGAGCGTGCGGCCGGACAGCGGCTGTTAGCTCACTCGGTCAGCCACTCCAGCGCGTTGCGAAGCAGCGGCTCGCTGTTCGCCTCGGGCACCTGTCCGCAGGCGTCGTGGGACGCCGCGGCCTCGAACAGCTGCACCACGGTGCGGTGGCCCTGCGCGTCCTCGATCACCACCAGGGCGGGCGCCCCGGTGGAGGCCTGCTCGCCCAGCAGCACCCCGTCGCCGCTGACCTCGGCCACGTCCATGTCCGCCTCGGTCCAGAAACCGATCACCGTGCCGCCCGGCCCGTCGGCCACGGGGTGGCCGGCGTCGAGGATGTTCACGCTGTCCTCGCCGCCGGTGGAGTTGCGGTTGATCAGGCCCAGCAGGCCTGACAGCTGCGGGTGGTCGTCCACGCCGCCGGCTGCGTCGTCGCCGATCACGTACACGGGCAGCCCAGCTTCGTGCGCGGTCGCGAGCGCGGGCATGGTGTCCTCGATGAAGGCCTCGCCCCATTCCAGCCCGCCGTTGAGCACGATCACCACAGGACGCGCGGCCAGGTCGTCGAGGGTGGCCCCCACCGGCTCCTCCTCGGTGAGCGTGACCAGCCCCAGGCCCATGGCGGAGACCGCGGCCTCTACGGCCGCCACCTCGGTGTCGGGGTAGGTCAGCCCGGACCCGTCGCAGGTGTCGGTCACCTCGGCGAACAGGCTGCACACGATCACCAGCACCTCGTCGCAGTCGGCCACGCCGCTGCCGTCGGCGTCCTCGTCGTCGACCACGCCGTCACAGTTGGCGTCCACGCCGTCACACACCTCGAATGCACCGGGGTGCACGGTCAGATCGCTGTCGTTGCAGTCGTCGCAGGCGAGGAAGCCGTCTCCGTCCGCGTCGTTCTCGTCGGCGGGGAGGTCGCCGTCGCAGTCGTTGTCCACCCCGTCGCACAGCTCCTCGGCGCCGGGGAAGCGGTCGGGATCGTCGTCGTCGCAGTCGTCGCAGGCCAGGGCGCCGTCCCCGTCGACGTCGACCTCGTCCGTCGGCAGGTCGCCGTCGCAGTCGTTGTCCTCCCCGTCGCAGAACTCCTCGGCGCCGGGGTAGACATCACCGTTGCCGTCGTCGCAGTCGTCGTCCACCGTGGCCGCGTCCGTGGGTTGATCGCACGCGACCACCGGGGCCTCGACGTCCCCGTGGCCGTCGCCGTCGGCGTCGGTCCAGTAGGTCTGGCCCACGTTCTCGTCCACGTCACCGTTGCAGTTGTCGTCGAGCTCGTTGCACTCCTCTCCCGCGTCCGGGTTCACGGCCCCGTCCGTGTCGTCGCAGTCGAGGTTGTTGTTGACCATGCCGTCGGGCGCGGCGCAGGCCCATATCGGCGGCGAGAGCACGAAGTCGACGTCGCCGTAGCCATCCCCGTCCCCGTCGGCGAAGAACGGGCGGATCACCTGGTCGGCCTCGAGGTCCTCGTCGTAGTAGCCGTCGCCGTCGTTGTCGATGCCGTCGCACGGGTCCTCGGTCTCGCACGCCGGCAGCGCGCCGAGGGCGACGAGCGGGCACAGCAGGGCAAGCATGTTGCGCAACATGGCCGCGATCCTACACTGTGGATCGCGGACGTGGGACGAAGGGACGTCGGATGATGCGATATCGCGCCGCCGTGATGGTGCTGCTGCTCGCCGCGAGCTACCTCGGGCCCGCAGCGGTGCGTGCCCAGGAGGGCTACCCCCACCTGGTGCTAGAGATCCTGCGGGATCCCCGTGACCGCGTGATGGGCTACAAGGTGCACCACGAATTCGAGAAGGTGACCTATGTCGCCCTGCTGGCCCCGTCGGCGCTGGACGATCCCCGCTGCCGGCTGGACCGCATCGACTACCTGGACGTGGCCACGACCGGCGGTCCCCCGCGCTTCGTGGGCCGGAGCGGCGCCACCTGCCAGCTCGTGTCCTTCCGTCCCGACGTGCCCCTGCCCGACCCGGAGGACCGCCCCAGCCAAGGCTCCTCCTGTACCACCTGCCCTTGACCCCCCGCGGCCTCCGCGGTGTCCGACGACCTGACCACCGGGCCACCACCTGTGACGACGGCACGTGCGAAGATTTCCAGATCCTGTAATGTTAGTGATATCATATAGTTAAGGTCCTTCTGCAGCTGCCGCGCAGCGCCCCCCGTCTTCTTGACACTCGACCTCGCCGAAGCCTAGAATTCGTGGCCCTCAAATGGCACACGCTCACGCGAAGGGAACGGATGTCGAGGCCGACCGCGACCCCCCTGCCGACCGCCCCGATCGTCGGGTTCGTGGGGAACTACGGCAGTGGCAAGACCGAGGTCTCCGTCAACTACGCACTGCAGCTGGCCGCGACCGGCGCGAAGGTGGCGATCGCCGACCTGGATATCGTCAACCCCTACTTCCGCTGCCGTGAGGCCACCGACCGCATGGAGGCCGCCGGCATCGAGGTGGTGGTGCCCCGCGGGGCCAACATGTACGGCGAGCTGCCGATCATGCTGCCCGAGGTGCGGGGCCTGCTATCCCGCCCCGAGGGGATCGCCATCCTCGACGTGGGTGGCGACGACGTCGGCGCCCGCGCTCTTAGCCACATGGCCCACGACTTCCCGGCCGTGGGGCGGTACCGCCTGCTGCAGGTGGTCAACCGCAGCCGCCCGTTCACCGACACGGTGGAGGGCTGCCTGCGGATGCGTGCCCAGATCGAGTCCTCTTCCCGCCTGTTCGTGTCCGGCCTGGTGGCCAACACCCACCTCATCGAGCAGACCACGGCCGAGACCGTGGTCGAGGGCTACGAGTTCGCCCTCGAGGTCGGCGAGCGCGCCGAGCTGCCCGTGGAGCTGGTAGTGGTGCCGATCTGGCTGGTCGACGAGGTGGACATGACGAGCTTCCGCTGTCCAGCGCTGGTGATCGACCGGGAGATGACCCCTCCCTGGGTGGACGACAGCGCCTCCATCGGCTGGGCCGGTGAGCGGGAGCGCCTGAAACTGATGCGAGGTTGATCCATGCCCAAGGTCCTGATCAACAGGGATCGATGCAAGGGATGCGAGCTGTGCACCCTTGCCTGTCCGCAGCGGATCCTGGCGATGTCCCGCGACTTCAACGTCAAGGGCTACTTCTACGCCACCGTGGCCGACCAGCCGCGCTGCATCGGCTGCCGGATGTGCGCCATCAACTGCCCGGACGTGGCCATCGAAGTCGGCGTCAACGGCACGCAGTACAACTTCTTCGAGTACTAGGAGCCGATGTCATGGCCAAGGTCTTGATGAAAGGCAACGAGGCGATCGGCGAGGCCGCCATCCGCGCGGGCTGCCGGTACTTCTTCGGCTACCCGATCACGCCGCAGTCCGAGGTGCCAGAGTACCTGTCCAAGCGCATGCCCGAGGTCGGCGGCACGTTCGTGCAGGCCGAGAGCGAGGTGGCGGCGTCCAACATGATCTACGGCGCCGCCGGGGTCGGGGTGCGGGTGCTGACCACCTCGTCCAGCCCCGGCATCAGCCTGATGGCCGAGGCGCTGTCCTACATCGCCTGCTGCGAGCTGCCCGTGGTGCTGGTCAACATCGTTCGCTCCGGGCCGGGGCTGGGGGGCATCCTCCCGGCCCAGTCCGACTACTTCCAGGCGACCAAGGGCGGCGGCCACGGCGACTACCGGCTGATCGTGCTGGCGCCCGCCACCTGTCAGGAGGCGGTGGACCTGGTGGTGGAGGCCTTCGATCTGGCGGACCTGTACCGCAACCCGGTGATGATCCTCGGCGACGGCATGATCGGCCAGATGATGGAGCCGGTGGACTTCGGCGACCTGCCCGACCCGCTCGAAGAGGTGGTCGAACCGGAGAAGCCCTGGGCGCTGACCGGCACGGATTCGCGCAACCGCAGCCACCGCAACATCGTCAACTCCCTGTACCTCGACCCGGTCGAGTGCAATGCGATCAACTTCAAGCTGCAGGCCAAGTACGACGAGGTGTGCGCCAACGAGCAGCGGTGGGAGGAGTTCTACGCCGACGAGGACGTGGACGTGCTCGTGGTGGCCTACGGCACGATGTCGCGGATCTGCCGCACGGCCATCGAGAAGCTGCGCGGGCAGGGCCACAAGCTGTCACTGGTCCGGCCGATATCCGTGTACCCCTTCCCCTACGACGCAGTCCGCCGCGCTGGCGACCGGGCGAAGAAGGTCATCTCCGTGGAGATGAGCATGGGCCAGATGGTGGAGGACGTGAGGCTGGCGATGGAGGGAACCAAGCCGGTGAGCTTCTTCGGCACCGCCGGCGGGCTGGTGCCCACCCAGGACCAGGTCCGAAGAGCCTTCCTGGAACTGATCGAGGGCTGAGGAGGAGAACCATGGACGTCATCTTCAGCCGCCCCGATGGCCTGGTCGACGTACCGACCCACTATTGCCCCGGGTGCACCCACGGCATCATCCACCGCATGGTCGGCGAGTCCCTCGAGGAGCTCGACCTGGTCGGCCGCGCCGTGGGCGTGGCGCCGGTGGGCTGCGCGGTGCTGGCCTACAACTACTTCAACATCGACATGTTCGAGGCCTCCCACGGCCGCGCCCCGGCCGTGGCCACGGGCGCCAAGCGGTGCCGCCCCGAGCTGATCGTGTTCACCTACCAGGGGGACGGCGACCTCGCCTCCATCGGCATGGCCGAGATCGTGCACGCGGCCAACCGCGGCGAGAAGTTCACCGTCATCTTCGTCAACAACGCGATCTACGGCATGACCGGCGGCCAGATGGCGCCCACGACCATGCCGGGCCAGCGCACCACGACCACGCCCATGGGCCGCGACGTGGACGACCAGGGCCACCCGATCCGTGTGGCCGAGTTGATCGCCGGGCTGACCACGCCGTCGTTCGTGGCGAGGGTGGGCGTGCACACGCCGGCCGAGGTGATCAAGGCCAAGGCGGCCATCCGCCAGGCCTTCGAGTACCAGGCCGCCGGAACCTGCTTCACCCTGGTCGAGGTGCTGTCGACCTGCCCCACCAACTGGGGACTGTCGCCCAGGGAGTCGTCCACCTGGGTGGAGAAGACGATGGTCCCGTACTACCCGCTGGGTATCAAGAAGCGGCCCGAGCACGGCCCCGGGCCGGGGAGAGGGATCGATGAAGAGTGACGTCGTACTGGCCGGTTTCGGCGGTCAGGGGATGCTGCTGATCGGCAAGCTGCTGTCCCTGGCGGCGATGGAAGAGGGCAAGGAGGTCTGCTGGCTGCCCTCCTACGGACCGGAGATGCGGGGCGGCACGGCCAACGTGGCCGTGACCATCTCGGATGGACCGATCGGCTCGCCGGTGGTCAACGAGCCGGTGGCGGCCGCGGTGATGAACCAGCCGTCCATGGAGAAGTTCGGCCCGGAGCTGCAACCCCAGGGCCTGCTGATCGTCAACAGCTCGCTGGTCAAGGTGACGTTCGAGCGGGAGGACATCGACGTGATGTACCTGCCGGCCAACGACCTGGCCAACAGCATCGGCGCCACCCGCTCGCCCAACGTGGTCGTGTTCGGGGCCTACGTGGCCCTGTCCGGCGTGGTCGCGCCCGAGTCGGCGCGGCACCAGATCGAGTTCCAGTTCGGCCGCAAGCCCAAGGTGGTCGAGATCAACCTCGAGGCCTTCCAGCTGGGCTACGACGCCGGCTCGGAGTTCCTCACCGCGCAGGGGCGCCCGGTACCGGGCGACGAGGCGAGCGAGCGGCTGGAGGCGGGAGGCGAGGGCTGACATGGACACCGCACGGGTCGACGAGATCCTGGACCGCTACGGCTGCGAGGAGAGCTCGCTGCTGGCGGTGA
>CAZXHG010000360.1:0-8178 GCA_964639985.1 uncultured Rickettsiales bacterium
CGGCTGCCCGGAGATCGACAACGACGGCGACGGGATCCAGGACGCCGCCGACCGCTGCCCCCTCGACGCCGAGGACCGGGACGGTTGGGAGGACCACGACGGCTGCCCGGACGTGGACAACGACGGCGACGGCTTCCTCGACGCCGACGACGCGTGCCCCAACTCCCCGGGCAAGGCGTGGGACGACCCGGCCAAGAGCGGCTGCCCGGAGAACGACTCGGACAAGGACGGGATCCTCGACGAGGACGACCAGTGCCCCCACGACCCGGAGGACCGGGACGGATTCGAGGACGTGGACGGCTGTCCGGACCGGGACAACGACCAGGACGGGATCCCGGATGCCCGTGACACCTGCCCCATCGAGGCCGAGGACAAGGACGGCTGGGAGGATCAGGACGGCTGCCCGGACATCGACAATGACGCGGACGGCTTCCTCGACAACGAGGACGACTGCCCCAACGACAAGGAGAACCGCAACGGGTTCGAGGACGAGGACGGCTGCCCCGACGAGATCCCCGAGGAGCTGAAGAAGTTCACCGGCGTCATCGCCGGCATCCAGTTCAAGCTCAACTCCGACGAGCTGCTGCCCGCGTCCTTCCCCATCCTCAACGAGGCCGCGGACATCCTCACCGAGTACCCGGGCATCCGCCTGGAGATCCAGGGCCACGCCAGCTCCGACGGCGACGACATGCACAACATGGTGCTCAGCCAGAAGCGGGCCGAGTCGGTCCGTCAGTACCTGGTCAACCGCGGCGTGGATCCCACGCGCCTGACTGCGTCGGGCTACGGCGAGACCATGCCGATCGCGGACAACGACTCGCAAGAGGGCCGTGTGATGAACCGCCGCGTGGAGTTCAAGATCGTCCAGCCGGACTAGGGGCTACCTCCGCCGCAACCACCCTGCCAGACCGATCACGGCCAGCAGCGCGACCCAGCTGCCCGCCACGCGGCCCGGCACATGGTCGCCCACGCAGGTCAGCCCCTGGGCCGCCCCGTACCCGGCGTTGGTCTTGGGGTTGGGCAGGTCCTCGACCGGGGGGATGGAGTCGTCGTCGTCGACGAAGTCGTCGTCGTCGTCGGTGTAGTCGTCGTCGTCGTCGGTGTAGTCGTCGTCGTCCCCCTGGGAGTCGTCGTCGTCCCCCTGGGAGTCGTCGTCGTCGTCGTCGTCCGGGGTCCAGCCGCCGGTGTAGCCGTCGATCCACGACGCGTAGGTGTCCACCCGGATGTCACCGCCGTAGGTGTCGCAGTGCTCGTCGCCGTACGACGTGACGCCGGCCACGCGCCACTCGCCGCTGTGGTCGGTGAAGGCCGGGCCGCCCGAGTCACCGAAGCAGGTCTGGTGCTGGGAGTCGTAGTAGTACAGGAACGTGCCGTCCCACTCGTCGATGGCGATGTCGACCACCCGCTTGATGCCCGAGTCCTCGAGGTAGTACTGCGTGACGCCGAAGCCCACGAACTTCAGCTCGTTGCCCGCACCGAGCCAGCTGTTGGAGGCCGCATCCTTGTTGATGTGGATCGGCGTGGTCGGGCCGTTGTTGTTCAGCACGACCACCGCGATGTCCGCGATCATGTTGGAGGGGTTGTACCAGGGGTGCATGTGGTAGTCGTTGGACGTGCGCGAGTGCTCGTAGTAGAGGTACCCGCCCTGGATGCACTGATCACACCAGTACACGTCCAGGCTGCCGTACACCCCCTCGAGGCAGTGGGACGCGGTCAGCACCACGTCCGGCGAGATCAACGTGCCGGTGCAGATGCCGCCGCCCGCGTACAGCAGCACCACCGAGTCCCAGCTCGAGGTGGTGGTGCCGCCGACGATGGGCGAACTCCACTCGTCGGGCAGGGCGATCCGCCCCTCGTCGTCTTGGATACCGGGCGCACCACAGCTGGTGATGAACAGCAGCGCGCCGGACAGGGCCAGGAGGAAGGTGGCTGGTCTCATCGTCGCTTCCCGTGCTGATGAAGGGCGGAGGCGGGCTCAATGTAGCAGATCGAATTCAAACCGCCAGTGTCGCGAAGGGCACGCTGCGCGCGACGATCAGATGGGATCGTGCTCGTCCGGTCCGCCGTCCGCCGCGTCCACGCTCATCGATCCCACGATCGGAAGGAACGCGGCCGCCTCCCGCTGGAAATCCTCGGCGTCGCGGAAGTAGTGGGCCTCGCGCAGGATGCGTGGCTCGCCCCCTTCCCCTTCCGCCTCGCCCCCGTGGATCGTCTGGGAGCGCACGATGATGTACGACACGCCCGCCAACCGGTAGTCGGTGCGGGTCTCGTAGAGGCCATGTCCGGGCCGGGCCCGCACCTGGCGCACCAGCAGCATGCCGCCGGGCTGCTTGAGCACCAGCAGATGGGCGGTCTGGTCGTTGTTGTGGCCGAAGCAGCCCTTGCGCACCAGGGGCAACCCCGGCTTGCTGGTGTCGATGAACTCGCCGGCACCCGCCGCCTCCCACCGCTGGGTCAGGCGTTCGTAGGCCCAGGTCAGGGTGCGGGGCAGGTGCAGCGGCGGCAGGAACAGCCCGGTGCGCGCGGACATCTCCGGGCTCCACGGCTGCCCGGTGCGATGACGGAAGTAGCGCACACCGCCGATGTACGTGTGTTCGAGGTCGAACGACTGCTCCATGCGCACGTTGGACAGCGTCTTGCGGGTCGCGGCCACGATCAGCGAGCGACGCCCGCCGAGCATCGGTACGGGCCCCCACAGCACGCGGATGTCGAGGCGGTGGGCCTGGAACGGGTCGCCGCTGACCACCACGGGCACGCCCCGTGGCGAGCCGTCGAGGTGCTGGTAGTCGACCTGGATCCGTTCGCCCTCCTTGATCGCCACCTGGTGCTCCGGCAACAGCCCCCACACCCGGCCGCCCCCGGCCAGTGTGCCGGTGCCGAAGCCGAAGAAATGCAGGCAACGAGCGATCAGGCCCTTGAGGATCGTCTCCCAGAACCCGGCCAGGCTGCGCAGTGTCAGGGGAAAGCGACGCTGGGACTCCCGGTTCCACACCGGGGGCACCACCAGCAGCGAGCTCTCCCCGGCGAAGCTCGTGGGCGTGGTGGTGGGCACCGAGGCCACCCCCGCGACGTACGTCCGGTTGGTGTACAGCCCCTCGGCGAGGTGCCCCTCGGTGTGGGACTTGGTGCGGCCGCGTGCGTCGAAGGACCGCAGCCGTACGCGGGTCCGGCCGAGCACCCCCTCCTTGATGATCACGGCCGGGATCCGCATCAGGTAGCCCCACATGGTCTGGGTCTTCTTCGTGAGGTCCTTGCTGAAGAAGTGCCCCCCGGCCGGGCCGCTCACCACGTGGCCACAGATCGCCCGCCAGTGGCCGTCGATGGCCAGCACCGACAGCCGCGCCGGCACCACCACGCCGGTCTCGCAGAAGTACTCCACGAACCGTCGCGTGGTCGCGGCCTCGAACCGCCGCCGCACGAAGTCCAGCCAGCCGAACCGGGCCAGCGTCTTGCCGGCCGTGGCGAACCCCCAGCCGGGCACACCGGCGAACACCGCGTTGTCCGCGGCCACCCCCGCCGGGTAGCAGGCCACGGCCCGGATCCACGGGTACAGCCCCTGGAAGGTCTCCTCCTGGGACGCCTCGGCCAGCTTCGTCAGGTCGTAGTGCTCGGGCAGCAACGACACCTCGTGCGGCCACAGGGTGGCGAGGATGGCCACTGCGAGCCTCGGATCGTCCGGCGCGAGCCCGGCCTGCTTCACGATCCGGTCGGGCTCCAGGCCCTTGCGGACCGCCTTCTCCAGCCGGGACCTCAGCAACCAGATGCGGGTCACGTTCTCCTGGGTGGGCTCGATCTCGGCGGGCAGGCCCTGGCCGAAGAATGCCTGCCGGTACCCCGGCGGCAGCCGGGTCAATCCCTCCTGGCCCACGGCCGAGCAGTCGATGCCGCCGTCCCGGTGCTCGACCAGGTCCGGGTGGAACGCCGCGTACGCGGCCACCATCACGTGATGGTCCAGGCTGCCGTCTCCGCTGATCACCATCAGGTCCAGCGGGGCGTCGTCCTCGGCCAGCTCCAGGAGCTTCTCCCGGATCCGCTCCACACTGCGTACCAGGTCCGGCTGCGTCTCCACCACGTGCACGCCAAAGCCGCGGGCGCCGAGCGCCTCGAACAGGGGTCGGGGCACCTTGTGCTTCTTGAGCGGGTGCAGCACCACCAGCAGGTTGCCCGGCGCGCGGTCGTGGTGCACGCCTGCCAGCACGTAGCGCTCGAGCTGATCCGGGCGCAGCTCGGCCGATGGCGCTGGCGGCGGGACCGGATCGCCGGTGAGCCCGGTCGTACCGATGTCCCCGTCCACCGGGATCAGCGTCGAGGGCAAATCGTCGTACGAGTCGCGTGACATGCGCATGACCGGGCCATGATACACCGATCCAGGCCGGATCGCCCCGTACGCGGGCGGTCGCCCGCGTGATGTAGAATCGGCGTCGTGCGTCCCCTGCTCACCACGCTGCTCCTGTCGCTCCTGGTGCTGGCCTCGCCCGGCCACGCGGCCGAACCGCTGCCCGACTGCCCGGGATGCAACCTGATCGTGATCGTGGTGGACACGCTGAGGCTGGACCACCTCGGCTACGCGGGCTACAGCCGCGAGACCAGCCCGGCCATCGACGCGTTCGTGGCCGACGCGCGGCGATACGACGCGGCCGTGGCCCAGGCCACGTGGACCGTGCCGTCGACCGCGTCGCTGCTGTGCTCGGCCTACCCGGGCACGCACCGCCTGCAGTTCGGCCCCGGGGACACCGACGCGTGGCACGGTCTGGGCCCGGACACCACCACGCTGGCCCAGGTGCTGGCGGACGAGGGGTACGAGACCGCGGCCCTGATCGGCAACCCGGTGCTGCGGCCCAAGCTCGGCCTCGACCGCGGCTTCGAGCGCTACGAGCTGCTCGCGGACGAGCGGGCGGTCGCCGAGGCCGCGCGCCAGATCGCGCTGTGGGGCGACGACCGCTTCTTCCTGTACCTGCACCTGCTCGGCCCGCACCCGGGGCTCGACCCACCGTCGCCCTACGACACCCTGTTCGGCCCCGCGGCCGCGGTCATGCCCGACGGCGGGCTCGCGTACCAGCACGTGCGCGAGCGGGACACGGCCAGCCGCGCCGCCTGGCGGGACTGGTACCGCAACCTGTACGACGGCTCGATCCGCTACACGGACAAGCTGCTGGGCGACCTGCTCGCCCTGCTGCGGGTCACGGGCGTGCTGGACGAGACCGTGGTGGTCTTCACCTCCGACCACGGCGAGCACCTGTTCGACCACGGGCTGTTCGGCCACGGCATGTCCGTGTTCGAGCCGCTCGCCCACGTGCCGCTGGCGATCCGCGTGCCCGGCGACACCATCGAACACGAACCCGACCTCGCCGAGCAGGTGGACCTGGCGCCCACCTTCCTGCAGGTGCTGGGCGTCGAGGCCGAGCCCGGCTGGGGATGGGACGGCGGCCCCCTCGGCGAGGGCGGCGTGGCGTTCTGCGAGCAGGGTCCGCGCGAGGCGATCTGGCGGGGCCGCTACAAGTTGATCGTGGACCGCTCCCTGGGAACCGAGATCCTGTACGACCTGCGGCTCGATCCGGGCGAGACCCTGGACTTCGGCCCGCAGCAACCCGCCCTGCGCCGCGAGCTGGGCGACGAGGTCCGGCGCTGGCGCGCGGCGCTGGGATCGGGCGCCACCACGACCCCGCTGACCCTCGACGCCGACGAGATCGAGCGCCTGCGCGCGCTCGGCTACGTGCAATAGGACGGACCATGCATTCGCACGCGCACGCTTGCCCCTTCGCCCTGCTGCTGGCGGTCTCGCTCGCCGCTCCGATCGCGGCGAGGGCCGACTGGACCGAGCGCACCCAGCGCGCGTGGCAGGACGGGGACACCATCCACGCCATGGGCATCGCGCGGGAGGAGCCCGACGCCCTGGCCCGGGCCGCCACCACGCTCGCGGCCAGCCTGAGCGCCGGCCTGCCCCAGCTCGACCCGCAGCTCGCGGCGCGCAGCGCGGTCCTCGGCGACCGGGTGGAGCGAGACGGCCTGATCTACGTGCGACTGGACTTCCCGGCCCGCTACGGCAACGCCTGTCGGTCGTCCGAGGCCTGGCTGACCCGCGGCCTGGGGGCGCGTGAGCAGGGAGACGCGGACGGAGCCTTCGCCGCGCTCGCCCACGCCGCGTGGCTGGAGCCCGGCAGCGCCGCGGCCGTGGGTGCGCTGGGACAACAGCTCGCCGAGGTGGGCCTGTGGGGTACGGCCGCCATGGTCCTGGACGACGCCGCGGCCAGCGTCGACGACCCGCCGGTGATCCTGCTGCGCAACGCCTGCATGGTGCACATCTGGATGCGGGACCCGGACGGCGCGGCCCGGGCCATCGCGCAACTTCGCGACTTCGACGAGGTGGATCCCGAGCTGTCCACCCTCGACGCGCTGGCCCAGACCGTGCGTCGCGGCCCGGTCCGGCTCACCGAGTCCGAGGTGATGCCCTACGTGGGCGAACACCTCGACGCGCAGCTCGCCTCGGCGTTCACCGTGTGGGGAATGCTGGCACCGGACGCCCGGCAGGCCTACCTGGAACAGGACCTGGAGCGCGGCTCCCTGGAGCGGGTGACCCGCTACGGCGACGTGCGTTTCGAGCAGCTCCGCGGCTCGCCCGTGGACGGGCGTTCCTTCATGGTCCGCGACCGCGACGACGCCGAGTGGACCGTGACCCTCGAGGCGCTCCCCCCGTGGACGAGCTGCCTGGCGCGGGCGGCCGAGCTGGAGCCGGCCGACGAGCTGACAGCGCTTCGCACGCGCATGGTGCTGGGCGGGTTGTACGCCGTCGGTGATCCCGCGGAGGGCGGACCGGACGAGACCTGGCTCCACCCCACCTGGTACGTGACCCCCCAGGACGAGGAGGAGCGCGTCCGGCTCGACCTGCTGCTACGCTGGGGCGAGACCGGGCTGCACGTGATCCTCGACGGACCCACGGGCGCCGAGGCGCAGGGGCGCCAGGGGCTGCTGACATGCCCCCAGCTCGTGCAGATGCTGACCACCGCGGCCCGGCCGCACACAGGAGAGACACCATGAAGACCACGACCCTGCTGGCTGCGATCGGCCTGATGCTCGTCGCGGGTTCGGCGCGCGCCCAGATCCGCGCGGCCTCCCAGCAAGCCGCAGACGACTGCGACAACTGAGGCTACACCGGACCGCAGGGTACTGCGGACCAGCTCAACGACGACACCTGGTACGACTTCGAAGCCGACTACGTGTTGGCCGAGAACATCGACACCAGCGCGGAACTCGCGGTCTACGACGTCGTGATCCTGGGGGACTCGGGCAACGCCTACGGGGACCTGGACTGGACCTCGTTCGACGTGGAGCTCGAGGCATGGGTCGGTGGCGGCGGCGGCCTGGTGGTCACCGGGCTGACCCTGTGGGACGACCCGTGCGCCCACTCGTCGATCATCACGGGCATGCTGCCGGTCGACTGTGACGCCTCCTACGTGATCGGCGACACGCTGTCGGTGGTGGACGCCGGACACCCCGTGTCGGACGAGATCGGGGACTTCACCCTGTACGCCACGGTCTACAGCGACACCAGCGCGGGTCTGGCCGTCGACGCCACCGGGCTGCTGCAGTCCTCGGACGGCAACTGGGCCGTGGCCGTGCGCGACCACGGCGCGGGCCGGGTGGTGTTCCTCTCCCCTGCCTACATGGGCAAGACCACCTACGGGTCGTACTTCACCCGCTCGGGCGAGACCGACCAGCTGCTCGAGGAGGCCGTGGCCTGGGCCGGCGGGTGCATCGACGCGGACGGTGATCTGGGCCTGGACAGTGGTTGCGGCGGTGACGACTGCGACGACGGCGACGAGGCCGTGTTCTGGGGCGCGACCGAGGCCTGCAACGGTGTCGACGACGACTGCGACGGCGTGGTGCCCGCGGACGAGACGGACGACGATCTCGACGGCACCACGGAGTGCGAGGGGGACTGCGACGACACGGACGCGACCCTGTACGTGGAGGACCTGGACGGGGATGGCTACTCCACCTGCGACGGCGATTGCGACGACGCGGACACGGCCCTGAACCTCGACGACCTGGACGGGGACGGCTGGTCCACCTGCGACGGCGACTGCGACGAGGCGGATCCGGACCTCCACCCGACCGCAGACGAGCAGAGCAACGACATCGACGACGACTGCTACTACGTGGAGCCCCACGACGACAACG
>CAZXHG010000361.1:0-8139 GCA_964639985.1 uncultured Rickettsiales bacterium
CCATGCCTGAACCGCCACCACCACCGCGAAGCGGTTTAGTCCAACACCTCCTCGGGCTCGAACGGGCGTGTGGGGCCGGTTCGGGAGCGGACAGGTGTTTGACGAAGGGTGAACGGGCGTATGGGGCCGGTACGGGCGCGGACAGGTGTTTGTCCGGGGGTGAACAGGCGTATGGGGCCGATTCGCGCGCGGACAGGTGTTTGTCCGGGGGTGAACAGGCGTGTGGGGCCGGTTCGCGCGCGGACAGGTGTTTGTCCGGGGGTGAACGGGGGGATCAGGAGACGGGCGTGCCGGGGCGCTTGTCGGCGATGATGCCGGCGAAGTACTTGTCGGCCAGGCCGCCGATCCAGGGGAGCGGCTCGTACTTGCCCTGCGATGCGTTCACGATGCCCATGATCCACGGGTAGAGCAGCACGAAGAAGGCCAGGTACAGGAACGAGCCGATGCCGCACGTGACGATGCTGATGACCATGATCACGATGATCGAGGCGAAGCTGAGGATGGACAGCACCATGGCCTGCTTGGCGTGGTACAGCGAGAAGGCGTTGTCCTTCTGCACCAGCGGGATGACCCACAGCGGGTTCACGATGTAGCCGAGGATGGCGAACATCTTGCCGGGCTCGATGTCCTCGGGCGGGTACATCTCGGCGTCGGTCATCGCGGGCGCGGGCGGCTGTGCGTTGGGATCGGTCATCGGTGCACTCCTTGTTGGTCGATTCGTGGCCGAGCCGCGATGGTACCCGCGGCGCGGCGATCACCGCAAGAGCTTGGGATCGGCGTCCGTGGGCCCGTGCCGGACCGGCTTGTGGATGGTCATCTCCTGTCCCGCCCGCTGCCCGGCCTCGTACGCGCCGGTGCGGTAGACGCCGGAGCCGGAGAAGCCGGTGGTGCGCGGGTGCCGCCGCTGGAACCAGGCCTGCAGCCCCGGGTCCCCGACCCACACCAGACCCCGCTCGCCGTCCTGGGTCCGTTCGGCGCGCAGCTTGTCGGCGAGCGCGGTCAGCAGCCCGTACAGGAACTCCCGCTTGGCCGACCGTCCCGACAGGCCCCGCTCCCGGCGCTGCACCTGCCACAGGCGCTCGCACTCGGCGTGCAGGAATCCGTGCACGTACGACGCGATCTCCAGGTTCGACTCCGTGCCGGCGATCTCCAGGGAGCGCCCCGCGCGGTCCGACCGCGCGTCGTAGGTGTTGATCCACAGGCAACGCACGAAGAAGAACTCGCCGAGGATGCGTGCGATCTGCTTCCAGTGCAGGGACAACCGGGCGCGCATCTCCCCCACCACCCGGAAGCCGTAGCCGGCGCCCGGCGCGCGGGTGGGCAGCTCGAGGTTGTACTGCAGCAGCAGCGAGTTTGCGCGCGCCATGGCGGCAGCAGACTCGTGCGGGTTGTCGCTGGTGGCCAGGGACAGCAGCTTCTGCACCCGCTGCAGGATCCGGTCGCCAGCCGGATCCACGGGCTGGCTGGCCGAGGCCGCCGGATCGATGGCCAGGGCCTCGCACGCCCTGCGGAATGCCGGACCGTGCGGCGGCTCGTCCCGCGCATCGAACAGCTCGTCCGCCGCCTGGTGGGCCATCTCGTGGGCCAGGGTCTGCACCACCTCGTGCCAGGGCCGCTGCCAGATGTGCTGCTCGCTGATCCCCAGGGTCCGCGTGGTCGGATCCCAGCTGCCCAGGCGCCGTTCGGCGTCCAGCAGCCTCAGCTGGGGATGCCGGAGACGCCGGCCAAGGTGGTCGTAGTTGAGCCCGAACCACTCCTCGCTCAGGCGTCGCAACCACTGCCGACGCAGCCGGGCGAGCGCCTCGTCGGCGTCCTGGCCGGTCATTCCCCTGCCCCTTCCGTCCGATGGGCCTCGATGAACCGCTCGGCCCAGCGCGCCACCGTCACCCACTCGCCGTCCACCAGGATGTTGTGGCCGCTGTGGTGCAGCCACAGCAGCTCCTTGTCCGTCGAGCCCACCCCGTCGAGGACCTGCCGGCCGCTGGTCCCGTGCACGGTCCGGTCCCGGTGGCTCTGCACGAGCTGCAGTGGCTGGGTGACCGCGCCGAGCCGGGATCGCACGTGCTGTTGCAGGGCCAGCAGCTCGGCCACCGCCGGCAGGGGCCGGCGATCGTAGTACCAGACCCGCTCCTCGGCCCGGGGATCGACCAGGTCGCTGGCAGGCTTGGGCCACGAGCGGATCAGTCGCTGCAGCAGGGGTGCCAGGTGGATCAGCCGCGTGCGCACCTGCAGCGCGGGTGACCACGCCAGCACGCCCCGCAGATCCGGCTCCTGCGACGCGAGGTGCAGGGCCAGCAGGGAGCCCATGGAAAGGCCGCCGACGAACACCTCGTCCACCATGCCGCGCAGCTCGGCCAGCGCCTCCTCGGCGCGGCCGGTCCAGTCGGTCCAGCGACAGCGGCCCAGGTCCTCCACCGACGTGCCGTGGCCGGGCAGCCGCGGCGCGAGCGCGGTCAGTCCCTGTTCGGCCAGGTACTCGCCCATCAGCCGCACCTCGGGCGGCGCACCGGTGAACCCGTGCAACAACAGCACGCCGGTACGTCCCCCCTCCAGGAGGAAACCGGACGGATCCAGGGGGCTGGCTGCGGTCACGGGATGGTGATCGTGTGGGTCTCGTCGAGGAAGTCGTTGGGCCACGGGCCCTCGTAGCTGGCGTCGTAGTCGTCGTGCTCCTCGCACCCGCTGATGCTGATCGCATCGGTCAGCTGCTGGGCGTAGACCCCCGACAGGTGGATCCACAGCTCCTCCAGCGCCTTGGTGCAGTACTGCTGGTCCGTGGCGATGATGCGGATCGAATCCCCGGGCGCGGCGAAGAACGTGGTCGGTGGGTGGTGGTCCTGCGTGCCGTCGCTGTCCACGAACACGGCGTTGCCGTTGACCTCCACGGTCATGTCGTCGTCCACGTGGAAGTAGTGGTACGGGGTGTCGCCGCCGGAGATGACGTACTCCAGCTCGTCGTCCTCCTCGTACACGATCAGGGTGATCGCGTCGGCACCCTGGGCGCCCTCGGAGTCGAATGCCGACAGGGTGATCACGTGGGTACCGGCGGTCAGCTCGCTGACCTGCAAGCAGACCTCGCCGGCCGCGTCCGGTGGATCACCGCCGAAGTAGCCGTCGAGGGTGCTGTGCCACAGGATGCCCAGGTCCTCCGGGGCCTCCTCCATGTCCGCCACCTGGCCGGTGAACGACACCGGCGATCCGGCCAGCACGGCCGCACCGTCCGAGGGGGTGAGGATCTCCACCAGGGGCTCGCTGTTCTCGCCGTCCGGCGGCTCGCCCGCGGCCACGACCTCCACGTAGGCCACGCCCCCCTCGACGTCCGGGTCGCTGTTGTGCACGGCCACCCGGTCGGTCTTGCCCTCGAGATCGGTGGGCGTGTACGTCACGGTGATGTCCACGGTCAGGCCCGGGTCGACGTACACCGGCGGCTCGTACCCCGCCGGGAACGATAGCGTGAATTCGGGCGTGCCGTCCTCGACGACCACCTCCTCGATGGTCAGCGGACCGGATCCGATGGAGCGCACCTGGAACGACAGATCCTGCGCGCCCTCGTCCGTGGGGAAGTACAGCAGCGAGGGGGTCACCTCGCAGTGGGGCACGACGCCGGCGCCCTGCAGGAAGATGATCAGCTCGGGCTCGTCCTCGTCGTCCGAGGTGATGATGATCGCGCCGGCGTCCCCGCCCTCGTGGGTCGGCGTGTAGCGCACGGCCAGCTCGGCGAAGGTGTTGGGCGTGATCTCGTAGTCCGGGTCCTCGAAGTAGAACGCCTCGGATGTGCCCGCCTGGAACGCGTAGTCCGCCACGGTCAACGTGCCGTTGCCCTGGTTGTACACGGCGATGGAGATCGTGCGGTAGTAGCCCCGCTCCACCGACCCGAAGTCGATGGAGGTCTCGCTCAGCTCGATCTCGGGTTCGCCCTTCTCCAGCGTGTAGCGGGTGCAGCCGGTGGGCAGCACCAGCAGCGACAGCATCACGGCGAGCCACAGACGCACGGGTCCCTCCAGTGTGCCCCCGATTCAGGATGGATGGTAGACGGCCGTCCAGGGCGGGTCAATTCGATCCCGGGTGGTGACGTGCGGCCGGCGCGGTGAAATACTCGCTTCAGGATCATGAGTACACGCACGCGATTGTTCTCGATGCCGCTGCTGCTGTGGGGGCTGCTGCTGATCGGCGGCTGCCCCGACGAGACGGTGGACGACGACGACACCATGCCCGGGTTCGACCCCACGGACGAGTACGGCGAGGCCGACGACGACGACTCGGCGGGCGACGACGACGACGACACCGAGGATCCGGGCAACCCGGTGGTGGCCGTGGACCTGCAGCCGGACAGCTACGTGATCGACACCGAGACCAGCTACCCGCTGCTGGCCGTCGCCACCTTCGAGGACGGCACGGACGCGCGGGTGGTGCCGGACGGCTGGTCCCTGTCCGATCCGGCCGTGGCGGAGGTGGACTCCGCGGGCGTGGTCACGGCCCTGGCCGAGGGCGAGACCACGATCACGGCCACCTACGGCGGTGTGGACTCCGACGCGGTGGACCTGACGGTCATCCCACCAGGAACCCTGACCGCGCTCGTGGTCGACGCCTCCACGGACTTGCCCGTGGAGGGCGCCACCCTGTACATCGGCGGCAGCGACGAGCCCGTGGCCACGGCGGTCACCGACGAGACCGGGTACGCTACCCTGGCCGGCGAGTTCGCCGGCCCGGTCACCGTGCACTGCCTGTACGCGAGCCTGATCCGCACCTCGATCCACCTGGCCACGTCCCGCAGCCTGCGCATCCCCATGGTGCCGGTGAACACCGAGGAGGGCGGCACCATCGAGGGCACCGCGGTGTGGGGCGAGGAGCCCGGCACGTTCCAGGTGCAGTTCGGACTCGCGGCCACCTCCATGCAGGTCAACCCGGTGTTCTTCGACTTCTCCACGTTGATGAGCGAGGAGCGCACCCTGGAGGTGTACGGCTACGAGTTCGAGATGCCGGCCAACATGTGCGTGGGCGGCGTGGAGGAGAGCTTCACCACGGCCAGCCACGCCGGCGCGGCGTCCGTATACGCCCTGACCGGCACCTTCGACATCGAGGACGTGCAGACCGCGCTGGAGGAGGCGGGCGAGGAGAGCTCGGAGATCTCCACCATGGTCGGCATGCTGTCGGAGCACCTGCAGGGCATCAGCTTCGCCATGCAGTCCGGCGTGGAGGTGGTCTCGGCCGAGACCGTGGACGTGGGCTCACTCGAGCCGTTCACCACCGTGACCGAGGAGGTGCCGGTGGTGGTGCCGCTGCCGCCGCTGGGGTTCTCCGGGGACGACGTACCGGTCGTGCTGCCCCTGGCCGAGGTGCCGGGCGAGGGCCTGGTGCTCATCGGGCTGGGTTCGGGCGCGGGCGGCATCGTGATCGACGAGGTGCCGCGCACCGGCCCGCTGGAGGGGCTGGAGGCGCGCTACGTGGCCGTGATCGAGGTGGACGGCATCGGCAACGGCAACTCGCGGTCGGGCGTGATCTCGGACACGGTCGCGGCGGGCGGCGAGGTGCTGTTCCCCGAGTTCCTCGACCTGCCGGTGCTGGATACGCCCACGGAGATGAACTACACGTGGACCTTCACCCCGCCTGACGAGACCGACGTGTTCCGGGTCGAGATGCACGGCGCGGCCACCACCTGGCACGTGTGGGTGCGCGGCGACGCCACCGAGTTCGCGCTGGAAATACTGGAGCCGCGGGCCGGCCTGTCCCACTGCAACTGGCACCACACGGCCATGGGCCTGCGAGACACGACCTTCGAGTCCCTGATCCACGAGGGGGGACCAGGGCTCGAGGACGCCGAGGACCTGGTCAACCGCCAGGCCTGGGCGAAGCGGATGTACCACATCGACGTGGAGATCCCCGACGACCCATAGCCCTTCCCCGTCCCGGAGGAGATCGACATGACGCCCGCCCGACCCACACCGTGGAGTGCTCTTGCCCTGTCCCTGGCCGCAGCGCTCGTGGTCCTGCTGTCTGCCTCACCCGCCATGGCCCAGACCTGCGGCGACGCCGTGGTCGAGGGGACCGAGGAGTGCGACGACGGGGATCTCGACGCCGGTGATGGCTGCGACGCCAACTGCGAGGTCGAGGAGGGCTACGTCTGCACCGAGGCCACCTTCGAGATCGACTTCTTCGAGGACTGGAGCGACCAGGGCTTCCTCGCAGGGCCCACCACGTGGACCCTGAGCCAGGACAACCTGACCGTCACCCAGACCGAGAACTCGGGCCCGGGCGTGGCCATGACCAACCTGCCGGCCGTGGGCGTGACCATCGAGTTCGAGCTGGAGGTACAGACCACGAACGACGACGACTACATCGGCTGGACCGTGGCGTACGAGTCGGGGGACCACAGCAACGCCGGCGCCGAGTACATGATCTTCGACTGGAAGCAGGCCGACCAGGACTGCGACGGGTGGGCCTACGCCGGCCTGTCCATGAGCCGCGTGACCGGGATCCCCGACCAGGCGGGCGGCTGCAGCAACCTGGGCAACTTCTGGAGCCACGCCGGCGCCATGGCCGAGGAGGCCCGGGCCCTGACCCTCGGCTCCACCGGGTGGGCGGACAACACCACCTACCTCGTGGAGCTGCAGTACGAGGTCGACCACGTCCAGGTATGGGTCGACGGCATCCTGGAGTTCGACGAGTGGGGCACCTTCCCGGTGGGCAACTTCGGCTTCTACACCCAGTCCCAGGAGGACGACCGCTTCACCCTGGTCGCGCCCACCGGCTCGGGGAGCGTGTGCGGGCTGGACCCGGCCCAGGACCCGGACGGGGACGGCGTGCCGTCCGGGGACGACCCCGCACCCTGGGATCCCACCGTCTGCGGCGACTGGGACGGCGACGGCCTGGACGACTGCACGGACTACGACGCGGACGACGACGGCGTGCTGGACATGGACGACAACTGCGTGAACGATCCCAATCCCAACCAGGAGGACCTGGACGGGGACGACATCGGCGACGCGTGCGACGCGGACGCGGACGGCGACGGGTACGACGCGGGCCCGGACTGTGACGACATGGACGCGGCCATCAACCCTGACGCGTCCGAGGTGGCCTGCGACTACATCGACAACGACTGCGACGGCGCGTTCCACGCCGACGAGGTGGACGACGACGGCGACGGATACGACGAGTGTGACGGGGACTGCGACGACGGGGACGGCAGCCAGTTCCCGGGCGCGGACGAGTGGTGCAACGGCGAGGACGACGACTGCGACGGCTCGGTGGACGAGGACGAGGCGCTGGACGTGCAGACCTGGTACGAGGACGCGGACGGCGACGGGTTCGGCGATCCGTCCTCGTCCGACGTGGACTGCGACGCCCCCCCCGGGTACGTGGCCGACGGCACGGACTGCAACGACCTCGCCCCGGCGATCAACCCGGCGGCGGCCGAGGTCTGCAACGGCGTGGACGACGACTGCGACGCGCTCACCGACGAGCTGGTGGACGCGGACGGCGACGGGTTCTCCATCTGCGACGGCGACTGCGACGACGCGGACGCGGACGTGAACCCGGACGCCGAGGAGATCTGCAACGGCGTGGACGACGACTGCGACGCGACCACGGACGAGGCCGTGGACGCGGACGGGGACCTGTTCACCCTGTGCACCGGGGACTGCGACGACACCGAGCCGGCCATGTTCCCGGGCAACCCCGAGGTGTGCGACGGACTGGACAACGACTGCGACGGCACCGTGCCAGCCGACGAGATCGACTGGGACGGCGACGGCATGGCCGTGTGCGAGGGGGACTGCGACGACGAGGACGACACCACGTACGACGGCGCGGCCGAGCTGTGCGACGGGATCGACAACGACTGCGACGAGGTGATCGACGAGGACGTGGACGAGGACCTGGACGGCGACGGCTACAACGCCTGCCAGGGGGACTGCGACAACGAGGACGCGGACGTGTACCCGGGCGCGCCCGAGATCTGCGACGGCGTGGACAGCGACTGCGACGGGGTCCTGCCCGACGACGAGGCGGACGCGGACGCGGACGGCTGGGGCGAGTGCGACGGGGACTGCGACGACGGCAACGCGGCGCTGAACCTCGAAGACGCGGACGGCGACGGCATCAACACCTGCGAAGGGGGATGGGAAGAGGACGAGTCTG
>CAZXHG010000362.1:0-8111 GCA_964639985.1 uncultured Rickettsiales bacterium
TTTGCCCTGGCCCCACAGCCGGAACCACCCCGGCCTGAAAGCGAAGGTCCCGGTGACAGGTCCAAGGATGCGTACAGCGACCGTGAAGACCGCCAGGATCCGACTGGCCAGGATCGCCGAGGAACTTGTTATCTTGTGAGCGCCCCCTTTCCTGCACCCCCGGAGGGATCTCCCATGACCCATCTCCGCCTCGTCGTCGCGGCCGTGCTGGCCGCCGTCCTGTCCCCGACCGCAGCCCTGGCCCAGGCCGACGTGCTGCTGATCTGGGACGAGTACTCGGCCGACACCATGGCCCTGGAGACCGCGCTGATCAGCGCGGGCCACAGCGTCACCCTGTCGGACACGACGGAGACCGACTACGACGGCACCAATCCGTCGCCTACGGGCTTCGACGTGGTGGTCCACCTCAACGGCATGACCCATGCCACGGACATGGACACGGGTGGGCAGAACGCGCTGGTGACCTTCGTGCAGGCCGGCGGCGGGTTCATCCACACCGAGTGGAATGCCTACGAGTTCATGTACGGCCGCATGGCGTACATGGAGGACCTGACCCTGTTCGAGCGCGACAGCGGCCAGGAGGGCTCCATCACCGTCGACGTGGATCCCAACCAGGCCTCCCACCCGGTGGTGGCCAACGTGCCCCTGCAATTCACCCTCACCGGCGGCCAGAACGAGGGCTACGCTCGTACCTTCGGCGTGGACCCGGTCCAGGTGCTGGCCACGGACCAGGACGGCTACGACGCCATCGCCGTGCGCGAGTGGGGCGCCGGCCGCATCGTCGGCTTCCACCACGCGGGCAACTACGGCGGCTATGGCACCTTGACGTACGCGGACGTGCAGCAGCTGTACATCGACGCCGTGACCTGGGCCGGGCAGGTACCGACCTGCGTGGACGTGGACGGCGACGGCTACCTCGACGTGGCCTGCGGCGGCGACGACTGCGACGACGCGGACGCGGCCATCAACCCCGGGGCCACGGAGCTGTCCTGCGACGGCCTGGACAACGACTGCGACGGCGATCTGCACGACGACGAGGTGGACGACGACGGCGACGCGTACACCGAGTGCGACGGTGACTGCGACGACGCGAACGTGGCCCGCAACCCGGGCATGACCGAGGTCGTGTGCAACTACGTGGACGACGACTGCGACGGCGACCTGCACGACGACGAGGTGGACGACGACGGCGACGGGTACGAGGTCTGCACCGGCGACTTCGACGACGGCAACCACGCCCGTCACCCGGCCATGCCCGAGATCCCCTGCAACTTCATCGACGACGACTGCGACGGCTTGCTGCATCCCGTGGAGAGCGACGCCGATGGGGACGGGTATTCGGGCTGCGATGGCGACTGTGACGACGCGGATGCCACGGTCAACCCGGGCGCGACCGAGGTGGCCTGCGACCTGGTGGACAACGACTGCGACGGCGACCTGCACCCGGAGGAGCAGGACTTCGACGGGGACGGCTACACGGACTGTGACGGGGACTGTGACGACACCGACCCGGGTGTCAGCCCGGGCGCGGTCGAGGCCCCGTGCGACGGCCAGGACACGGACTGCGACGGCAGCTGGCACCCCGAGGAGCTGGACGACGACGGGGACGGGTACACGGACTGCGACGGCGACTGCGACGACACCCATCCGGGCGTGCACCCGGGCATGGCCGAGGACCCCTGCGACGGGCTGGACAACGACTGCGACGGCAGCCTGCACCCGGAGGAGCAGGACTTCGACGGTGACGGCTACACGGACTGCGATGGCGACTGCGACGACACCGATCCGGCGCTCAACCCGGGGGAGGCCGAGGCCCACGACGCGGTGGACAACGACTGCGACGGCCTGGTGGACGAGGGCGCGCTGCCGCCCGATGCGCTGACCATCACCGAGATCATGCAGAACCCGGACATGGTGCTGGACGACGTGGGCGAGTGGTTCGAGGTGTACAACGGCACGGCCGTGGACATGAACCTGGTCGGCCTGGTGGTGTACGACCTCGGCAGCAACAGCTTCACCGTGGACGCGGACCTGTGGGTGGGCGCGGGCGAACACGCCGTGCTCGGCGCGGACGCGGACGACACCCTCAACGGCGGGGTGGTGGTGGACTTCGCCTGGCCCTCGTTCGCCCTGGCCAACGGCGACGACGAGATCTACCTGGAACTCGACGGCGACATCCTCGACCGGGTGGAGTACGACGGCGGCACCCTGTGGCCCGACCCCACCGGCGCCTCGATGTCCCTCGACCCCACCGCCTACGCGGCCTCGCTCAACGACGACCCCGCGGCCTGGTGCGAGGGATCGACCGCGTTCGGCATGGGCGACCTGGGAACCCCCGGCGACCCCAACCCCACCTGCTGCGAGGACCAGGACGGCGACGGGTACGCGGACGCGGCCTGCGGCGGGGACGACTGCGACGACACCGACCCGGCCATCCACCCGGGCGTGGCCGATGTGTGCGACGGCATCGACAACGACTGCGACCCGATGACCGACGAGGGCGAGGACCTGGACGGCGACGGCTACGCGGCCTGCGACGGCGACTGCGACGAGACCGACGTGCTGCTCAACCCGGGCATGGACGAGGTCTGCGACGGGATCGACAACGACTGCGACCCGGCCACGGACGAGGACGTGGACGGGGACGGCGACGGGATCACCATCTGCGACGGCGACTGCAATGATCTGGAGAGCGCGGTGTACGCGGGTGCCGCCGAGGTCTGCGATGGCCTGGACAACGACTGCGACGGCGCCCCGGGCGCGGACGAGGTGGACGGCGACGAGGACCAGGTGCTGCTGTGCGAGGGCGACTGCGACGACGGCGATCCGCTCACGTACCCGGGCGCGCCCGAGCAGTGCGACCAGGTGGACAACGACTGCGACGGGACCGTGGACGAGGACGTGGACGAGGACCTCGACGGCGACGGGTTCAACGCCTGTCAGGGGGACTGCGACAACGAGAACGCCGATACCTGGCCGGGCGCCAGCGAGGTCTGTGACGGATTCGACAACGACTGCGACGGGGCCGTGCCCGAGGACGAGGAAGACGGCGACGGCGACGGCTGGTTGGTGTGTGATGCGGACTGCGACGACGGCGACGCCGAGCTCAACCTCGACGACGCGGACGGCGACGGCGTGACCACCTGCGACGGCGACTGCGACGCCGACGACCCGACCGTGTACCCGGGCGCCGAGGAGGTCTGTGACGGTGTGGACAACGACTGCGACGGCATCGGCGACGAGGAGCTGGACGACGACTTCGACGGGTTCTCGTCGGTCGAGTGCGGCGGCGACGACTGTGATGATTCGGACCCCGACATCCACCCGGAGGCGTTCGAGGATTGCGGCGACGGGGTGGACAACGACTGCGATGGCCTGGTGGACGCGGACGACGAGGAGTGCACGGGCGGCCCGTCGGACGACGACGACGACGATGGCGATGACGACTGCGAGTGCGACGCCTCGGGAGCCGGATCCCGAGGCTCGGCCGTCTTCGTCCTGGTGCTGGGCCTGGCCCTGATCCGCCGTCGCCTCGGCTGATCGCGCGCCCGCGCCTCCCCTCGTGCCGCTGTCGGAGCATCGGCGCAGCCTCTTCCCCGATCCCGGACTTCGCATGGGACTCTGGTCCTTCACGCGTTCTCATCTACCCTCCCGAGGGGGTATCCTCGTTTGACCACACTTCCGGAGGGACACCCCATGGTCCACCCCCGCCTCGCCGCCCTGGTGGCGTTCATGACCCTGCTGCTGCCGGCCTCGGCCCTGGCCCAGGCACAGGTGCTGGTGATCTGGGACGAGAACAACGCGGGCACCGCGGCCCTGGTCAGCGCGCTGCAGGTCGATGGGCACTCCGTGACCCTGTCGGACACGGACGAGGACAGCTACGACGGGACCAACCCGTCGACCGCCGGCTTCGACGCGGTCATCCACATGTGTGGCACGACGTACACCAGCGAGATGCCGACCGGCGGCCAGCAGGAGTTGGTGGACTTCGTGTCGATGGGTGGGGGCTACATCCACACCGAGTGGCTGGCCTACGAGGTCGACAACCAGGGCTTCCTGGCCTTGATGGAGGACCTGATCATCCTGGAGCGCAGCGGGGGCAACAGCGGCACGATCTCCTACGCCGTGGAGGCGGCCCAGGCCTCCCACGCCGTGGTGGCCAACGTGCCGGTCACGTTCTCGTTCTCCGGCGGCTCCAGCCAGGGCTACGCCCGGACCTATGGGGTGGATCCGGTCACCGTGTTGATGACCGACGACGGCGGCTACGACGCGGTCATGGTCCGGGAATGGGGCGCGGGCCGCATCGTGGCGTTCAGCCACGCGGCCAACTACACGGGCTACACCACGATGACCAACACCGACATCCTGCAGCTGTTCGTGGACGCGGTCGGCTGGGCCTCGGGCGCCACGTGCCCGGACGCGGACGGCGACGGCTACCTCGACCAGGACTGCGGGGGCCTCGACTGCAACGACGCGAACGCGGCCATCAACCCGGCGGTGTTCGATCTGCCCTGCGACTGGCTGGACAACGACTGTGACGGCGTCCTGCACCCGTCGGAGACCGACGACGACGGGGACGGCTGGGACGAGTGCAACGACGACTGCGACGACACGGACGCGACCGTCAACCCGGGCGCCACCGAGGTGGCCTGCGACTACGTGGACAACGACTGCGACGGGGACCTGCACGACGAGGAGATCGACGACGACGGGGACACCTACGACGAGTGCGGCGGGGACTGCGATGACGCGGACCCGGCGCGCAACCCGGGTGTGGCCGAGATCGCCTGCAACGGCATCGACGACGACTGCGACGGCGTGGTCCCCGCCGACGAGACCGACGACGACGGCGACGGCTATGACGAGTGCAGCGGCGACTGCGACGACGCGGACGCGGCCCGTTCCCCCGGCCTGGCCGAGATCGCCTGCAACGGCATCGACGACGACTGCGACGGCGCCCTCGACGCGGCAGAACAGGACATCGACGGCGACGGCTACGACAACTGCAACGGCGACTGCGACGAGACCGATCCCGCGGTCAACCCGGGGGCGACCGAGGTGGCCTGCGACTACGTGGACAACGACTGCGACGGCGCGCTGCACGTCGAGGAGGTGGACGACGACGGGGACGGCGCGGACGAGTGCGACGGCGACTGCGACGACGCGGACGCCACCGTCACGCCGGGCATCCCGGAGGACCCCTGCGACGGCGTGGACACGGACTGCGACGGCAGCCTGCACCCCGCAGAGAGCGACGCGGACGGCGACGGCTACACCGGCTGCGACAACGACTGCGACGATGCGGACGCGGCAGTCAACCCGGCCGCGACCGAGGTGTCCTGCGACTACGTGGACAACGACTGCGACGGCGACCTGCACGCCGACGAGGTGGACGACGACGGCGACGCCTGGGACGAGTGCCAGGGCGACTGCGACGACGCCGACGCCTCCCTGAGCCCGGGGGAGATCGAGGTCCAGGACGCCATCGACAACGACTGCGACGGGCTGGTGGACGAGGGCGCGCTGCCCGCCGACGCGCTGACCATCACCGAGATCATGCCGGACCCGGACATGGTCACGGACGACGTGGGCGAGTGGTTCGAGGTGTACAACGGCACGGCCGTGGACATGAACCTCGTCGGCCTGGTGGTCTACGACCTCGGCACCAACGACTTCACCGTGGACACGGACCTGTGGGTGCTGGCCGGTGAACACCTGGTGTTCGGCGCGAGCGACGACGAGGCGGTCAACGGCGGCGTGGCCGTGGACTTCGCGTGGCCCTCGTTCGCGCTGGGCAACGACGACGACGAGATCTACCTGGAGCTCGACGGCGACATCCTCGACCGGGTGGAGTGGGACGGCGGCGTGCTCTGGACCGATCCCACCGGCGCCTCGATGTCCCTCGACCCCTCGACATACGCGGCGTCGCTCAACGACGACCCCGCGGTCTGGTGCGAGGGGGTCGACGCCTATGGCCTGGGTGACCTGGGCACGCCCGGCGAGGCCAACCCGGTGTGCTGCCCCGACGTGGACGGCGACGGCTACCGGGACGAGGCCTGCGGTGGCGAGGACTGCGACGACACCGACGCCGCGGTCTACCCGGGCGTGGCCGACGTGTGCGACGGCATCGACAACGACTGCGACGCGGACACCGACGAGACCGTGGACATCGACGGGGACGGCTATGCGGCCTGCGACGGGGACTGCGACGAGGACGACGCCCTGCTCAACCCGGGAATGGACGAGGTCTGTGACGGGGTGGACAACGACTGCGAACCGGTCACGGACGAGGATGGGGACGTCGATGGCGACGGCTTCAGCATCTGCGATGGCGACTGTGACGACGCCGAGCCCACGGTCTACCCGGCCGCGGCCGAGATCTGCGATGGTCTGGACAACGACTGCGACGCGGTGCTGGGCACGGACGAGGTGGACTCCGACGGTGACGGCGTGCTGCTGTGCGCCGGGGACTGCGACGACGAGGACGCCACCAGCTACCCGGGCGCGCCCGAGCTGTGCGACGAGATCGACAACGACTGCGACGGGACCGTGGACGAGGACGTCGAGGAGGACCTCGACGGCGACGGGTTCAACGCCTGCCAGGGCGACTGCGACGACAGCCGCGCCGACACCTACCCCGGCGCCGAGGAGCTGTGCGACGGGGTGGACAACGACTGCGACGGCGAGTTGATCGACGACGAGGGGGACGACGACAACGACGGCTGGTTCAACTGCGATGACTGCAACGACAGCGACTCCACCCTCAACCTCGACGACGCGGACGGTGACGGCGTGACCACCTGCGACGGCGACTGCGACGACGACGACGACACGGTCTACCCCGGCGCCGAGGAGATCTGTGACGGGGTGGACAACAACTGCGACGGGTTCGGTGACGAGGACATCGACGAGGACTTCGACGGCTTCAGCTCCTGGGAGTGCGGCGGCGACGACTGCGACGACAGCCAGGCCGAGATCCACCCCGAGGCGTTCGAGAACTGCGAGGACGGCATCGACAACGACTGTGACGGCAACATCGACTCGGACGACGGCGAGTGCGAGGGCTTCGTCGTCGGCGACGACGACGACACGGCCGCGGACGACGACGACTGCGCCTGCGACGCCACGGGGCGCGGCGCGCCCGGGGCTGCCGCGACGCTGTTGCTGCTGGGCCTGGCGCTGACCCGGCGCCGCCGCTGAGCCGACGCCCCCGATCCCCTGCTGGCGTCTGTCGCCGTCCGTTGCCATACTCTTGGCCACGGCAGTGTGTGGAGGCGTGATGCGAGCCCTTTTCCTTCCCCGGGCGTCGGCGGTGATCGTGGTCGCGGTAGCGGCGCTGGGCAGCGTCGGTGGAGCCTGGGCGCAGAGCCTGACCACGACGTACGCCCAGAACAACAGCCAGAACGGCAACATCTTCGACGTGGTCGCCCTGGACACGATCACCATCGAGAGCTTCGACGTGAACCCCGCGGCCAGCGGTACCTACACCATCGAGGTCTACTACCTCGAGGGATCGGGCGACGCGTACGTGTACAACCACTCTGCGTGGAACTACATCGGCTCGGCCGTGGCCACCGGTACCCCCGACAGCCCGATGCACGTCAACCTCGACATCGACATCACCATGGGGGCGGGCGAGACCTACAGCTTCTACGTCACCACCGACGGCGGCACCGACTACCTGGGCTACACCACCGACCTCGGCGCGGTGGGCGACGTGGCCGCGCAGGACGGCTACCTGCAGATCCTGGACGGGTATGGCGTGCAGTACCCCAACGTGGGTGCCTACAGCCCTCGCACCTGGAACGGCACCATCCACTACTCGGTGGTGGCCTGCACCGACGCGGACGGCGATGGCTACGACGACGACGCTTGCGGCGGCACGGACTGCGACGATACGGACCCGTTGATCAGCCCCGCGGCCACCGAGGTGGCCTGCGACCACGTGGACAACGACTGCGACGGTGACCTGCACGACGAGGAGGTGGACGACGACGGCGACGGCTTCGACGAGTGCGACGACGACTGCGACGACGCCGACGACACCGTCTACCCCGGCGCGGCCGAGGTGGCCTGCGACGGCGTCGACAACGACTGAGACGGTGACCAGC
>CAZXHG010000363.1:0-8043 GCA_964639985.1 uncultured Rickettsiales bacterium
ACGATCATGGCGGCGAGGGCGATGTAGCCGCGGCCGTTGGTCATGTTGTCGGTGAACTGGTGCTGGTCCGCGGCCAGCCACACGCCGGCCAGGCCGGCCAGCAGCCCCGACAGCAACACGCCGTACCAGCGCATGCGCCGTACGCGCACCCCCAGGCTGGCCGCGGCCTCGGGGTGCTCGCCGCAGGCGCGCAGCCGCAGCCCGAAGCGGGTGCGGAACAGCAGCACGTGGCCGCCGACCACCAGCAGCACGGCGGCCAGCACCAGCGGGTGGGTGAGCAGGCCCAGCAGCGGGCCGATCCCGCTCTCGGATCGCACCAGCGCCTCGACCGCATCCACGCGCGCGGAGTTGGACGAGCTGTCCCACACCAGCTTGAGCACGAACCGCGTCACGCCCAGGGCCAGCAGGTTGATGGCGATGCCGCACACGATCTGGTCGGCCCCGAAGCGGATCGTGGCCAGGGCGAACAGGGCGGACAGGGCCACGCCGCAAGCCAGGCCGATGCCCACGCCCGTCAGCGGGCTGCCGGTCAGGTACGACCCCAGCACGAACCCGAACGCGCCGGTGAGCATGATGCCCTCCAGCCCGATGTTGGTCGTGCCCCCGCGCTCGGAGAACGTGCCCCCCAGCGACGCCAGCACGTACGGCACGGAGATGCGCACCACCTGCACGACGAAGGCGAGGGAGAGGAAGGCCTCCATCAGCTCCCCTCCCCTTCCCGCAGCAGCACGCGGCGCACCTCGCTGCTGGCCATCACCACTGCCAGGATGATCACGGCCTGAAGGATCTCCACGATCTCCTTGGGCACCAGCGCGTTGATCGCCAGCCCGCCCTGGGACAGGGTGCCGAACAGCAGCGCGGCCAACACCACGCCCAGCGGGTGGTTGCGCCCCAGCAGGGCCACGGCGATGCCCATGAAGCCGATGCCCGAGCTGAACCCGTCCTCGTAGTAGTGCTTGTAGCCCTGTACGAAGTTGACCCCGACCAGGCCGGAGCAGGCCCCGGCCAGGGCCATCGCCAGGGTGGACACGCGCACCAGCGAGATGCCCCCGAACTGCGCGGCCTTCGCGTTGCGGCCCAGCGCCCGGATCTCGTACCCGATCGACGTGCGGAACAGCAGCCACCAGGCCACGGCCGCCGCGGCCAGGGCCCAGAAGAACGCCATGTTGGCGGCGCTGCCGTGCAGGGCCGGCACCAGCGCCCCCAGCCGGCTCAGCTCCGCGCCCTCGGCGATGGGCGGGGTATGCAGGGTCTCGGGCACGGCGAAGTGGGTCGCCACCAGGTAGTTGGCCAGGGCCAGGGCCACGAAGTTGAGCATGATCGTGGTGATCACCTCGTGGGCCCCGAACCGCGCCTTGAGCGCGCCGGGCACGCTGCCCCAGGCCGCGCCGGCCGCCATGGCCGCGGCCGCCACCAGCGGGATGGCCAGCAGCCACGGCGTGCCCCCGGGCAGCCACGCCCCCACCAGGCCCGCCACCAGCGCGCCGAGCACCAGCTGGCCCTCGGCGCCGATGTTGAACAGCCCGGCGCGGAACGGGATGGCCACGGCCAGGCCGGTGAAGATCAGCGGCGTGGCCTTGAACAGCACCTGGCCGATCCCGTAGGGGTTGCCCCAGGTGCCCTCCAGCAGGGCACGGAACACCCGCGCCGGCGACTCGCCGTACACCAGCACCAGCAGGTGGCCGGCCACCATCGCGATCAGCAGCGCCATGGCCGGGGCCAGCACCGCGGTGCGCAGCTCGGCCAGCGCCGTACGCCTCGCGGCCGCCTGCTGTCCCGCAGCCGCGCCGCTCACGACTCCACCCCCATCATCAGCTCGCCGAGCCGGCCCACCGTGGCCTCGGCCGCGGGCATCTCGGCCACCACGCGGCCCTCGTACATCACGGCCACCCGGTCGGACAGCGCCAGCACCTCGGCCAGGTCGGCCGACACCAGCAGCACGCCAAGGCCCGCGTCGCGCGCCTCGCGGATCCGGCCGTGGATCTGCTCGATGGCGCCCACATCCACGCCGCGCGTGGGCTGGCCGGCCAGCAGCACGGCCGGTCCGCCGTGCATCTCCCGGGCCACCACCACCTTCTGCTGGTTGCCCCCCGACAGGGTCCAGGCCGCGGTCTCGGGGATCGGCGGCCGCACGTCGAAGCGCTCGATGAGCTGGCTGGCGTGCTCGGCGATGCCGTCCCGGTCCAGGCCGTACCACCGCCGCCACGAGCGGTGCCGACCCAGCACCAGGTTCTCGATCAGCGAGAAGTCCAGCACCAGCCCCCGCTGGTGGCGGTCCTCGGGGATGTGGGCCAGACCCGCAGCCATGCGTTGCCGTGGTGGCAGCGCGGTCACGTTGGCGCCCTTCAGCCACACCGATCCCGACCTCGCAGTCGCCAGTCCGGCGATGCACTCCAGCAGCTCGCTCTGGCCGTTGCCCTGCACCCCGGCGATGCCCAGCACCTCGCCGGGCCGCACGGCCAGGGTCAGGCCGTCCACCGCGTCGCGGCCGCGCCCGGCCACATGCAGGTCGCGCACCTCGAGCACGGATTGCACGCCCTCGTCCGGCTGCGCCTCCCGCCCCTCCGCGCCCGGCAACGCCACCTCCCGGCCGACCATCAGGTGGGCCAGCTGCCGGGGTGTAGTGTCCGCGGTCGACACCTCGGCCACGGTGCGACCGCGGCGGATCACGGTCACCCGGCGGGAGATGTCCATCACCTCGTCGAGCTTGTGGGTGATCAGGATCACGGTGCGGCCCTGCTCGACGAAACGCTGCAGCATGCGGAAGAACCCATCCACCTCCGCGGGCGTGAGCACGGCCGTGGGCTCGTCCAGCACCAGGATCTTCGCGCCACGGAACAGCACCTTGAGGATCTCGACCCGCTGGCGCTCGCCCACGGACAGCTCGTCCACGCGGCGGTGCGGGTCCACGGTCAGGCCATAGGTCTCGCCCAGCTCCTCGACCGCACGCACTGCTGCGTCCAGGTCCAGCAACCCGCGGCGGATCGACTCCCGGCCCAGCACCAGGTTCTCGGCTACGGTCAGCGGCTCGACCAGCATGAAGTGCTGGTGCACCATGCCCAGGCCGAACGCCGTGGCCAGGTTGGGGTCGGGCCGGGTCAGCTGCCGCCCCGCGATCCACACCTCGCCGCTGTCGGCCCGGTGCACACCGGCCAGCACCTTCATCAGCGTGGACTTGCCCGCGCCGTTCTCCCCCACGACGGCGTGCACCGAGTTGTCGGCCACGGTCAGGTCCACGTCCTGATTGGCCACCACCGGGCCGAACCGCTTGCACACCTTCACCAGCCGCACCGCGTCCACGACGCCGGCGGCGGGCGTCACGGCCTCAGGGTGTGGTCGGGACATGGATCTCGCCCGCGATGATGCTCGCGCGGATCGCCTCGACCCGCTGCCGTACGGCGTCGGGGATCTGCTCGCGGTTGTTGTCGTCGTAGACGTAGCCCACGCCGTCCTCGGCCAGGCCGAAGCTGTGCACGCCCCCCTCGAACCGGCCCTGGGTGACCTCCTCGATGACGGTGAACAGCACGTTGTCCACCCGCTTGACCATGGACGTCAGCACCCACCCTGGGGCCTCGTGGTACTGGTCGGAGTCCACGCCGATGGCCAGCCCGTCGGTCAACCGCGCGGCCTCGAACACGCCCAGGCCCGTGGACCCGGACGCGTGGTAGATCACGTCCGCGCCGCCCCGGTACTGGGCCAGGGCCAGCTCCTTGCCCTTGCCTGGATCCTTGAACGCGCCGTGAGTCACGCCCGCGTAGTTGACCGCCACGTTGCAGTCCCCGCACACGTGTCCCACACCCGCGTGGTACCCGGCCTCGAAGCGGCGAATCAGCGGCACGGGCATGCCGCCGATGAACCCCACCTGGCCGCTCCGGGAGGTCATGGCCGCGATCGCGCCGACCAGGAACGAGCCCTCCTCCTCGCGGAACTTCAACGCGGCCACGTTGGGCGGGGGCGGAACCGCGTTGCCCTGCTCGTCGGTCTTGAGCGCGTAGTCCACGCACGCGAAGCGCACGTCCGCGTACTCCTCGGCCAGCAGGGTCACGTCGTCGGTGAAGATGAAGCCCGTGCCGATCACCAGGTCGAAGCCCCGGGAGGCGAAGATGCGCAGCGCGCTCTCGCGGTCCGCGCCGTCGGCCGGCTCGATGTACTCCGCGGCCACGCCCAGCTCGTCCCGCGCCCGCATCAGTCCGGCGAAGGCCGAGTCGTTGAAGCTCTTGTCGCCGCGGCCGCCCACGTCGAACACCAGCCCCACCCGGACCGCGTCCGCGGCCACCACGGTGTCGTCGACGCCGCCCACGAACAGCAGGGCCACGTCGATCACCAGCAGGATGCCCATCACCAGCAGGACGCGCTTCACCCCGGACTCCAGGTACCGGATCTGTATACCAGAGAGGTGGGGCGGGGGGCGGGGTCGCATGCGGAGGCCAGCTGAAGTACGATGCGGAGAACGCCCCGTGGGATGCCCTGCACGCGGGGCCGAGCTCAACCGAAAGGAAACGACCATGACCCGGTTCTTCGCAATGCTCTCCATGCTGGCCATCGTCGGCTGCTGCGGCGGCTCCACCACCGTGTCCGACGACTGGGAGAAGGAGTGGGAGAAGGCGGCCGAAGAAGCTGCCCAGGCCGCCGAGGAGGCCGCCGCCGAGGCCGCGGCCGCGGGCGCCGAGGCCGCAGAAGCCGCTGGCGACGCCGTCGAGGCCGCGGGCAAGGCCGCGGGCGAGGCCGCCGAGGAGACCGTGGAAGAGGACTCCGGGGGCCGCTCCGGCTCCAGCAGCGGCGGCCGCGGCGGCTTCAGCCGCTCCGGCTCCAGCAGCGGCGGCCGCGGCTCGACCCAGGTCGCCAAGCCCAAGAAGTAGGCGGAAGGCCGCCCCGTCGCTTCAAGGCGCGAAGTCCGGCGGAGCCGGGCGAAGCGACGGAACCGACACCTCCGCCTCCCCCCCCTCTTGACCAACCCTCGCCCTTCGTCCGACGATATTCGTGCGTGGCGGCACGGGGGCCGCTCCGGGAAACGAGGTACTGCTCCGTGCTGACGTCGCGAATCCCGTTGCTGGCGCTGGTGTTGCTCGCCTCGGCCACCGGCTGCCGCAAGGCCCCGCCCGCCCAGGAGATCCCCATCGACCTCGAGGCCCTCGACGCCGACGTGACCGTGTACTCGGCGTTCCACGCCCACGTCGAGATCCTGTGCCCGGCGCTGGAGGCGATGGTCACCACCTCCGACGAGTACATCGCCGGCGGCGAGGACGAGTGCTTCCGGGTCCCCGACCTCACGACCTGCGACCTCGCCGGCATGTGCGGCCTCGAGCTGGACCCCACCGACATCGCCTCGGTGGCGCACGCGCAGGTGATGGACGCGCCCACGTCCACCTTCGAGGCGCTGTTCCCCCGCGACGACTGGGAGGACATCTACCCCGGCACCTTCATCGACTACGAGCTCGTCGAGGACAGCGGCCTGGACGCCTGGGCGGCCGGCGAGCAGGACCTGTGCACGTACACCTATGGCTGCGCGATCGACGCGATCCTCGACCAGGTGAGCTACTACAACGTCAGCCACCTGCGCCGGATCCCGGACTGGAACGGCACGGACGAGCCGGCGCTGCTGTTGCGCGGCTACCTGCCGGAGCCGGGCGTGGCCAACACCGACACCACCACCCTGGAACAGCAGTACTCCCTGGAGATCTACGTGCCCACCGAGGACGGCACCCAGACCCTGCGCACCCTGATCTCCTGGTCCGCCATGAAGATCGGCGACCTCGAGATCTCGGACGCCTTCAACATGGCCTGCGGCAACTACAAGAAGAACTTCGACAACCTGGACACGTGGCTGGCCGACCAGGGCAGCTGACCCCTACTCGATCATCGGGAAGTCCACCTCGATCACCCTCCCCTGCTCCATGTCCACCAGCAACACGCCGTCGGCGTCGTAGGCGATCAGGTATTCCAGGAGCTGACGGCGGGTGGGGGGATAGGTGGGGTTGGGGGCCTTGTCGCCGGTCTTGACGTCCACGACGAACGTGCGGCGGTGGCGGGTGACGATGTAGTCGGCACGCACGTCGGTCTCGCGGCGCTGGCCGTCCACGATGACGGGCCAGGTGCCCGGGGGCTGGGTGTGGATGATCTTGTAGCCCGCGCGCCTGAGCACGCGCCTCGCCCCCTTCTCGCCCCTGTCCGCCCGCCGCTGTCGGCGGCGGGACTGGCGCCCGGCGCGTCCCCGGGTCCACACCAGGACCAGCACCAGGTAGAGCACGACCACGACGAGGGCCGTGATGGCGATCCATTCCACCCTCATGAGAACAGGTTAACCGGTCAGCGGGCCCGGTGGGTGACCGATCAGCGCGGTGAGGAGGCGCTCGCGGAGTTCGAACAGGGCGTCCGTCGAGGAGGCCTGCTCGGCTTCGCGGGCGAGAGTCACGCGCAGATCGGTGGGAAGCTGGTCGGCGAGGCGGTCGAGGTCGAACAGCAGGCGCAGGCGGAGGGCGTCGAGGCGGATGCGGGCGCGGATGGGGGTGAGGTGGGCGCTCCGGGATGTCGGCTCCGTCGCGTCGCGGTGCGACGCTCCTTGAGCCGACCTACCTGCCTCCTCGGGGGTCAGGGCCTTGACCGGGCGGCCGGTCTCGAGCAGCTCGTCGAGCAGGACGCGCAGGGAGGCGGGGAGGGAGGCGGGGGGCGCCCGGGGCGGAGGCGCCTCCTCGGCCGACACCATGGCGTCCTCGCGCAGGTCGAGCGCTCGCTCGGCCACGTGCAGGGCCAGGCGGGCCCGGGGGAGGTCGTCGGTGGCCAGGGCCTTGCGGGCGGCGTGGCTCGCGGGCAGGGGACCGTGGCCGTCGGCGGCCTCCCAGCGGCGCGCCAGCTCCTCCAGCCGGGCGGTCAACCGCACCCGGTCGCGATCGTCCCGCTCCCGGCGCAGGGCGCGAGTGCCGGCCAGGCGGTCGTCGAGGTCGCTCACGGGTACACCACGATCTCGATGCGTCGGTTGCGGGCGCGGCCCTCCTCGGTGTCGTTGGTGTCGATGGGGTCGAACTCGGAGCGGCCCGAGGCGGTCATGGTCTCCGGCCGCAGGCCGGCCTCCTCGACCAGGAACCGCACCACCTTGCTGGAGCGGGCCGTGGACAGCTCCCAGTTGGTCTCGTAGCGGGTCTGCAGGGTGGTGCGGATCGGCTGGTCGTCGGTGTGGCCGTCCACCTCCACCCGGGAGTAGCCGAAGTCCTCGAGGTGCACGCCAACCTCCCGCAGGATGGGCTCGCCCCCGGGCTTGATCTCGGCGCTGCCCGAGTCGAACAGCAGGGACTCGGGCAGGTTGATGCGCAGCACCGTGGCCTCGCGCTCCACGGACATGCCCTGTTCCTCGATGGTCTGCTGGAAGGCGCGCACCACCTCCTCCTCGATGCGGGTGGCGCGCATCTTCTGCTCCATCTCCTCCAGCACCTTGCCGGTCATCACCGACAGCATGGTGATGATGAACACCAGGATCAGCAGGCCGGACGCCAGCGCGTCGCTGAACGAGGGCCAGGCGTTGATCGTGAAGGGCGCGCTGATCGACCGGCGGCGCTTCACCTCATCCCCCTGCGTCATCCTCGCGGCGGGCCTCGGAGCGCAGGGTCTCCAGCAGGGACGTCAGCCGCTCGTCGTCCTTGCCCACGTGGCCCAGGATCGTGCGCAGCATGTGGATCTGCTCGGCCGACGACGTGGCCGTGCTCTCGATGCGCTGGATCAGCTTCGCCAGCTTGCGGTTGGTGGTGGACTGGGCCTCCTCCAGCTTGAAGGTGGCCGAGCGCACGGCCATGCCCAGCTCGCCGTAGATGCGGCCCAGCAGGTCGTTGGTGCGGTGGAGCTCGGCGGCGAGGTCGGTGGAGTCCGGGTCCATGGTCGCGGGGGGTGAGGGCCCTTCGGGATCGTCGGGTCCGTCGGCTCCGCCTCCTTGACCCGACCTACCGCTACCACGTGCCGTCGTATCGCCGGCCACGTGGCCGACGAGGCCGAGCAGGGTGGCGTTCTCGCGGCCCACGTACCAGCGCAGCTCGTCGAGCTTCTCCTCCAGCTCGT
>CAZXHG010000364.1:0-7993 GCA_964639985.1 uncultured Rickettsiales bacterium
CCCCGGATCCTCGGAGTTTCTTATACCTGTCCCCGTACCGCCCTCAATCACCTGACCGGGTCCATCGGACCTTCTTCGATCTCCTCGGGACGCGGCCCGTCGCCTGCTCCGCAGGCTCCGGGGATCCAACCGGCAGTTGGAGGCGACACGGGGTCAGGCCGCGACAGGGGGCGTTGCGGACGTTGTCGGGGTGCATCGGAGTCGGTTGGACGCCCCGTGTAGCGGGCTGACCCCAGCGGAGGCGGTTCGGAGCTTGGGTTGGGGGCGGATTCGGGGCCTGGGTTGGGGGATCAGACGATCTGGACGTGGCCGTCGGGATCCTCGGAGACCACATCCCCGATCACAGCCGTGACCAGCGCGCCCCGATCGGCCAGGTCGGAGATCAGGGCGCTCAGGCGGTCGGTGGGGCAGGCCAGCAGCAGTCCGCCGGCGGTCTGGGCGTCGAACAGCAGCGCGGCGAGGATGGGATCGACGTCGGGGTCGATGTCGACCCAGGGACCGAAGTGCTTCGCGTTGTCCTTGGAGCCACCAGGGATCAGGCCCGCTGCCGCGTATGTGGTCACGCCTGGGAGCAGGGGCACGGATGATGCATCGAGGCGGACGCGGACGTGGGAGGCGCGGGCCATCTCCACGAGGTGGCCGGCCAGGCCGAACCCGGTGACGTCCGTGGCCGCGCGCAGCTCGTGGGCCACGGCCGCCTCGGACGCGCCGCGGTTGAGCTGCAGCATGCAGGTCTCGCTGGCCTCGATGGCCTCGGGCTCGGCCACGGCTTCCTTGATCGCCTTGCCGATGACCCCGGTGCCCACGGGCTTGGTCAGCACCAGGGCGTCGCCCGGGCGCAGGCCATCGTTGGTCATCATGCGGCGCGGGTCGACCAGGCCGGTCACGCTCAGGCCGTACTTGGGCTCGCAGTCCTTGACCGAGTGGCCGCCGACCAGGGCCACGCCCGCCTCACGCAGGGTGTGGAGGCCGCCGGCGAGGATGGCCTGCAGGATGCCGATGTCGAGCTTGTCCGGGGGAAAGCCCACGATGTTCATGGCCGTGACCGGACGGCCGCCCATGGCATACACGTCGCTCAGCGCGTTCACCGCGGCGATGCGACCGAACGTGCACGGGTCGTCCACGATGGGTGTGAAGAAGTCGACCGTCTGCACCAGGGCGAGGTCGTCGGCGAGTTGATAGATCCCGGCGTCCTCCGACCCGCCGAGGCCCGCCAGGACCTTGGGATCGGCTGGCACGTCCAGCCCGCACAGCGCCTTGTCCAGGTCCCCCGGACCCAGCTTGGCCGCTCACCCGGATGCGGTGGCCTGCGTGGTCAGGCGGATCTTCTCGTCAGCCATCGTCCACTCCGTTGGTGGTCAACATAGGAGCCTGCTTGCGCGGACGCAACCAGTGGTTGCGTGCACGGCGACCACCGGTTTGAATACCCGCCTCACCGGAGGTGACACCGTGTTCGACCTCGAAGGCATGCTGCGCAAGCAGCTCCGCGACGCCATGACCTGCCGCCAGACGCTGATCTTCCCCGAGGGGGACGATCCACGCATCGTGGACGCGGCCTCGCGGCTGGTGAAGTTCGCCAACGTGATCCTGGTCGGCTCGGCAGGCCGCGCCCGGGCCCTGGTCGAGGCGGGCGACGTGGAGCTGCAGTGCTCGGAGCGCCGGTTCTTCACCATGGTGCGGTTCGTGGATCCCGCCACGGACGCGCTGTCCGACGAGCTGGCCCGGCGGCTGTACGAGGTGGGCCAGGGCCGGCGCTGGCAGATGAGCGAGGACGAGGCCGCAACGCGGATCCGCGAGCCGGTCTACTACGCGATCATGGCCGTGCGCGAGGGATACGCCGACGCGGTGCTGGGCGGCGTGGCGCACGCGTCGCGGGATTTCTTCGTGCCCTGCCTGCGGATCCTGGAGAAGGAGGGCACGGTCTACGAGATGGGTCTGTTCGCCCTGCCCGACTCCCACCCCACGGGCATCTTCGAAGAGAACCTGGTGATGTTCACGGACGTGGCGCTCAACCCGGTGCCCACCTCCGAGAGCCTGGCCGAGATCGCGCTGGGCGCGTGCCGGACGATGCGCGACCTGCTCCCCGAATCGGCCCTGCCGGAGATCAACGGTGCGTTGCTGTCGTACTCCACCCGCGGGTCGGGCCAGGGGCCGTCCGTGCAGCGCATCCGCGAGGCCGAGCCGCTGATCCAGCAGGGGCTGGCCCGGCTGCGGGCGCTCAACCCGCTGTACGAGACGGTCAACATCGTCACCGAGATGCAGATCAGCGTGGCGCTGAGCGAGTCGGCCGCGCGCACCAAGCTGGCCCACGAGGGGCTCCTGCCGGGCGCGGGCCGGGCGCACGTGCTGATCGTGCCCAACCTGGACGTGGGCAACCTGCTGTACCACCTGTACTCCACCCGCTACCCGGACGCGGAGTCCACGCTGATCATCGGCGGCATGCGGGACCAGGCCCTGGACTTCTCCCGCTCGTCCACGGCCGAGCAGGTGGCGCGGGGGGCCAAGGCGCTGATGCTGCGGCGGTTCCGCTCCGAGCGGTACGCCCCGACCCCCAGGGACCACTACTTCCCCCGCTACCGGGTGCTGACCATCAACCCGGGCTCCACCTCCACCAAGCTGGCCCTGTTCGAGGGCAGCGACGAGGTGGCGCGGCGGTCCGTACGCCACGATCCGGACGCGCTGGCCCACGCCGAGCGCGTGGTGGACCAGCTACCCATGCGGCGCGAGGCCGTGGAGGCGTTCCTGGCCGAGGCGGGCTCGACGCCGACCGACCTGCACGCGATCGTGGGCCGCGGCGGGCTGCTGCGGCCCATCGAGAGCGGCACGTACGCGGTGGACGACGCCATGGTGGCGGACCTTCGCGAGGGGGTCAGCGGCCAGCACCCGGCCAACCTCGGCGGGCTGATCGCGCGGCAGATGGCCGACGAGGTGGGGATCCCGTCGTTCGTGGTCGACCCACCGGTGGTGGACGAGCTCGACGAGCGGGAGCGGCTATGCGGGTTCGAGGGACTCGAGCCCACGGCCGCCTGGCACGCCCTGAGCCAGAAGGCCGCGGCCAAGCACTTCGCCGACTCGCGCAACCGCGAGTACGAGGACCTCAACCTGATCGTGGCCCACCTCGGCGGCGGCATCTCCGTGGGCTCCCACCGCAAGGGCCGCTGCGTGAAGGTGGCCAACGCGCTGTTCGACGGACCGATGACCCCCAACCGGTCCGGATCGCTGCCCGCACGTGCGTTGATCGAGACGTGCTACTCGGGGATCTCGCAGCAGGAGCTGACGCGGGATCTCACGACCCGCGGCGGGCTGCTGTCCTACCTCGGCACGGACGACCTGCTGGAGGTGGAGCGGCGCATGGATGCCGGCGACGAGCGCGCGAAGCTGGTGTGGGAGACCATGATCGAGCAGGTGGCGTGCGCCATCGCGTCCCACGTGCCCAAGTTCCGCGGCCAGCGGATCCACCGCATCATCCTCACCGGCGGCATGTGCCACTCGCGGCGTCTGCACCGACGGCTGCGCAGATCGGTGCGGCCCCTGGGCATCAAGGTCACGATCTACCCGGGCGAGCGGGAGATGGAGGGCCTGCGGGACGGGGCGCTGCGGGTGCTGCGGGGGATCGAACAGCCCCGGAGCTACGCCTGAATCCCGGTCGCGCTCAGAGCCTGCCGGAGCCGAGGTAACCCAGCGCGTCCAGCTGCTGACCGACCGCGGCCGTGGCCGAGCAGGGCTCGGGAGCGTGCACCGGTCCGACGGTCGACAGGTCGAGTCGGTCCAGCAGGTCCTGCGCCCGACGACGCTCCTGTGCGCCCAGGTCCACCGATTCCGCGGGATCCGAAGCCAGTTCGAACAACGTGGTCAAGGGCCGCCTGCCCCCGGCCTCGCCGCCGCCCCTGGCCGGGATCAGCCGCATCGCGTGGTAGAGCCGGTCGCCCTCGTAGGCGTACACCGCGTGGCTCCAGGTACGTGGAGCCGCCGATCCGGGCTCCCCGAGGTGACCGTCGCCCATCAGCGACTTGGGATCCGCCATCGCGACCGCCGTGGTCCCGGAGGGGTCGTCCGGACCGACCAGCAGCGGCAGCAGGCTGATACCGGACATGGTGGGCGTGTCGGGTCGGAGCCCGGCCAGCTCGAGCACGGTGGGCGACACGTCCACCAGCTCCACGAGGGAGGTCACGCGGTGGCCGCCCCGCAGGCCCGGGTGCACGACCAGCAGGGGCACGTGCAGGGTCTCGTGGTACAGCTGCCCGTGCCCGAACATGCCGTGTTCCCCGAATTCCTCGCCGTGGCCGGCGGTCACGATCACCGTGACGTCGGTCACGCCGATGGCCTCAAGCTGGGTGAAGAAGTGGGCCAGGGCGTCGTCCACGAACCGGATCTCCGCGTCGTACATGGCCTCCCGCCACGCGATCTCCTGGCGGGTGACGCGGCGGCCCTCGGCTCCGCCGATGCGCACGCTGTCCGCGCTGTGCACGGCCAGGGGCGGTCGCGCCCCCTCCCAGAACCGGGCCCCGTACTCCCCCGGAGGGTCGTGAGGCGCGTGCGCGGCATAGGTGTGCAGCATGAGGAAGAACCGCTCGTCCGGGTCCAGGCCGGCCACGAAGTCGATGCCCTCGTCCACCACCCGCCGGACATCCGAGGTCTCGACCGTGCCGCGTCCGTCGAACCGCTGGAATCCCCGGGCGAAGCCGAAGTCTGCGGACACGGCGCCACCGCCGGTGAACGCGGCCGTGGTGTATCCGGCCGCCTGCAGGTGCTCGGCCAGCAGCGGTACGGCCGGAGAGGGCCGGAGGCCGGGGTCGACGACGCCGTGTTCGGGAGGGTACAGCCCGGTCAGCATCGACATGTGGGCTGGCAAGCTGCGCGGGCAGGGACTGATCGCGTGCTCGAACAGCACACCTCGCGCGGCCAGCGCGTCGAGGAACGGGGTGGTGTCGCGTTCGTAGCCGTAGGCGCCGACGTGGTCGGCCCGCAGCGAGTCGATCGAGATCAACACCACGCCGCGGCTCGGTTCCAGCGGGTTCGACAGCTCCGACCGGGGTTCGGGAGGCGGCGGTTGGGGCCGACACTGCACGGACAACCACACGAACGGGAGCAGCAGCAGAGCCAGCCCCCCCCTCCGGGCGGCTGAGACGCGGAGGGTCATCACCCCGGTGTAGTCGCAAGATCCATACCAGGATCGCGCGGCAACCGATGGAAGGAAGAGAACGCTCCACTACCCCTGGATCATTGGCCTTCCGGACCATGGGACAAGGAAGCAGACGCGGTACAGCGCGCGAGTGGTTTCATTGTGAATGGCGTGGGACGTCTCGAAATGGCACGACGGCCCGTGCGAATCGCTCAATCTGAAACCACGGGATCACCAGCTCCCGTCCGGGAGGTTGCCCACGTAGCCCTCGCCGTCCGCCCACCACTGCCACAGGATCTCTGGACCGTCCACGACCACGTCGGTGGTCTGCACGCCGGACACGGAGATGTACCAGCCCCAGGTCGGGACCACGGTCAGCTCCTCGTGGAAGGTCACGGCCAGGATCGACTCGGTCGGATAGGAGGTGCTCACCCCGTACGCCCCGGCCAGGGTCTGCTCGCCCACGATGTACTCGCCCGGCAGGAACTCGATGCGGCCGCCCCCGGTCGACACCCAGCGGCCGGTGTAGCGCAGCGCGTCCGTGTCGTTGGTGTCGTCGTCGGCCACCGCGCCCCACCACTGCGGGTAGGCCATGTCCACGACCATGCCCGTGACCGCGGCGTCGTCGCCACCGTAGGCGAACACCTGCACCGGGTCCGCGATCACCCGGCCGCCGATGGCCACGGTCACACCGTCTGCGATCTCCAGCCGCCCTCCGTCCAGGAAGCACAGGTCCACGTTGGCGGGCACGTCCAGGTCCGCGTCCACGGCCTGGGGGGAATCGATGGCCAGCACCACCGGGTCGTCGCCCAGGGTGGCCAGCGCGTCCACCAGCGGGCCGCTCAGGCCCAGATCCGCTTCCTCGCACGGCGCACCGAACGACGGCTCCGCGCTGTCGTCGTCATCGTCAGCGCTGTCGTCGTCACCCACCGCGCTGTCGTCGTCGTCCGGCGATGGCGTGTCGTCGTCGTCGATAGCCTCGGTGCGGCAGCCTGCGAAGAGCATAGCCAGGACCAGAGTCGGGACACCCACGACTCGTGAATAGCGTTCCATGCCGTCCTTCCGCGCGGGGGAATCAAGCTCTCACGGGCATGGCCCGTCGTTGTCCCTCAGCCAGACCAGTCCGGTGTGCACGATGGAGTCGACGAACGCCTCGACGTCGTCCTGGCACAGCCAGGTGTTGCCTTCGATCGTGATGTTGCCACCCACGCCCTCCAGCCCGGACAGCCCGTCCAGGCTGGACAGGGTGAAGTTGTCGACGATGAACAGCTCTCCGTCGATCGTCGCCAGGTTCTCCAGCCCTTCGAGACCGTGCAGACTCGGGTTGTCACCGATGTACAGGTCCCCGTGCACCTGGTTCAGGGCCGAGAACCCCTCCAGGCTGGTCAGGGAGGTGTTCGAGTCGATCCCCACGCTGCCGGTCTCCTCCAGGCTCGACAGATCGATGGAGACGAGCTGCGAGTTGTCCTGGATCCAGAGCCCGCATCCGGCACGATACAGGCTGGACAGATCCACCGAGTGCAGGGAGCTGTTGGACACGACGCGGACCGCACGACTCGACGGAAAACAGCCGACGATGTTCTCCAGGCCGGGCGCCAGGAACTCCTCCAGGGAGGTGTTCCCCGACAGGGCGAACCCCTCTCCGACCACGTTCAGCCCTGCGAACGACGCGCGCTCCGGGGCGGTGCAGTCGCTGATGTAGAGGTCCTGGCTCACCGTCTGGAGGCAGGGCAGCTCGATGTTCCGGAACGATGACGACTCGAGGTCCAGGAAATACAGGTAGCCGAAGACACTGCTGCAGGGACAGACCTCGTCGAGGTTCGCGCTGAACTCGTCCACCCGGATGGTCCCCTCTCCGCACGGTGCACACGCCGGCTCGTCACCGCACGGAGGGACATCGACGTCGTCATCGGCCACGTCGTCGTCATCGGCCACGTCGTCGTCGTCGGCCACTGCACTGTCGTCGTCATCGGACACCGCACTGTCGTCGTCGTCCGACGGCTGGGTGTCGTCGTCGGCCTCGGTGGGGCAGCCTGCGAGGAGGAGCGCGAGGCTCACCAGGGCCGCGAGGGTGTGGTGTTGGAACATGGCCACCTCTGCGCGGAGGATATCATGGAGCGATCAGCGGAGATGGAGGTGTCGCCCCGCACCGACGTCACGCGTTGCCGTGACGAACGTGGAGGGTGAGGGCTGCGGGGTCCCATGCTCGAGCATGGGACCGAGGGGTGAGGGTCAGATCACGAAGATCCAGGTGGACGTGCCGATGTAGGCACCCATCATGCCGAACAGGGGATCGGTGGTGTTGGTGATGTCCTGCATCACCATGCCCATGTGGGCCCAGTAGTAGTTGCCGTCCCCGGACAGGTAGTAGGTGAACGTGCCCAGGCCGGCCAGGCCGCCGAAGCTGGTCAGGCCGATCAGGATCCCCTCGGTCGGACCCGAGTTGAGGGTGCCCTCGAGGTACGGCCCCACGTCGTTGCACCAGCTCAGCTGGCTGCCCGTGCCGGTGTAGGTGACCACGTCGTCGCCGTGGAAGCTGCCGTCGGCATTGTCACACGAGATCATCGCCAGCAGCGTGGTCGTGCTCAGCAGCAGCTCGTTGGGCGTGGCGTTGTACATGTCGTGGTAGCCGGCCGGGCAGCTGCCCGTACCGGTGTCCACCAGGTTGGTGATCTCCATGGTGGTGTCGGCCGCGTCCGGCCAGTACCCGCCCTGGGACGTGCCGTAGGTGTAGTCGTAGGTGGCGCTGAACACGTGGTCGCACTGCTCCACGTAGGCCGCGTCGAGCACGGCCACGCGGATCGACCCGGTCAGGGTCAGCCCGGCCACGTCCAGGGTGTACTCCCAGCTCTCGTAGGCCGCGGTCTCCAG
>CAZXHG010000365.1:0-7985 GCA_964639985.1 uncultured Rickettsiales bacterium
CCGTGGTCGGCGTCGTCGTCGCAGTCGTTGTCGAGGCCGTCGCAGTCCTCGGCGTTGCCGGGGTAGTTGGCCGGGTCGGCGTCGTCGCAGTCTCCGTCGCAGGTGGAGAAGCCGTCGCCGTCCGCGTCGTCGGTGTTCATCGCCTCGTCCGTGTCGTCGCAGTCACCGCCGCACGGGGTCACGCCGTCGCCGTCGAGATCGTCGAGGTGCATGGCCGCGTCCCCGTCGTCGCAGTCACCGTCGCAGATGCTGTACCCGTCCGCGTCCGCGTCCACGTTCTCGTCCGTGTCCGGGTCGCAGTCATCGTCCACGCCGTCGTTGCAGACCTCCGCGGCCGAGGGATTGACTGCGCCGTCGGTGTCGTCGCAGTCGAGGCACAACACCCACCCGTCGCCGTCGGCGTCCGTGACCTCCTCCTCGGGGATCGTGCCGTCGCAGTCGTTGTCCTGCTCGTCACAGATCTCCTCGGCGCCGGGGTGAACGCCCGCGTCGCGGTCGTTGCAGTCGCCGTCCTCGACGGTCCAGCCGTCGCCGTCCTTGTCGCCGTCGTCCTGGGAGAAGGGATCGTCCGCTGTCGGGCACCCGGTGAGCCACGCGAGTGTCGCCAGGAGAGCCAGGGAACGTGTCGCCATCATCGCAGCCTCCGGGGGATATAATGACCTGACGCGGCGCGAGGCTCCATGCGAACAACACGAGCACCCTGGTTTTTCCTGCTGACGGTCCTCCTCTCGGCGGTCCCTGCGTGGGCGGCCACGCCCCTGCTGCTGTACGGCCCCGGGGAGGCCGATCCGGCCACGGAGCAGCGAGCGCTGGCCTCCTTCAATCTGCTGGCCGCGGACCCGGCGGGCGCCCCCAGCGTGCGCCACGTGGGGACGGTCGTGGTCGGGCGCCAGACCATCGAGGTCATCGGCGGCGAGGTCCGCGCCTGCCCCGGCTCCCCGGTGACGGTCGAGACGTTCAGCGGCGACCTGGCCGAGGCAATGGAGCACGTGCTGTACCAGCGCCTCGAGCAGGCAGGGCAGACCCTGGAGCGACTGGACGCCCTGCTGCCCTGCCTCAACGGCGTGCTGCCGCGCGGCGAGCTGGCCCGCATCTCCTACCTCGAGGGGGTCGCGCAGGCCTACGCCGGCCAGGAGGAGGCGGCCCAGGAGAGCTTCCGACGCGCGCTGGTGGTGTCGCCGGAGCTGGACTGGGACGAGGGCTTCCCCCCGCTGTACCGGCCCCTGTTCGACCAGGCGATCCAGGATGCCCTGCGGAGTGCTTCCGCGCCGCTGATCGTGGAACCGCAGGTCGGTCAGACCGCCTCGCTCTGGGTCGACGGTGTGGAATTCACCACGGGCGGCATGGCCATCACGCTCGCAGAGGGACGTCACCTGCTGCAGTGGCAGCTCGCGGCGGGCGGATTCTCCACCAGGGTCACCGGCGTGCGCGCGGGCGAGACCGTGACCGTGCTGTCCCGTGACGACGTGGTCGCCGCCATGCTGGGGGGCGCGGGCAGCGACGTGGCCCGCCAGGCGGCCGCCGAGGCCCTGGGTGAGCTGGCCGCCACCGCGGACGTGGAGCGCGTGTACGTCGCCGAGCTGGCCGGCGTGGACCTGCTGCACGTGTTCACGCCCGCGACCGGGACGTGGCAGATGGCCGACCAGGGGCTTGTGACCCGGCGGCTGCAGCAGCGGCGACGGGGCAACGCGGGGCTGGTCTGCCTGGTGGCGGGCGGCACGGTGACCGCGGCCGGCATGCTGGTGTGGGGTCTCGGCTACGCCAAGGGCAGGGAGCTGTACGACGAGGCGCCGAACATCTCCAACAACGACATGTACGACCAGAACGTGGAGGACTACCACCGCTTCCGGACCCAGGCCAACGTGGGCCTGTTCGCCGCGGGCGTGGGGGTGGTGGGCGTGGGGGTCGGCATCCCGCTGCTGGTGTCGAGCCGGGACCGGGGAACGGCCGGCGTGGTGGCGCTGCAGCCCGTACCCGGGGGAGCGATGGTGGCGGGACGGTGGTGAAGCCGGTCCGCCGTGGTCTGTGGTGCGGGCTGGCCCTGGCGCTGGTCATGGCTGCGTGTACCGAGGACCCGGGCGGTGAAGACGACGACGGGCCGTCGATCACCACCCTCTCCCTTCCCGACGCGCGAGTCCAGATGGACTACTGGATCGACCTGACCGTGGAGGACGCGATCGGCGATCCGGTGTGGTCGCTGACCGTGGGGGACCTGCCGTCCGGGCTGGCGCTGGGGGAGGACGGGGTGCTCGAGGGCCTCGCCGAGCGATCCGGTGTGCACGACCTGACCGTGGCGGTGGAGGACGATGCCGGCTGGGACGAGGTGGAACTGCGCCTGGCCGTCGTGCCCGTCGTGCTGATCAGCGGGTTCGGTCCGTTCGCCGGCTACCCGGTCAACCCGTCCATCGAGGCCCTGCGCGACCTCGACGAGGAGCTCGTGGCCGGTCTCGACGTGCGTATCGCCGAACTCCCCGTGGTCTGGGACGAGGCCTGGGAGCTGCTGCTGGCCGATGTCCAGTGGTTGTCACCCGACGTGCTGATCGGCACCGGGGTCGCCGGTACGGACGCCATGCGGTACGAGACCACGGCCGTCAACGAGCAGTGGGGTACCGACGTGGAGGGGGGCGACCGTGCCGGGGACGAGGTGGTGGCCGACGGGCCCGAGCACCTGTACTCCGACCTGCCGCTGGAGGCCATGGAGGCGGCGGTGGCCGAGGCCGGCTACCCGACCACCACGTCGGGCAGCGCCGGCACCTACCTGTGCAACGACATCTTCTACCACGCCGTGTACTACGCCGAGTACGACGCGCCGGGGACCACGGTCGCCGGGTTCGTGCACGTGCCGCCCCTCGATGGCTCGTTCGCGCTCGAGGACATCACCGCGGCGCACGAGATCGGGCTCGAGGCCATCGCTGGGTGGCTGGAGGGGGAGCGTGGGATGGGGCAGGTGGCGGTGGATACGGTGGAGGCGCCGGTGTATCGGGGAGTGTCTACGGGAGTGTCGGGTCCGTCGCCTTCGGCTCCTTGACTCGACCTACCCCGGCCTACCGGTCGTCGTCGAGGGCCGCGATCAGGCTGACGCGGTCCCCGTGGGCCAGGAAGCGGAGCATGCAGGCGTCGGGTTCACCGTCGAGGTCCGTGTCCACGTCCGGGGCCACGAGGTTGGCGTAGTCCGCGGCCCAGGCCGCCCACTCGGGCATCACCTCGAGCAGTTCGTCGAGCGCCTCGGCTGGGATCCAGGCCTCGCCGTGGGCCTCGGGGAGGGTGGTCAGGCCGCCCTCGACGTCCACGTGGCCCCGGATCTCCAGCTGCCGCATCATCAGCAGCCACGGCTCGCCGCCGATGCTCAGCGGCAGGTAGGCGTAGTCGGCCTGCGCCAGGAAGCCGCCGTCGGTCTGCACCTCGCCTGGTGCGGAGATGGTGTACCCGTAGGTCCCGTCGGCCACGACCTCGCCCTCCTGCGTGGCGCGGGGGAGGTGGTAGCCGCGGCCCAGCAGGACGTACCCCTCGCTGGGCAGGGCATCGGCCGTCAGCTTGAACTCGTTGAACACCAGCACCATGGTGCCGTCGTCCACCAGCGCGCTGGACAGCAGGCCAGGGGCGTACTCGCTGTCCCCCACCTTCTCCACGGCCAGGCCCTCGCCGATGTCGTAGGCGGGGCCGCGGGGCAGCGCGGTGGAGAAGCGGGTCTCGGACTCGTACTCGCCGTCGAGGCCCACGTCCACCCGCAGCAGGTACATCTTGTCGGGCAGCAGGGGCTCCTCCGGCGGGCAGGTCAACGCCATGCCCTCCTCGGCCGGGAAGCACCACAGCGTCTCGCGGTCGGTGTTCCCGCGCTGCAGCGTGACCTCGAACTCGCGGTCGTCGAGCGGCTGGGAGAACAGGATCAGCGGCTGTACGGCCTCGGGCACGGCCGCAGCCCCGTCCGGCGGCTGGGTGGTGAGCACCTTGAACCCGCCGGTGGGCCCCGGGCCCTCGGGTACGCACCCGACTGCCAGCAGTGCGGCGGTCAGCGCGAAACCCAGCGTGGTGATCCGGACCGTGGCCATGACCTCCCCTGCCCCCCGGTGCGAGACACGCCGGAGTCTAGCGGAATCGTCGCAGATGTATAGTGGCTTTTCGCGCGCGTTGGAGTAGGCTTGCGCACCCGTCAACGAGGGCCTCAGGGAGGAAACGATGTCTCGAATTCACGGATGCACGCTCGTGTGGCTGGCTGCGCTCGCCCTGCTGATGGCCGGGTGCCCCGCGCCTGCCGACGACGACGACACCACGCCGCGCCCGCCGCTGGACGACGACAGCGCAGCGGACGACGACACGTCGGACGACGACGACGCGACCGCGGACGACGACGACACGTCCACGGACGACGACGACACGTCCACGGACGACGACGACGATACGTCCACGGACGACGACGACGCGACCACGGACGACGACGACACCGTAGGTGACGACGACGACACCGTGAGCATGACCGGGGAGGCGCACGCCCTGGAGTCGGAGGGGTACGTGCACCGACAGGACCTGTGGGGGAGCCAGGTACCGGCCTGTCCGGGGTGCGAGTACACCTTCGAGATCAACTACCTGACCACCCAGCAGCTGGGCACCTGCCTGTTCTGCTACGACTTCGACGACGGTACCTACACGCTGGGCTACGACGCGGACTACATGTATGGCGGGTACGGCCCGTACGAGATCATCTTCTACTACTACGCGCCGATCCAGGACTGGTCCATCTGGTACATGGCCTACGGCAACTACGGCGGCCATGACGTGTTCTTCGGCTGGTACAGCACCTACCTGAGCTACTACGTCTACCAGTACGGATGGTGGGACTTCGGTCCGTACACGGACGGCGACGGCGACGGCTACCCGGCCAGCGTCGACTGCGACGACGGGGACGCGGCGGTGTATCCGGGCGCGGCCGAGGTCTGCGACGGGGTGGACAACGACTGCGATCCGGCCACGGACGAGACCCTGGACGCGGACGGTGACGGCTACAGCGCGGCCTGTGACGGGGACTGCGACGATGCGGACGCGGACAGCTATCCCGGCGCGACCGAGCTGTGCGACGGGGTGGACAACGACTGCGACGGCGTCGTGCAGAACACCGAGGCCGACATGGACGGCGACGGCTACGCCCACTGTGCGGACGACTGCAACGACGGCGACGCGGCCGTGTATCCGGGCGCCGAGGAGATCTGCGACGGGGTGGACAACGACTGCGACCCGGCCACGGACGAGGCCGCGGACGACGACGCGGACGGCGTGACCGTGTGCGACGGGGATTGCGACGACACGGACGCCGACACCTACCCGGGCGCGACCGAGCTGTGCGACGGGCTCGACAATGACTGTGACGGCGTCATCCAGAACACCGAGGCCGACCTCGACGGGGACGGCTACGCCCACTGCGCGGATGACTGCAACGACGGCGACGCCACCATCTACCCGACCGCGGTCGAGGCCTGTGACGGGGTGGACAACAACTGCGACGGCACCACGGACGAGGGGTGCGGCGGTGGCACCCTGACCGGGCTCGCCATCACCACCGAGCAGGGCTACGTGCGGCGGCAGGAGCTCGCCGGCGTGCAGGCCGCGAACCCCTGCCCGACCTGCAGCTACACCTTCGACATCGACTACACGACCGTCCAGCAGAACGGCTCGTGCACCGTGTGCTGGGACCTCGACGATGGCGTGCACTCCCTGGGCTACGACGGCAACTACGTGGTGGCCGGCTACGGCGTGTACGAGGTCATCTGGTACTACTACCAGGCCTACGGCGACTGGTACTTCTGGTACCTGGCCTACGCCGGCTACAACGGCCACGACGTGGCCTTCTACTACGACTACGGATCGTGGATCCAGCAGTATGGATACTGGGATTTCTAGAGCCCTGATCCTGGCGCCGCTGCTCGCAGCGGCGCTGCCCGCCACCGCGGTGACCGTGGTCCGCGGGCCCTACCTGCAGCAGGTCACCGCCGACTCGGCGATCGTGGTGTTCGACCTCGACGAGGCCGCTGTGGCCGAGGTCCACCACGGCAGCAGCCCCACCGCGCTGGATCAGGTCACGCCATCGACCGCCGACGCCGTGCACCACGAGATCGCCCTGGCCTCCCTGGAGGCCGACACCGCGTACGCCTATGGCGTGTTCGTGGGCGGCACCTCCCTGTCCGAGGGCCACGCCCTGCGCACCATGGTGCCGCCGGGCTCACCCTTCACCTTCATCGCCTACGGCGACTCCCGCTCGGGCCACGACGACCACACCGCGGTGGTCTCGGCCATGGCCGGCCGGGACGCCCGGTTCATCCTCCACACCGGCGACCTGGTCGCGGACGGCGAGGATGCCGACCAGTGGGACACCTACTTCGGCATCGTGGGTGACACCCTGCACGACCTGCCCCTGTACCCGGTGATCGGCAACCACGACGAGGAGGACGGGGAGGCCGCGCTGTACGCCGCGGCGTTCGCGCTGCCGGGCAACGAGCACCACTACTCGTTCGACGTGGGCAACGCCCACTTCGTGGTCCTGGACCAGTACGTACACGCCGAGCTGGTCTGTGCGCAGGACGATCAGCTGGTGGACAACTGCCTCGACGAGGAACAGCTCGCGTGGCTGACCGGCGACCTGGCGGCGGCGCGGGACGACGAGGCCATCGAGCACATCTTCGTCAGCGCCCACGAGGGACCGTACTCGTCCAAGGGCAGCCGGGACGGCAGCTTGCAGATGCGGGTGCTGCTGCCCACCTTCGCCGAGTACGGGGTGACCGCCCTGATCACGGGCCACGACCACTACTACGAGCGGGGCCTGACCGGCAACGGCATCCCCTACGTGATCACCGGTGGCGGGGGCGCGGGCCTGTACGGCATCGGCGAGCCCAGCGAGGATCCCCACACCGTGGTGCACAACGCCTCGGTCCACCACTTCGTGCAGGTGGTCGTGGACGGCGAGACCGCGACGTTCACCACGGTCGATACCGCCGGCGCGATCGTCGATACCGCCGTGTTCACCGCCCCGGAACCGGGGCAGCCCGCGGCGGACGACGACACGGCCCCGCCCGAGGACGAACCGCTGACGCAGCAGGGGTGCGGTTGCGGGTTCGGGGCGACGGCTGCGGGGGGATGGGGGCTGGCCGGGGTGCTGGCCTGGCTGGGGATCAGACGCCTGCGGCGGCGGCGGCGAGCATGATCACGATCATGAAGATCATCATGCCGATGTAGAACACGGCCATGAACACCACCATCACCACCATCAGCACCACGTAGATCGCGATCAGCGAGCCCCACAGCAGGGTCATCACCATGCCCATGATGCGGCCGGCCTCGGCCGTACTGTCGGGCTGGCGTCCCTCGGCCTTGCAGCGCTTGACGTACTGGTTGCCCATGTACCAGGCGATCGGCGCGGTCACGACCAGGGGGATGCCGAGTGCGCCCAGGATCAGGATGGTGGTGGGCTCGCTGTCCTGCTTCGCCGGTGGAGTCCTGGGAGCCGCAGCGGGCGGGGACGCCTGTTCGGCCATCGTGTGCTCCTCCTCGACCGGTGGGGTCCGGTGAACCGACCTACAGCGTAGCGCAGCGGACCATTCCGTGCGACCGGTCCACGCATACGCCTTGCGCGCGAGCGCGTGTGGGCACTATCCTGCGGCACCATCTCCGGAGGAGGCGTCCACCGATGGACATGCAGGACAAGGTTTCCCAGCTCCGCGAGCTGAAGGAGAAATCCCTCGCCGGCGGCGGCCCGGACCGGGTGGCCAAGCAGCGCTCGCTGGGCAAGATGACGGCGCGCGAACGCATCGACAAGCTGCTCGATCCGGGCACCTTCCGCGAGCTCGATGCGCTGGCGTTGCACCGCTGCCACGACTTCGGCATCGAGGCCAATCGCATCCCGGGCGACGGCGTGGTCACCGGCTACGGCGACGTCAACGGCCGCACCGTGTACGTGTTCAGCCAGGACTTCACCTGCTACGGCGGGGCGCTCGGCGAGG
>CAZXHG010000366.1:0-7943 GCA_964639985.1 uncultured Rickettsiales bacterium
TCGACCGGGGCCCAGGCCGTCAAAGGGCCGTCAACGCGGTAAACTCGGGCTAGCGTGGACTCCGACACCCAGGACCTCGGCAGACAACTGCTGGAGCGTTGCTGGACCTCCCAGCGGGACTTCACCGTGATCCCGGCGATCGCGAGCGACCATTTCAAGCGTGCAGACCCCGCGGGCTGTATCCGTTGGATCGACAAGCTCCGTGATGCGCCGAGCGGTTCGTTGCCACTGGAGCAGGAATTCGAGACCGCGCTGCTGCTGGCGAGGGCCTTCTCCGGATCGGGGGAACCCTCCAAGGCGGACGCGTGCCTGGAGCGACTCGAGACCCGACTGCACGAGCAATACGGCCGCATCGTTCGGATCCGGCTGGAAGAAGGCCTGCGACTGGCAGATGTCGAGGGTCGTTCCCCCACCAGTGGCACCGAATACTCCCCAGACTCCGCCCTTCGGGGCAACGAGGAGGCCCCCGTGAACACCCCAGAACTCTCCACGCCGAAACTCCGTCTCAAGCGCATCATCATGATCAAGGCCGTGGTGACCGAGGCCTTCAAGGACAACCTCGTCGGCGAACTCGGACGAGCGACCACCAACATCGAGAAGTCGCTGCGCGAGAGCGTGAGCGCAAACGTGAGCGGCGCGGATCCCCTGCTGCAGCTCCTCGAGACGAAGCTGGAGCAGCTGTGGAAGGTCACCGAGTACCTTCAACAGCACGCGGAGGAAGGCGTCGCGGTCACGAGTGGCGGGGAAATGGAGTCGTCGATGATGGAAATCGCGAAGGCTCAGGAGGAACAACGGCGCCTCGGCATCGAGCTGTCGAGCGTGTTGCAGCAGCAACTGCCGGGGAAGTTGCAGGAGGAGGTGGGCAAGCAACTCGGCGCCATTCTGGATCTGCGACAGAGGATGGGGCAGGCCAAGGAACTCGAGATCGGCAGCGAGTTCCCCCAGGGTCCGCTCGAAGGGGAGGTCGAGGTATCGGTCGGGGACAACCTCTACGAGCTCGTCGAAAGCACGGAGATCCTCGTGAAGGACGGGATCGTGATCGAGATCCGAACACCTACCGAGGAGATCCTCACCTCCCTCGGCCCTCGCGAATGAGACAACTGGGCGTGGCTCGATGGAGGGACGAGAGAAGTCGAGGAACTTGCAGGACGAGAGCTGCTGATCCACCCGAGGGAGAGGGATCAGGCACCGCTCTTCCTCACCACACCAACACCAACTCACCAACCACACCTCCTCCCCCTGGTACACTTCCGTCGAATCCCGAGCGGGGTCGTGGCCCTGCGGAGACGATGAGAGGGGGCGCGATGCGAACTTGGCGAGAGAAGGCTCCGAGCCTGGCCTGGACGGGGATCGCGGTGGTGCTGGCTATGGCCGCAGCCGGGTGCGACGAGGGTGGCAGCGCGGCGAGCTGCGTGGACGGAGAGGACAACGACCGTGACGGGCTGACCGACTGCAGCGATCCAGACTGCGGTCCCTACTGCGGCGATGGCGGTGGCGGCGGCGGCGGCAACTGCGATGTGGGGGACTGTGACGGCGACGGCTGGACCGTGGCCGACGGCGACTGCGACGACGACGAATCGGCCGTACACCCGGACGCGACCGAAACCTGTGACGGCGTGGACGAAGACTGCGACGGAGCGATCGACGAGGACTTCGACGCGGACGGCGACTCCTACCCCGATGCGGACGCGCCGGGATGCCTGGGAGCGTACGGAGCCGACGAGCTCGACTGCGACGACTCGGACCCGAGCGTGAACCCGGGCCTGGCGGAAACGTGCGACGACGGCAAGGACAACGACTGCGACGGGACCGTGGACGAGGAGGAGGACGCGGACGGTGACGGCGTCTCCAATTGCGGCGGCGACTGCGACGACGCGGACGCTGCGGTCCACCCCGGCGCGCCAGAGGCCTGCAACGGCCTGGATGACGACTGCGACGGCGACGTGGACGAGGGGCTGCCCCTGCAGACGTACTACCCGGACGCGGACGGCGACGGTTTCGGCGACCCCGATGGCGCGCCGCTGAGCCACTGCGACGAACCGGCGGGCTACACCATGGACGCCTCCGACTGCGACGACGGCGACAGCACGGTCTACCCGGACGCGCCGGAGGTCTGCGACGGCCTGGACAACGACTGCGACGATGCCGTGGACGACGGCCTCGCGTTCGTCGACTACTACCCGGACGCGGACGGCGACGGGTTCGGCGACGCTGCCGCTGGCGCGACCAGCGCGTGCGAGGAGCCTCCCGGGTACGTCACGGACGCCTCGGACTGCGACGATGGCGACGCAGGAGCCAACCCCGAGGCCTCCGAGATCACCGGCGACGGGACCGATCAGAACTGCGACGGCTCGGACAACGCCTACGTCCAGGTCTCGAGCGGCAACTACCACACCTGTGGCCTCGTGGACGACGGCTCGATCGTGTGCTGGGGCTACGACTCGTCCGGTCAGGCCTCGCCCCCCGCCGGTTCGTTCGTCTCGGTCAGTTCGGGGTCCTTCCACTCGTGCGCCCTCGATGCCAGCGGGGTGGCCACCTGCTGGGGGTCCGACGCGTCTGGCAAGGCCACTCCGCCGGTGGGGACCTACTCGCTCGTGTCCGCCGGCAACCAGCACTCCTGCGCCATCAGGACCAACGGCATGGTGGTCTGCTTCGGGAGTGACGGCATGGGGCAGTCGAGCTCCCCCGAGGGCACGTTCATCGACGTGGCCGCCGGTGAGATGCACTCGTGCGGTGTGAGGACGGGCGGCACCATGGAGTGCTGGGGCGAGTTCGGGCCCCCGGGCGGTACGTTCATCCAGGTCAGCGCCGGCTCCAGCTTCTCCTGCGGCGTGCTCGACGACGGCACCGCCGACTGCTGGGGGAGCAACCACCACATGACCTGGGCGTCCCAGACCGGCCCGTTCCTCACCGCTGATGCGGGCGGCTGGCATGCCTGCGGGCTGAAGACCGACGGATCGGCGTATTGCTGGGGCGGCGACTACTGCAGCCAGTCCAGCCCCCCCGCCGGCAACGACTACGTCTCGGTCGACGTGGGCAACGAGCACAGCTGCGGGGTTCTCGACAACGGCGAGATGCGCTGCTGGGGCTGCAATGACTACGGACAGGTGAACGTTCAGTAGACGAGAGCTGGTGCGGAGAAGGCACCTCCTTACGACCAGAACACCGAGATCAGCGAAAAATAGCGTCGTATCACCTCATACGCTATCGTCGGGGAGACCGGGGAGGTGAACCGGTGTCCGACCTGATCCGCGACAAGCAGCAACGGCTGGCGATCATCGCCCGCTTCCTGGAGGCCCACGCCGACGAGCAGGCCGAGGACGCCGAGTTCGTGGCCGCCTTTGCCGACCGCTGCGTGTACGACGACATCTGCTTCTACTACCTGCAGCAGTGGGACGCGGTCGCTCCGGGCATGCGCGCGGACATGCTGGCCCAGCTGCGGGTGCTGCTGGGGGCCGTGGTCGCCCTGGATCGCTTCGACTCGGAGAAGGCCGGCTGGACCGACGAATCGGGCAAGTGGGAGCTGCCCGGCGAGGTCCTGGGCCGACTGAAGCGGAGCCGTTCCGACGATGCCGACCACCGACGGGCGCTGCACGACCGCTTCTTCGCCAACGTGGAACGGCTGCGGGTCGAGCGAGGGCTGCTGACCCAGCGCGCCTTTGCCGATGCCTGTGGCCTGCACCAGTCCCAGGTCTCGCGCATGGAGAAGCTGCGCGCCTCCAACCCCTCCTACCTCCCCCGGCTGGCCGTGCGGGACAAGATCGCCCGCGGCCTGGACGTCTCCCTGGCCGAACTCGAAGCCTAGTCTCACGCCACACCTGACGACGTCGTCGTCGACGCAGACGTTTGTTGACATATCCCTGTTTATAGCGAAAAATAGCATTAGGAAGTCGAGGAGGACATCATGAGACATCAAAACGGAGGGTGCGTCCTGGTAGTGGCCCTCTTCCTGGGGGTGGTGAGTGGGTGTACCTCCCACACCGTGGCGGAGGCACCCGCATCCGATCCCTACCTCGGCGGAGTCGCTCGGATCGGCTTCGGTGAGGTCGCCGGGGACGAGCTGCGCTTCGCCGGGTTCGTCCCCGAGGAACTGGTGCTGCGGGACCCGGACGGCATCGGCTACGTGTGGCTGGAGCTGATGGTGGCCCGCTGGTGCATCGACGAGGGTACGACCGTGGAACCCCCGGTGGATTTCATGCTGGGGATCGACGTCGAGGGCAGGTTCGAGGGCACCCTGGATATCGAGTGGCTCCCGCCGGGCGGTGAGACGCCGGTGTGCGGCGTGCACTCCCACCCGCTGCTGTCGATCGTGGACTGCGAGGAGAGCACCGAGGTGTCCGCGGACGTCCGCTTCTGCGCGGCCGACACCCAGCTCGAGGCCTGGGACGTGACGATCCCATGAGCGCACGACAGCTGGTCACGACCTTCTCGATCGTGCTCATGGCGGCCTCGATCGCGTCCGCCGATCCCATGGACGAGGCCATGGAGCGGGCCTGGGTGGACATCATCCTGGACGAACCGCGGCCGGCGTGGCGTTCGCGGGCCTTCGGCCCTGCCGTGGTCGAGCTGTGGCCCGAGCTCCCCGAGCTGGTGCCCCCTGGCTCGGCACCGGAGCTAGGCAGGATGGTGGCGCTGGAACCCGGCAACCTGCAGCGCGGGGACCTGCTGGTGTTCGGTATGCACAGCGAAGATCACACGGACGACTGGCCTGCGAGCACCGGTGTGGCCCTGATCGTGGCCGTGCGGCGCCACGCTGTGATCGTCGACGTGGTGGACGACCGCTACCGGACTCACCGGCGGATTCTGCCGCTGGCCTACCTGATGTCGCCAGCCGAGTACGGCGAGACAGTGCCTGGCCTGCCGTTGCTCGTGGGGGGGCTGATCCGGGCCGACAGCGTCCACTTCCGGGTGCTCCCCTTCGAGCACGACATCGACCTGGCCGTCAGATACTGCCGGACGAACCGTTCACACAGCCGCTGACACACTCGTCCACGACCCGCAGGACCGCGGATGCGTGGATCGGGACGGGGCGGATCGAGAAGCCGCGCGGGGGGCCGGAGACGATCGACCCTGGCCTGGACCTCGGCGATGACCGCCGCACCCAGCCGGTCCTGGCTGAGTCTGGTCTCGCAGACGGGCGGGGTCGTAGGGCTGCGAGACTCCCGGACTCAAGGTCCCCCGAAGAGCAGATACGCTGCACCGTTCGACCCGTCGACCCGGTTTGCACCCACGATGATATCGGCGAACCCATCGGCGTTCACGTCGCCTGCCGCGGCCACCGAGATACCTGCTTGACCGTCTTGCGTCACGCCCTCGTAGGTGAGGCTGCCGGACGACAGGAAGCGGGGGCCCGATACGGGACCGTGGATCCGAAAGGCAGCCCCGAATTCATCGCCGCCAACCCGGTGGTATGGCGCGCCGACCGCCAGGTCGTCGAGTCCATCGCCGTTGGTATCACCGACCCCCGCGACCGAGGTGCCCGCCGCTGCGTCCTCGTCCTCGCCGATGAACCGGGAATCCGCGACCGATAGATCGATCAAACCCGCCACCGGACCGTGGACCAGGATCGCCGCACCCGCGTCCTCGAAGACCTCGTTGTCGCCGTACGCACCTACGAGCACGTCGAGATTCCCGTCGCCGTCCACATCGCCAGCGGACGAGACCGAGCAGCCGGCAAAGCCGTAGGGCCCGCCGAGGAGGCTTGCGTCGGCACTGGACAGGTTCAGGGTGCCCGCGATCGGTCCGTGGACCAGGAAGGCCGCCCCGCCGTCCGTCCAGTTCCCGTCGTACCCGGGCGCGCCCACCAGCACGTCGTCGTGACCATCGCCGTTCATGTCGCCCGCAGCTGCCACCGAATACCCGGCCTGGTCGGAGTCCGACTGACCTGCGAGCATTCCATCGGCCACGGACAGGTCGACCGAGCCGGTGACCGACCCGTAGACGACGTAGACGACCCCGGACTGGGCGCCGTTGTAGTCGTTCCACGCTGCGCCCACGAGGAGATCGGGCAGATCGTCCCCATCGACATCGCCAGCCGATGACGTCGCACGACCCGCGAAGTCGGAGGCCTGGCCCAGGAGCTTGGCGTCCGCGGTGGCGAGCGGACGTGTCCCTGCGACAGGGCCGTGGACCAGGTAGACCGCCCCCGCCCCGTACCCTGCTTCGCTGTCGTGATCCGCACTGATCAGCAGATCGGCGTGGCCATCGCCGTTCACGTCACCGGCCGCAGCGACCACGTCACCCGCTCCATCGAAGTCGGCCTCGCCAGGGAAGCTGGCGTCCGCGGACAACAGGGGCACCGTACCGACCACGGGACCGTGCACCAGGTAGGCCGTGCCGCGGGTGTCACAGCTGTGGGCCTGCGCGATGGCCCCCACGAGCACATCGTCGTAGCCATCGCCGTTCACGTCGCCCACGCCTGCCACCGATCCCCCGGCCGAGTGACAGGGATCGCCGAGCAGGACGGCATCGGCGAGGGACAGGTCGACAGCCGTACACGGGCCCTCGCCGACACCGTCACAGTCGCTGTCCACGCCGTCACAGGTGTCCTCGGTGGCGTACAGCGGGATGAGGAACTCCGAGTCGTCACAGTCGCCCTGGCATTCGCTCAGGCCGTCCCCGTCGTCGTCCAGATCCTCGTCCGTGGCCGGATCGCAGTCGTCGTCCACGCCGTTGCAGACCTCGACCGCGTCCGGATGGACCTGGTCGTCGCCGTCGTCACAGTCACCACCGCAGGTGCTGAACCCGTCGGCATCCGCGTCGCCGTCCTCGTCCGTGGTCGCGTCGCAGTCGTCGTCCACCCCGTTGCACACCTCCTCGGCGTCCGGATGGACCTGGGCGTCGCCGTCGTCGCAGTCCTCGTCCGAATCCCACCCGTCCCCATCGGCGTCCACCGGCGACGTGTCGTCGTCGTCTGGCTGCCCGCCCGTGTCGTCGTCTCCGGTATCGTCGTCGCCGTCGTCGCAGCCTGGCCAGCTGGCGCAGTCGGTGTCGTCGCAGTCGATCAAGCCATCGCCGTCGTTGTCCGTGAAGTCGTTGCAGTGCTCGTCGGGGACCTCGCCGGGGCAGCCGCACAGCAGCGTGCAGCACAGCGGGACGAGCCTCGACAGGAAGGGACGTATGGTCACGGGATTCCCATCAGTTGCACGGATGAGCGGAGCCGTTGTCGACCACGACCACGGACCCGCCCACGGTGAGCCCTGCAGCGAACGCTTCGGCCTCGGTCTGATCCAGGCAGTCGTTGTGGTGGATGGACAGGTCGGAGGCCACGGTCGTGAGACCGGACAGCCCGTCGAGGCTGGCCAGGGTGGCGTTGTCGTGGATCTCCAGGCAGTCGCCCAAGGAGGTGAGACCGGGCATACCGTCGACGTTGGTCAGTTGACCGTTGTCGTGGATGTACAGGCAGCCGGTCACGCTCGTGATGCTGGGCAGGTCGATGCTGGTCAGGGCGGCGTTGTGCTGGATCCACAGGATGTCGTGCACGGTCGCCAGGGCGGGCAGGTCGATGCTGGTCAGGGCGGCGTTGTACTGGATGCGTACGTCGTCATCCGTGGTCGTGAAAACTGGCATGGCGAAGCCGGTCAAGGCGGCGTGGTCGTCGATCATCAGGCCGTCGGGTGCGGCGGTGAGGGCGGGCAGGGAGAAGCTGGTCAGGGCGGCGTTGTAGTAGATGTACACGTCGGTGCCCACGTTGCGGCTGAGATACTGATCGAGCACGCCGGCGTAGCCCACCCCGCGGTAGAAGTCCTGCGTCTTCTGCAAGGAGCTGAAGATTGTCCACGGCCCGTTGTAGACGCCGATGTAGTCGTAGGACCAGGCCCGGGGCAGCATCTCCATCCAGCGCTCGATGACGCGGCGAATGCTCGGGTTCTCCGGCCTGGGCGTGGTCTGGTCCACCCCCAGGGTGATGATGATGGGGGCCAGGTTGGGATGGCCGCGGATGA
>CAZXHG010000367.1:0-7908 GCA_964639985.1 uncultured Rickettsiales bacterium
GTTCTCCGGGTTGGTGTCGTCGCAGTCGCGTTGGCACTGGCGGCTGCCGTCGCCGTCGTCGTCCACCTCGGTGGCCGGGATGATGCCGTCGCAGTCGGTGTCCAGGCCGTCGCAGTCCTCGGTCGCGCCGGTGAACACCGTGATCTGGGTGTCGTCGCAGTCGCCCTCGCACTCGGTCTGGCCGTCCCCGTCCACGTCGATCTCGTCGGCCGGCACCACGCCGTCGCAGTCGTTGTCCTGGCGGTCGCAGATCTCGGTGGCGCCGGGGTAGGTGTCGGGGTAGACGTCGTCGCAGTCACCCTCCTCCACCGACCAGCCGTCCTCGTCCTCGTCCGACTCCAGGGGCTCGGGGCCGCCGTAGGCGCCCATGTCCGACGTGGAGCCGTCCGGGTCCAGCAGGGTGGGATCACCCATGTCGATGCACGGCGACGTGGCCTGCAGGTGAAGGTCGTCGTTCAGCGGGTCGCCGTCGGCGGTGTAGTCCTCGAACAGCGGGTCCTCGGAGATGTTGCCGAAGATGCCGGTCTGGTCGCCGATGCCCACGTCGTACTCGCCGAGGGGATGGTCGTACACGTCGCTGTAGCGCACGGCCACGTTCGCGTCGCCCTCGACGCCGTAGCCGTCCGTGCCGTGGGCGATGATCAGGTTGGTCAGCGTGATCGCCCCCCCGGTGGAGGTGATGCCGCCGCCCACGGCTGCGCCGTTGCCAGCCAGGGTGGAGTTGACCAGGTCGCCGTCCACGTTGAGCAGGTACACGCCGCCGCCGCCGGCCGCGGCCTGGTTGCCCAGCACCACGTTGCCCACCGCGTCGAGGGTGCCGTCGCTGACGTACACGCCGCCGCCCTGCAGCCCGGCGTTGCAGTCGATGATGCGGTTGTGGGACAGCTCCAGGGTGCCGGCCGGGCTGTCCACGGCCACGCCGCCACCACGCTGGGCCGCGCCGTTGTTGATGAAGTGGCTCCAGGTGACGGACGTGTCCGCGCCGTCCGCGTACACCGCGCCGCCGAGGCCGGTGGCCTCGTTGTCGTAGAAGCGGGCGCCTTCGACCACCAGGGTGGAGCCCGCGGCCGCGTTGACCGCAGGACCGTTCAACGCCTCGTTGGCCTCGAAATCACCGCTGAGCACGGTGGCGAAGCCGCTGAGCACGCCCACGACCGAGGTGGTGTTGAGGCTGGCGTCGAGGTGGTCGACCGTGATCACGCCGCCGTCCACGCCGATCACCGCGTCGCCGCCGGTGTTGCCGGTCGCGATGCAGTCGACCAGGGTGCCGACGGCGCCGGTGCCCAGCTCCAGGCCGGTCCCGGCGACGGTGGTGTTGTCGTGGAAGTCGCACCCGTCCGCGTACATCGACGACACCGTGTCGATCACGCCGATGGGGGTGAGGTCGGAGAAGTAGTCCTTGACCTCCACGTCGATCAGGTCGAGGTCGGCCACGCCCTGGGCGTCGATCGCGTAGGCGGTCGATGGCAGCCCGAGCCCGTCGAAGACCACGTCGTCGAGGGCCACCACGGGCGCAGTGGCCACCACGCCGATCCCCTCCGCGCGCACGGTCAGGCCGCTGACCGATGCCGCGGTCGCGCTGTTCGCGGTGATGCCGTCGCCGGTGGTCTCGACCACGGTCAGCGCCGAGCCGTCCACGCCCACGATCTCGAGGTCCTTGCCGGCGAATGTCACCGCCTCGGCGTAGGTCGCGGCCCACAGCTCCAGCGTGTCGCCGTCTGCGGCGAAGTCCACGGCGTCGGCGATGGTCGCGAAGTCCGCGGACACGTCCGTGGGGTGGACGGTCCAGGTGTCGGCGCTGGCCGTGGCGCACCACGTCAGGGCCCCGAGGGTGATCAGGGTCGAGAACCGCTTCGGCATGCTACTCCTCCGATGTCTCGTCGCCGGACATTTCACCCCGTGCGCGGCGCGAATACAACCGGGCTGCGCGTTCAATTGATTTCCGGGCGCGTGTGCTCTATTGCTTCGGTACCCTGGAGGAGGCGTTCTGGTGAGCTTCGTCAACCCCATCGACGACGCCGTGTACCGCACCCGGGCCGTACCCCGGGCCGTGGACGTGCGCGGCGACTACTTCCGTGACCAGGCTGCGATCCTGCACAGCCTGGACTTCCGGCGGCTCAAGCGGAAGACGCAGGTGTTCTTCGACCCGGAGAATGCCCACATCTGCACCCGCATCGAGCACGTGCTGCACGTGTCGTCCATCGCCGCCACCATCGGCCGGGCCCTGGGCCTGGACGTGGACCTGACCCAGGCCATCGGCATGGGCCACGACATCGGCCACCCCCCGTTCGGCCACCCGGGCGAGGCCGTGCTCGACGAGCTGCTCGCCGACATCGGCGGGTTCGGCCACGAGCTGCACGGCCTGCGGGTGGTGGACACCCTGGCCGGCGGCGGCGCCGGGCTGAACCTCACCTTCGCGGTGCGCGACGGCATGGTCTGCCACTGCGGCGAGCGCTGGGAGCAGTCCATCGTGCCCGAGGAGGAGGAGAAGGACCTGGCTTCCATCCGCGCTCGCAACCGCTACCCCTGCACCTGGGAGGGGTGCGTGGTGCGCATGTCCGACAAGATCGCCTACCTCGGCCGCGACGTGGAGGACGGCATCACCGCGGGCATCATCAAGCTGGAGGACATCCCGCGGTCGGTGATCGCCTCGGTAGGCCTGACCAACAGCGAGATCATCAACACCCTGGTGCTGGACGTGATCGCCACGGCCGAGCGCACCGGCCGCATCGGCTTCTCCGACCCGATCCACGAGGGCCTGCTGGAGCTGCGCAACTTCAACTACGCCCGCATCTACAACGCCCCGCAGCTCAAGCGCTTCGGTGCCCACTGCCGCGAGACGTTGCGCCGGCTGACCGAGCACCTGCTCGAACAGTACGAGGAGTACGGGCTCGACGCGGTTGCCTACCCGGAGCTGCCCCTGGCCGTGGACCGCTCCTTCGGCCGGTTCGTCGGACGCATCGGGCCGATGTACGAGCGCACCGGCGAGGTCGAGGCGCTGCGCGTGGTCGGGGACTACGTGGCCGGCATGACCGACGACTTCGCCCGGCGAGCGTTCGAGGAGCTGGTCCTGCCGCTGCCGTTGCGATCCTGGTAGCGGACGCACACGTCGGCTATCCTGCGGACGGAATGACAGACGTCACCGCACCCACGCGCCGCCCCGTCATCGTGGTGCACGGCTACCTCGCGGCCAAGGAGATGATGATCCCCATGCGCTCCCGGCTGGAGCGCGTGGGGTTCGAGGCGCACATCGCGCAGCTGCCACCCCTGCTGCTGGGCAAGGTCGAGCCCATGGCCGGCCTGCTCGCCTCGGAGGTGGACCGCGTCCTCGGCGGCTACGACGCCGAGCGCTGCGACCTGCTCGGCGTGAGCCTCGGCGGGCTGCTCGGGTTGCGCTACCTGCAGCGCTTCGGCGGACCAGCGCGGGTGCGACGGTTCGTGGCCGTGGGCACACCCTTCCGGGGATCGGGCGCGGCGCGCGCCGCCACCATGCTGCTGGGCCGGATCTCGCCCGCGGCCTACCAGCTCACTCCCGGCAGCGAGTTCATCGAGAACCTGGTGAGCGAGGGGCTGCCCGAGGGCGTGGCGGCGATGTCGATCAGTGCCACCCGCGACGCGCTCGCCCCGCCTGCGGCCTGCATGCTCGACGGTGCACAGAACATCGAGCTGCTCGGTCCGCCCGCGCCCCTGGCCCACCAGGGCCTGGTCGTGTCGAGCGAGGTGCTTGATCACGTGGCGCGGTTCCTCGGTGGCGAGGACGACGATCGGCTCGACGAGGCCAGCCAGGCCGGCTGACCGCCTCGACTCTCCGTTCCCCCCCCTACTTGCAGGCCTCCTCGAGCTCGCGTCGACACCCCTGGCTGAGGTCGTCCTCCGAGAGCTGATATCGGAGCGACAGGCCCGCATGGTCCGCGGCGATCTCCAGGGACATCAGGGCCTCGGCCGCGCAGTCCACGGTCACGGTGGCCTGGCCGGCCGGGGCGGCGGCGTCGGGCCGCAGCCACCACAGGCCGGGCCCGGGGGGATCGCCGTACACGGCCTCGATCGCGCCCGTGTCGAAGGCCTCCAGGATCTCTCCCGCATCGCAGGACCGGGCCAGGGTGCGAGCCACGTGGTCGCACCAGCCGGCCATGGCCTCCTCGGACGCGCTGCGGCTGTCGCCCAGGGCGATCTCCAGGGCCGTGCCCGCGGGTGCGTTCGAGCCCGGGGTCGCCGGGAAGGGGCAGGCGTAGGCGCGGGTGGCGCGGTCCCAGTGCTCCGCACGGACCTGCGCCATGCCGCCGCCGGGCACCGGTTCGAACATGGGGGAGCCGTGCCCGTGTCCGTACGAGGCCACCGCGCGCAGGGCGCGCACGGCCTCGGCAGCCGACGCGGCCGGGCTGCCCGGATCGTCGCGGCGGTGGTAGCCGGCGGCGTCCGCGGTCATCCGGGCTGCCGGGGCCGTGTCGTCGACCCGCTCCACCACCCGGCCGCCGGCACCCAGGACACGATCCACGCCGCGCACGTCGGCCGCGTCCGTGTCCTCGGCCACGTACCGGCGGATGGCCGGTGCGCCCGTCAGGGCGGCGGCCAGGGTGTCCAGGGTGCGGGCCAGGCCGGCGCCGTCTCCTGCGCCCAGCGGGGCCGCGCCCTCCAGGTAGACCAGCGCGGCCAGCCGGTCGGCAGCCGGGGGCTCGCCCACACCCACGAGGGCACCGTCGGGGGTGACCGTGACCACCAGCTCGGTTGCGGGCCGGGCCCGCTCGCCCGCAGCGTGCGCCGGGGTCGGGGTCAGCATCAACAGCAGGGACAGCAGTGCTCGGATCATGGTGCCGGGAATGTAACACGCAGGTCGCGATGCTTTATCCTTGGCGCCGTGGATCAGGAGGACCTGTTCGGCCGATCCTGGAATGACCAGGCGGCCCGCTTTCCCTCGACCCGCTACCAGGGCTCCAAGCGCAAGCTGCTGCCGTGGCTGCTGGCGTGCCTCGAGCCCGTGCCGGGGCAGCGCGTGCTCGACGCGTTCAGCGGCACGGCCGCGGTGGCCTACGGGCTCAAGGCCCAGGGCCGGGCCGTGAGCGCCAACGACGCGCTGGCGGCCAACCACGTGGTGGCGCGGGCGCTGGTGGCCAACGACGACCAGCGGCTGGAGGCCGGGATCGCGTCGTCGCTGTTCGCCCCGGGCGCGGCCTCGGCCGGTTCGTACGTCCGCGACACGTTCGGCGGCGTGTACTACACCGACGCCGAGAACGCGCAGCTCGACCGGGCGGTCGCCCGGCTGGAGACGATGGCGCCAGGCGGGGCGCGGGACCTGGCCTGGTTCGCCCTGTTCCAGGCGTGCCTGTGCAAGCGGCCGTACAACCTGTTCCACCGCCGCAACCTGGACCTGCGCACCCGGGACGTGCCGCGCACCTTCGGCAACAAGGCGACCTGGGAGCGTGCCTTCGGCGAGCTGGCCGAGCGGTTCGCGGCCGAGGCGTCCGCGGCCGTGTTCGCGGGGGAGCGTGCCTGCCACGCGCTGTGTGGCGACGTGCTGCACCTCGAGGGCGAGTACGACATGGTCTACCTCGACCCGCCGTACGTGCCGGCCCGGGGGGCGGGCGCGGACTACCTGCGCTACTACCATTTCCTCGAGGGGTTGGTGGACTACGACGGCTGGCCCGACCGGGTGGATCCCGATACGCGCAACCTGCGCATGAGCGATCCACCGAGTCCCTGGGCCGATCGGCGGAGGATCAGGGACCTGCTGCAGGCCGTGGTGGCCCGGTTCCCCCGGGCCGTCATCGCCCTGTCCTACCGTTCGGACGGGATCCCGATCCCCGAGGATCTGGAGGCGGACCTTCGCTCGGCGAGGGGCCAGGTGCAGGTGCACGACGCGGGCGAGTACGCCTACGCGCTGTCCACGAACCGGCGGTCCCGGGAGCTGCTGTTCGTGGCCGGTTGACCTCTCGTCGGCCCGGTCCCGTGGCTTTGCGCCCGGGGCCGGAACGCGATAGGCTTTGGCTGCCGTTGTGTCTCACGTACCGCGTCCACTTCCGCCGTCCACGGCGACTGCGGGGGAAGGTGGAGCGGGGGGATGACCTCAGGATGGACGACCCGAAAGACCGGGGCGAAGTCCGCGACCCGTTCCTGTCGACGCAGGAGCTGCCCCTCGCCGAGCAGACCGATCCGGGTGCCTCCCACCCGATGATCTGGCCGATTCCGCCACCGCGGGTGCGCAAGCTGCTCGAGGCCCAGCTCGAGGACCTGGAGGACCGCCACTTCTGGCGGCGGGTGTTCGGCGGTCTGCTGGCGGCCGGCATCTTCCTGCTCATCGGGTGCGGCCTGTACGCGATTGCCATGTTCGGGCTGGGCTACCGCATGTCGCCCATCCCCTACGGCCTGGGGTTCTCGGCCCTGTTCGTGCTGCTGGTCTGGTTGTCCGACTACATGCGTCTGCGTGACCCGATCGAGGACTACCGGGCGGCTGACTTCCCCCACTCGATCTTCCTGGAGCAGAAGGCCCGCCGGGGGATCCGGGGCTTCCCGCGGATCATGCTGTTCATCCCCGGCATCGCGGCCCGCGGCATGCGCCGGGTGATGGCGGCCGCACCGCCGTCGGACATGGAGACCCTGAACGCGGCCCTGCGGTTGCTGCCCGCGCTGCACAGCCCCCTGCCCCTGTCCGCGGCCGAGGAGGCCGGTCTGGGCGGCCCGGAGCTGGTGCGTCAGGCCGTGCTGCTGCTGTACTCCATGGGCCTGGCCGATCTCGAGCAGCGAGCCGAGGGCCAGCTGGTGATCCAGCCGCGAGGAGCGTGCGCGGAGCTGCTGCGGGGGGATGATTCGGTTTAGGTGGGATTTAGTTCGTCGGGATCCATCCCCGCAGCTTCCAGCACCTGTTTCACTGCTCGGTGCACCTCCACCGGTTCCCTAGCAAGTACGACTTCGGCGCCTTGGTCCAGAGCCTGTGCGGTCAGCACGATAGGTCGAAGTAGCTCGCGTTGCCGTTCGGTCCCGCTGTCGAGCAGAGGGGTGAGGAGCGTCGCAGCTTGGACCGGCGTGAGCGAGGCGATGATCCTGATAGCTAGCGGGATGAACGGCTCGGTGGCCTCCTGGGGCCAGGTTCTCAGCAGGTCGGCGAGCTTCGCCAAGTGGTCGTCGGGCTTTGGACCGATCGCTTGGGCGTCACCCGTCTCCAGCGCTGTGACGAGGCCGAAGCAGAATGCGAGTCGTGTGTCCAGGTCCGATTGAGAGCTGGCCTGTACGCAGGCCAACTCCTCCAGCAGGGTGTTCTGTCGATCGACAGCGCCTTTCGCGCTGGCGTTATGGAGCGTGTTGTAGAGCCCCCTCGCAAATGGACCCAGGACTCCTACGTCCTCCGACCATCGGTTTGCGAGCTGCCGCAGCTCCTGTAGCAGTGAGTCCCGTCGGTGGTGATCGCCTTCTTCGTCGGCGTGGTGGAACGCGTTGAAGAGCCCCCTCGCGAGTTGCCGTCGAATCTCCGTGTCCTCCGGCCATCGGTTCGCGAGTTGCTGCAGCTCCTTCAGGGGAGTATCCAGTTGGATAGGGTCGCCATTCTCTTTGGCTTGGTTGATCGTGTTAAAGAGCCCCCTCGCTAGCTGAAATCGGACTTCCTCATCCTCTCCCCATCGATCCGCGAGCTGTCGCAACTCACAGAGCAGAGTATCCCGTCGACCGAGGTCACCTTCCTCTTTGGCGGAGTGGTGTGTGTTGGCGAGTGCCCTTGCCAGACGGCGTCGGACGTTTTCATCCTCCGGCCAATGGTCCGCAAGCTGCCGCAACTCCTGCAGCAGCTCGTCTCGGTGTTCGAGGTCGCCCTCTCTCCCTGCAAGAATGAGCGTGTTGAATAGCCCTCGCACCAGCGGTTCCCGCACCTCGGCATCCGCTGGCCATTGACTAGCGAGCTGTCGCAGCTCCAGCAGCCGAGTG
>CAZXHG010000368.1:0-7842 GCA_964639985.1 uncultured Rickettsiales bacterium
CCTCGACCATGCCGTTCGGCAACTACGACCCCACCTTCAACCTGCCCAAGCTGGTGGCCTCGGCCGGCGCCGTGTACGTGGCCCGCTGGACCGCGTTCCACGTCCGCCAGGTGTCCAAGGCGATGAAGGAGGCGATGCTCAAGCCCGGCTTCAGCTTCGTCGAGGTGATCGCTCCTTGCCCCACGCTGTACATGCGCCGCAACCGGCTCGGCGACGGGCTGGCGGAGATGAAGTACTACAAGGAGAGCAGCGTCAAGATGAACGGCGCGGATCCCAGCGATCCCGCGCTGGAGCTGAAGATGCGCGAGCCCATCGCGGTCGGCAAGTTCGTGGACATCGACGCGCCCAACTACATCGAATGCATGAACGACTACTACGCCGGTCGCCTCGGCGACGCGTACACGAAGTACGAGGGGTGAGACCATGGCCGTAACGGAAGTCAAAATCGGAGGTCTGGGCGGCCAGGGCGTGATCATGTCCGGCATGATCGTGGGCAAGGCTGCCTCCATCTTCTCGGACCAGAGCGCGACCATGACCCAGGCGTTCGGTCCGGAGGCCCGCGGCTCGGCCGTGAGCTGCCAGGTCATCGTCAGCGACGAAGAGGTGCTCTACCCCTACCTGGTCAAGGCCGACATCCTGGTGGTCATGTCCCAGGAGGCCTACAACAAGTACAAGGGCGACATGAAGCCCGACGGCATGCTGATCGTCGAGGACGAGCTGGTCACGGAGATCGACGACCACGACAACGTCTTCGGCATCCCGGCGACCCGCTTCGCCGAGGATCTCGGCCGCAAGCTGGTGGTCAACATCGTGATGTGCGGCTTCTTCGCCGCGGTCACCGGCCTGGTCTCCCGCGAGTCCGCCCTCGAGGCGGTCAAGGCGACCGTGCCTCCCAAGACCATCGAGCTCAACACCAACGCCTTCAACAAGGGCTACGAGCACGGCCTCAAGGCCAAGGCCAAGGCCGAGGCCTGATCCCACCCCTCCCCGCTCGCGCTCCGGCGCGGGCGGGGAATCGGTAGGTCGGGTCAAGGAGGCCGCAGGCCGACGGACCCGACACCTCCGCCCTGCCCGCCCTTCAGTGCTCCGAGCAAACCGTCTGCCCGCTTTCCAGCTGTAGGCAGAACCACACCTCGAGGACATCCGCCCCCTCCGAGCACGATCGCGGAACCATGCAGGGATCCACCGGCTCGAGCCCCAGGTCGTAGTGCACGACCCCGTGGTACTCGCTCCAGAACCCGCGTACCTCGTCGTACCCGAAGTCAAGCTCGGTCAGCGCAGCGACATCCGAACACTCGTCGGGATCGCCCGTGTTGGGGTCGTACCCCCCGATGGACCACGCACCATCCGACACCTCGACGTGGGCACCCACCGCCCAGCAGTCCACGGTCATGCCGAAATCCCAGAACCCTCCCCCGCCCGCCGGATCGTGGTCGGGGACGAACTCGGTGCAGTCGATCCAGGTGTCAGCTTGCGAAAGTGCGGCCCCACAGTCTCCACCTTCGGGGAGGGCGGAATCGTCGTCATCGCCTGCATCTCCCGCTGTGTCGTCGTCGCCTGCCGGCGGCGTCAGCTCCTCTTCCTGACAGCCGCCCAGAAGAGCGAGCACGACGAGTGTTGCGTAGATCAGTCCATCCGCGTGTGCAGGCACGCTGCCACCCCCTCCGTCATCCAGCCACGACGCCCACGATTGCCCCAGCCAACCCGATGATCAGCGGTAGCGCGGCGAGACCGACACCTACGAGTAGGAACAGCAGGATCACCGTGATCACGGCCGCGCTGATCAGCCACTTCTTGATCGACTTCACGAACCGCCGGGGCACCCGCAGGCTGATGATCTTGCCGGTGTGGCCGTCGTACACCACCTCGTAGCGGTCGTCCGGGGAGCGGGACTTCCAGCTGACCTTGCCCTTGTCCTCCACGGGATGCAGGAACGTGAACCGGGTGGTGGGCACGCGCACGATGCGGTGATCCCCCTCCCAGAACAGGTACACGTCGTCGTCCGAGCCGAGCTTGCGCTCGATCCACACCTTGATCAGGCCGTCGAAGTTCTCCAGGTCCGGGGTGGCGCCCTCCGGGATCCCCGCCTTGTCCGCCTCGAGCGACGCATCCTCGGGCACGTGCAGGATCTCCTCGCGCGCGCCCGCTTCCATCGGGATCCCCAGCCACCCCTTGCCGTTGGCCGTCCACCAGCCGCCGCTCATGTAGTAGGTGTTGGTCGCCGTGCGCTCCCGCCGCGCCATGCGCGCCAGGTAGGCGTGCCACGTGATCTCGCCCCGCAGCTGCTGCGGTGCATCCAGACCCATGCGCCCCAGCCGCTGCCGCAGGTCCTGCTCCAGCGCCTCGACCGGCTGCGCCACCAGCCGGTAGCTCTCCAGCACACACGTCCCACCCTCCACCACCAGCGCGGTGGCGCCGCAATAGCTGCAGCGCAGGGGCTCGCCAGTCCGCCCGGGGGCGTCCAGCCGGCCGCCACACGAGGGACACTGCAGGGATCGCGTGACCATGGTCGGATCTCCTCCGCCGCGAGGATACCGGAAAAAGGGACGCTCATGAGTTCATGAGTTCTTGCGTTATGCTCGCCTGAGGGATCTCGAGGTCGATTCGATGATTTCGGTCTGGCGCAGTCTGGCGTTCCTGTTCCTGCTGGCCGGGGTCGGCTGTCCCGACCCGGCCGCAGACGACGACACGGTCGCGCCCGATGACGACGACACCGTCGCAGCGGAGATCGAACTGGAGGTCACGGTCGGTGAAGCGATCACGACCGTGGTTCGCGTCTCGTGGACCCCTGTGACCGACGGCTACGAGTCGATCTACGTGGAGTACGGCCCCGAGGAGCCGACCGTGCGGGCCCCCGCCGAGGTGGGCGGCGACGGAAGGGCCTCGGCCCTGCTCGTCGGTCTGAAGGCTGCCACCACGTACCGGCTGCGCGCCGTGGAGGAGGTCGACGGCGCGGTCGCGGCCAGCGCCGAGGCCGAGGTGCTGACCGGCGACCTGCCCGCCGGCTATCCCACGGCCACGGTCGAGGTGTTCCAGCCCGACCTGGCCCATGGCCACTTCCTGCTCACCGGCACGGCGCCGTCGCCCACGGCGGCCGTGATCCTCGACGCGGATGGGGACGTGGTGTGGTGGTACGAGGTGCAGAGCTTCGCCGACACGCTGCCCGTCGACCGGGTCGTGCTCGACAGGGAGGCGGGCGCGGTGGTGTTCCGCTCGACCATCGAGAACGCGGAGCTGGGCCTGCACGGTTCGTACCTGGTCACCGTCAGCCTGGACGGCACGTCCGCGGACTGGCGGCAGCTGCCCGACTGCCACCACGACATGGTCCGGTTCGACGACGGCACCCTGCTGCTGATCGAGGAGGACACCCGCGTGGTCGCGGACGAACTGGTGATCGGCGACCGGCTGGTGATCCTGGACGAGGACGACGTCGAGACCGAGCTCTGGTCGACCTGGGACGACTTCCACTACGACCCGGACGCGCAGAACCCGCCCGGCAGCCCGGACGGGGACTGGACCCACGCCAACGCCGTGCAGGCCCACGGCGACGCGTACTACGTGTCGGTGCGCAACCAGAGCACCATCATCGAGGTCGATCCGGATGGCGGGGGCCTGGTCCGCCAGATCGCCGGCGACGACAGCGACTACGTCGCGCCGAACGGCGACACCGAGCTGTACCTCTACCAGCACCAGTTCCAGCTCGTCGACGGAGGGATCCTCGTGTTCGACAACCGGGCCCCGGCCCAGAATGCATCCCGGGCCGTCGAGTACGCGCTCGACGACGACACCGGCCACGCCGAGCGGGTCTGGTACTACGAGCCCTTTTCCCCGATCTACAGCCTGGCCCTGGGCGATGTGGCCCGCCTGGACAATGGCAACACCCTGGTCACCTTCAGCGTGGCCGGCCAGATCGACGAGGTGGATCCCGCGGGCGATCCTGTATGGCGCCTCAACCTGGAGATGGGTCATTTCCTCAGCTACGCCACCTGGGAAGAATCGCTGTACGAATGAGGGTGGAGGGCAAAGGAAGGGAAAGGGGGTCAAGTCGCGACTCGATCCTCTACTTCGTCGCGGCACTGCTCGTGCTCGCGACCACCGTCGGCTGTTCCGGGGCCGCCGTGGACCTCTCCTGTTCGGCGTTCTCCCCACTCGTGGTCGAGGCGAATCCGGCCAATCTCCACTCCGCCCTCGTTCGCGTGGGTGTGTCCGATGGGCGCTCGGTGCTGGTGGAGTACGGCGAGGCGGGGCAGTTCGATCGCCGGACCCCGGAGCAGGCGCCCACCACCGGCGAGGGGGACGGCCTGCTGGTGCTGGGGCTGCTGGCCGACGCCGAGTACACGATGCGGGTCGTCACCGGTGACGGGGCCTGCACGAGCGAGGCGGTGGACTTCCGCACCGAACCGCTGCCCGACGGGTGGCCAGCGTGCACGGTCACAGCGGCTGCCGGGGCCGTGTTCGACGACGACGAGGTGGTTTGCAGCCACGGTCGGATCGGAGACGACGATCCCTACTGGTTCTGCGTCGACCGGGCCGGGCGACCGGTGTGGGTGATGCGACACCCGGATGGGGAGGGGTTGCAGCTGGTCCAGACCCTGTCCGACGGCAGCCACGCCGCCCTCGGCGCCAGCGGTTCGTTCCTGGCCCTGTTCGACCGCTCCGGCTGGTTCACTCGACAGTACAGCCCGCTGTGGTTCGAGGGACGCACCCGGTTCGTGCACGACTGGATCGACGTGCACGACGTGATCGAGGTCACGGAGGGGCCGTGGGCCGGGGCCGTGGCCTTCCTCACGGCCACTATCGACGTCGTGGACTCGGGGGAGCGCAACGGCATCGGCCTGATCGTGTTCGACCGCCAGGGTGAGGACGTGCTCTGGGACTGGTCGATCCACGGCGAGCTGGGGGACGGCGTACCCATCGACCCGATCATGGACTACGACCGCTACGGGCTGTTCGAGGAGGGCGGCGCCCGACACTGGAACCACGGCAACGCCCTGCTGCACGGCGTGGACGGCCAGGGTCGCCAGTACTTCTGGATCAGCCTGCGCGCACAGGACTGGATCGTGCGGGTCGAGGTGGAGACGGATGCCATCTCGTGGCGCCTGGGCCACGAGGGGGACTTCGAGTGGGTGAACGACCTCGATGGCGAAGACCCGGTCTCGCTCGAACCGCGCCAGTGGATGTTCCAGCAGCACTCACCGGAGTGGCAGCAACGGCAAGGCGAGCGGACCCGCTTCCTGGTGTACGACAACGGCGTGGCCCGACCCGGACCCGACGGCGTGGCCGACCAGGAGGACCCACACAGCCGGATCCTGGAGATCGAGATCGACGAGGCCAGCCGGCGCGCCACCTTGCTGTTCGAGTATGGAACCGCGGATCCGGAGTCGGACCAGTACTTCTACTCCGCCGAACTGGGGGACGCGGACATGTTGCCCGGGGGCTCGGCGGTGCTGTTCAACGAGGGGCTGGGCGATCCCTGGGCGGCCGAGATCAGCTACCCGGGCGGCGAGGAGACCTGGCGGCTGCACTGCCCGGAGCTGCCCCGATTCTACCGCATGGACTACTTCCCCAGCCTGTACGAGACCACCTGGTGGTACGAGGTGGAGCGGTAGCCCGACCCGGGGGGGCGGGCCTTGATGAACGCCGGGGTGAACTCCACCCCCCTCGCGCGGATCGGACCCGTCGCGCTGGCACGACCGTTGCTCTCTCCCCGGGGTGAACCCTGGAGGACTCACCATGCCTATCCGTTTCCTGTTCCTGATGTTCGCGCTCGTCCTGTGGAACGTCGGCTGCGTCGAGGCCGACGACGACGACACCGCTGGCGACGACGACGTGGCCGACGACGACGACACCGTCGTCGACGACGACTCGGCCGACGACGACGATGACACCGAGGGCTGCTTGGACGGCGCCACTGACGCCGGTCCGGCGGGCACCACATGGGTGTCGGTCTGCGGCGGTACCTTCGACATGGGCAGCGACGCCGGCGCCGAGGACGAGCGGCCCGTGCACGCCGTGACGGTCCCAGACCTCGAGATGCTGGTGTCCGAGGTCACGGTGGCGCAGTTCGACGAGTGCATCGCCAGCGGGCCGTGCACCGAGCCGACCGTGCTGACCGACCTGTGCAACCACTACGACGAGGGCTACGACGACCACCCGGCGAACTGCGTGGACTGGCACCAGGCCGAGGCATTCTGCGACTGGATCGGCGGCCGGCTCCCCAGCGAGTCGGAGTGGGAGTACGCGGCCCGCAGCGGCGGCCAGGACATCACCTATCCCTGGGGTGACGGCGACGCGACCTGCGATCTGGCGGTGATGCGGGGCGACGCCAGCCTGGGCGACGGGTGTGGCGTGGGGCGCACCTGGCCCGTGTGCAGCATGCCCGACGGCGACTCGGACCAGGGGCTGTGCGACATGGCGGGCAACGTCTGGGAGTGGGTCCAGGACCGGTACCACGGCTGCTACGACTGCTCGGTGTGCCCGGACTACGAGTGCGACACCTCCACGACCGCGCCGGACGACGGCAGCGCGTGGGAGGAGCCGGAGGAGGCCAACCGCGTGATCCGCGGCGGCTCGTACAACCGCGAGACCGGCGACCTGCGCGCGGCCGTACGCAACCTGGGTCTGCCCCAGACCGGCGGCTCCACGACCGGGTTCCGTTGCGCGAGGTAGGATCGCTACCCCGGGGGGACGCGGGAGCGAGCGACGGACACGCCGGTCGGGCCACAGCCAACGGCATGGCCATGGCAGGGGTGTCCGCTGTGATGGCGGTGCCGGCGATCGGGGGGCGGCGGCGGGGGGAGGGGGGATTCGGACCCGACCTACCTACTTGGTCAGCTTGTTGAGCAGGAACTCGGTGGCCTGGTCGCAGGTCACGCCGTTCTTGCCGCCGTTGGGGATCAGGTTCGCCGCGGTCAGCTCGTCCAGCGCCGCGAGGATGTTCGCGCCGTGCTCCGGGTAGCCGATGAAGGAGAGCAGCGAGCCCGTGGCCTTGACGACCGACACCGGGGAGGAGAAGTGGCCGCGGTTCTCGGCCATCATCCGGGTGCCCGTGCCGCCGCCGGCCTCGAACATGCCCTGGCTGAAGCTGATGTTGGCGGAGCCGACGCCGCCGATGCCGCCCACGTACATGCCCGCCTCGTCGCCGGCCATGTCGCCCACGATGTTGTTGCAGACCATGGTGGTCATGCGGAAGGTCTTGCCGGTCTTCTCACCGGTGAACTGGTTCAGCTTCTCCGGCTGGGTCACGGTGTAGGAGAAGTCGTCGGGCTTGACGCCGCGGTAGTCGATCTCGGGGAAGTTGGCGTCGATGTAGGCCTTGGACCAGTTCAGGCCAGCCGCGTCGGGCCGGATCACGTTGTCCTTGAAGTTCAGCACCACGAAGGGGTTGTTGTTCTTCAGGGCGTGCAGGCAGGCGAGGTGGGTCAGGCGCTCGATGTCGATGCGCGCCTGCGGCCAGAAGCACATGGAGTACTCGTCGTTGCCGTCGATGGTGGCCACGCCGGCGCTCTTGGAGTCCTGGTACGGGGTGCCCAGGTTGCAGCGGAATACGGACCAGTCCATGTTCAGGTCGTCGTTCTTGATGCGCCGCACGCAGGCGAAGAGGTCCATGTACTGCCGCATCCACACGTTGGCGGACGGCACGTTGGGGTACTTGGAGCTGTCCGGGGTCTCCAGGGGCATCTTCAGCACGACGTCGCACTCGTCGATGACGTCGATGGAGGTCTGGGGGGCGACCCGGTCCTGCTCGATGCGGGTCTCGATGAACAGGTCGGGGATCTCGACGACGACGATGTCGCCCTTGGCGATCTCGTCGGCGAGCAGGCTCTCCATGATGGTGCGGGC
>CAZXHG010000369.1:0-7830 GCA_964639985.1 uncultured Rickettsiales bacterium
ATCAGCTCGATGGCGCCCATGCCCTTCATGTCCAGGGCGCCGCGGCCCCAGATCATGCCCTCGTCGTCGATCGTCCCCGACAGGGGCCCCTTGCCCTCGGGCCAGTGCTCGTCCTCGGCCGTGACCACGTCGATGTGGGACATCATGCAGAAGGGGGGCTGCTCACCGCTGCTTCGCAGCCGCGCCACCAGGGTCCCTCGTCCTCGCTCGTGCTCGTGGATCTCGGTCTCGATGCCCTCGCGGCGCAGCACCTCGGCGAGGAACTCCGCACCCCGGGTCTCGTTGCCCGGCGGGTTGATCGTGTCCACCTGCAGGTAGGCGGACAGGATGGCCGCGGCCTCGTCACCGGCCGAGTCCCAGTCCACGGCGCTGTGGTATGTTGCCAGCGGCTCCGGGGGCACGGTGCCGGGGGGTCGGTAGCGAGGGCCACAGCCGCTGATCAGGACCGCCACGATGAACGCGACAGGTATGCACGAACGCACCATCTCGAGCACCTCCTGCGGGACGGCTGCCACCCTACCGCGAACGCGACGTGCCGGGCCAGCGTGGCTGCCGTTGCTCCTGCTACCCCTGATCGCGAACGGCTGCAAGCCCGTGGACCCGGCGCCCGACGATCTCGACGGCCTGTTCCACTACGTGTGGGAGAAGTACGACCAGGGGCTCGACGAGGAGATCGCCGAGGCCGTGGTCAACGCGCACCATGCGGTGGACGCGGACGACCTCGAGGAGGTGGTCGATGGCTCGCTCGAGGATCCGTTCACCCGCGAGGACATGGACGTGGTCGGCATGCGGGACGACGCCGACCCGGACGAGCTGGCCGGCATGTACCTGGTCAACCGCATCGACTGCACCCTGGCCGAGGTGGAGGACATCATCACCCGGCTGAACCAGGACGAGCTCTACACCGGCAACTACGAGGACTACGACCGGCAGTACACCTCCGATCTCGACGACTACCTGGCCCGCGAGGCCACGCACCTGACCTGGGACGTGGACATACGCGCGGAGTTCTTCGCCGGCGCCATGTACGAGGAGTTCATCCACGGCGGCGTGCGGTACACGCCCTCGATGGACGCCGTCAGCCCCCACGGCCCGGTGGTCATCGCCCGCACCTGGATGCCGGACGAGGCCGAGTTCGAGAACGACGACTTCTACTTCACCCAGGACTACCAGCTGGAGATCTACTACGAGCCCGACCCGGGCGACGTGGTCCACCTGTACGCCCTGTGGCGCTACTCCGGCTGGCTCGACGCGGACACCAACAGCGACACCCTGGTCCGCGGCATCCTCAACGCGCTGTACGACTGGGACGTGCGCACCGAAGAGCTCTGCGCGACCGGCGACTACGGCTGATCCGCCGGTTCACTCCCGAAGAAGCGCTGTTCTCACAGCGGGTTCGAACGAAGGCTGCGTGCTATCCTGACCCCATGAAGACCGTCACCCGGCGCAGAGGACGCGAGGATCCGTTGGCAGACGCGCGCATACTCCTCCGTACCATTCGCCGGCTCCGGGGAGAAGCGCTCGTGCCCCGCGGGGTCTTCAAGTTCGAGAACGAGGAGGAGGCCGACGCATGGATGACGCGACAGATGGCGCGTACTCACGCGCTCCAGAGCTCGAAGACCTCCTCGGACTCTGCCGCTCACTGAACCGGGAACGCGTCCGCTACGTCCTCATCGGCGGCTTCGCCGTGATCCTCCACGGCCACGTACGCGGTACCAAGGACATCGACCTGCTCGTGGATCCATCCGACGAGAACGTCCAGCGACTCAAGCGGGCCATGGCGTCTCTCCCGGACAACGCGATGGCACTCGTAGAGGACGACGACCTGCGCAAGTACAGTGTCGTGCGTGTCGCTGACGAGGTCGTCGTCGATCTCCTCGCCGTCGCATGTGGGATCGACTATGACGAGGCAAGTCGTGGCGGCATCGAAGCGCGACGAGTGGAGGGCGTCGACATCCTCGTGGCGACCAAGGAACTGCTCATCCGGACCAAGGACACGATCCGTCCCAGTGACCACGCCGACGTGGCCTGGCTCAAGACACGGATTGCCGCGGAGGGCTGAGACGCTCCGAGGACACACCGGGGCTCAAGGAGTCCTCGGGGAAAGTCACGACAGAGCTGCCAGCGGGCCCGGCCAGCACTGGACTTCGCGCTGGTACGTGACGTACGCCGGGGGTGGCACCTCACCCTCCACGTTGGTCATGGCGCGGGCCCTCACCGTGGTTTCGATGCGCGGAGGCGACCCAAGCAGCCCGGAATGTCTTCGGCTGCCGGATGCAATGGTCGTCCTGGCGAGCGGACCACTGAACTCGACGCCACGAAAGGACTGGTGAGGCGTCGAACCCGTCTTCTTCCGGACTGGCGTAGACGGCAGAATCCGACGTGTGACCGTTCCTTGAACGACCAGCGTCCATGCCCCTTCGGGGTCAATCCGTCATCCGAAGACATCCCGGGCGGGGCGATGACGCTGCATTGGGGCGCCCTCCGGCCAAGGCTCGAGGCCGCGCCCGCCGGCCGGATCAAAACCGGGGACGCCCCAGGTGATGGTGTGCGTCTACACGGTAGAACCAACTCCGAACCCGGAATCACCCGGGGCCGTAGAGCGAAGCGAAGTGGACAACAGGGACCAACGCCTAGTCGGCCGACGGCTGGTCCGGGGTGCTCTCCCCGGTGGTCCGCAGGATGAAGATCCCGAACGCCGCATAGAACAGCGAGATCGCCGGCATCGCCAGGTTGAAGAACGCGAACGGCAGGTAGGCGAAGGTCGAGACCCCGAGCGCGGCGGTCATGTACGCCCCGCAGGAGTTCCAGGGGCACAGCGGTGATGTGACGGTGCCCGCGTCCTCGAGCGTGCGCGACAGCATGCGGGGCTGCATGCCGAACCTGGCGTACGCGTCCTTGAACATGCGCCCTGGCAGCACGATGGCCAGGTACTGCTCCGCGATCAGGAAGTTGGTGCCCATGGCCGCGAACACCGTGGACCAGATCAGACCGCGCTCGCGCTTGACGCGCGTGAGCAGCGCCTCGAGCAGCACCGAGATGAAGCCCACCCGCTCCAGGATCCCGCCCAGGGCCGTGGCCGCCACGATCAGCGCGATGGTGTAGCTCATCGACGCCATGCCGCCGCGGCTGAGCAGCTTGTCCACGTTGGCGTCGCCCGTGGTCGAGGTGTAGCCGTCGTAGCAGGCCAGCAGCATCGCCTGCAGCGGGATCCCCTGGAACAGGATCGCCAGCAGCACGCCCGCGGCCGCCGCGATCACCAGCACGGGCAGCGCGGGCACGCGCAGCAGCGCCAGCCCCACCACCAGCACCGGCGGCGCCAGCAGCCACACCGACAGGTTCTGGCCGGACTGCAGCGCGGTGCGCAGCGCCTCCACGCTCGTCGCGTCGTAGGTGGCCGAGTCGCCCGTGACCGCGAAGCCCAGGATCACGAACCCGGTCAGCGCCAGCAGGTACGCCGGCACCGTGGTGTAGAGCATGGCGTGGATATGCTCGAACAGCTCCGCGCCCGCGATGCCTGGCGCGAGATTGGTGGTGTCGGACAGGGGCGACATCTTGTCACCAAAATACGACCCGGACAGCACCGCGCCCGCGCTCATCGCCAGCGATATCCCCAGCGCCTCGCCGATGCCCATCAGCGCCACGCCCACGGTCGCGGCCGTGGCCCACGAGCTGCCGATGGCCACCGACACCAGCGAGCAGATCACGACCGCGGCGGGCAGGAACCAGGTGGGCCCGAGCACGGCCAGGCCGTAGTCGATCATCACCGCGATGGTGCCGGACGCGGCCCATGCCGCGATGGCCGTGCCCACGATCAGCAGGATCACCAGCGCCTTGAGCGCCAGGGAGATGCCCTCCACGATGCCGGTCTCGATCTCGTGCCACGGCACGCCGATGCACAGCGCGATCACGACCGCCGGCACGGCGGCCAGCACCAGCAGGATCGGCACCGCGTCCGCGGCGTCGAGCACCAGGATCCCCAGGGAGATCACCAGCGCCGCCCCGGCCACGGCGGCCAGGGCCTCGATCAGCTTCGGTCTACGTCCTCGGATCGCCACCACGTACCTCCCCGGCGGAGCCGTGGGTATACCATACGGGTGGGGAGCGCCATGACACCGAACCGCCTGGTCACAGCCGCCATCTGTCTGCTGCTCGCGGGGCCCGCGGTCGCCGAGATCTGCCCGGACGACCAGCCCACGGCCATGCGCGGCCGGGTCGTGGTCTGGGAGGACAACCTCGACCCGCCCGCCTGGCGCGGCGTGGGCGAGGTGTTCGTGTACGCCTACGGCCCGGGCGACCACGTGGGCCAGCCGAGGACCATGGCGGTGAGTGACGGCGATGGCCACTTCTGCGTGCACGACACCACCGAGGGGGAGTGGGTGGTGACCGCGTTCGAGCCGTTCACCTACCGGCCGTTCGTGCGGGAGATCCAGTGTGCCCCGGGTGCGTGCGACCTCGGCGACGTGGCCCTGGATGACGCGCTGGTGCGCATCAGCGACGACTACGTGGACTACCAGGACGGGTGGTGGGGCGGGCCGTTCGGCCAGACCCTGGTGATGCCGCCCGGGGCGGTGAGCCTCTCGAAGATCTCGTTTCGGTCGGCGGCCGCGTCGACGAATGACGTCGAGGTCTCCGAGTGGGGCGGCTCTGGCCCGGTGCTGGCCACGGCCACGGTCGGATTCCCGGACACGCCGGGCGGCGGGCGGGCCACCGCGTTCTTCCAGCCCGGAGAGGCGGCGGTCGACGACCAGACCACGTACTTCGTGTCCCTGGGTGGGGGATCCGCGGCGTACCGGGCCGGAGACATCTACGCCGGTGGCGAGATGTACGGCTGGGATTCGGACATCTGGGTGCCGGTGGGGGGGACGGATCTGTGCCTGACCCTGGACGTGGACGGCGTGGACGGCAACCTGACCTCCTACATCAGCGGCGGCCAGGACGGCTGGGTGTACGGCGATACGGTGGGCCAGTCGTTCGTGGCGCGGTCCGAGGCCATCACCCACGCGGCCTTCGTGGTGGGCACCCCGTGCGACCTGTGCACCATCCAGGCGTCCATCGGCGAGACCTTCGACGGCCCGGCCATCGGCCCGGTCAAGGAGACCCGGGGCGTGCATGAGCAGGGCGTGGCGTTTGCCTGGTTCAGCGACGAGGTGCCGATGATCGCCGGGCACGAGTACTTCGTGCGCTACCACTTCCCGGACGGCTGGTCCGTGGCCTACTCGTGGTCTGCGGACGCGGCCGGGGATGACGTATACGAGGCAGGAGATGCGTGGGCCGACGGCAACGCCCAGGGCACGGACCTGTGGGGCCGCGTCATGGGCCCGATGGAGATACCCGGCGACGACGACGACGTGGCCGACGACGATACGGCCGACGACGATGATTCGAGCGACGACGATGACGACGCGTCACCCGGGCCGGGCGGGGGAGGGGAGGGCGGCTGCGAATGCTCGGCGTCCGCGGGTGGAAACGGTCTGGTGTTGCTGCTGCTGGGGCTGCTCGCGGCAGCGCGGTTCAGGGGAGGATGCGGATAGCCGTTCCGCCGGACTCCGACGCCTCGTACAGCCAGTCCATGTTCTCGTTGTCCAGGGCCACGCACCCGAGGGTCCAGTTGCGTGGGCGGGACCCGGAGCCGTGGATCTCGATCAACGCCCCCAGGGGGGAGTCCGTGACCGTACTGCGCTTGTTGGCCGCCGACACGATCCGGTCGTGCGTGGCCTGGTCGATGCGCCCCTCGCCCAGCGCGATGGCCGCGTCGCCGCCGTTGGGGTAGTTGACGTACAGGGCCTTGTAGTAGCTGGTCTGGCCCTTGGGGATCTTCCACGACACCCAGTACCAGCCCTCCGGGGTCTTGCCGTCGCCCTGGGTTCGCTTGGCTCCCTCGGGCGCGAAGCCCAGGGCCATGTCGAAGCAGGCCGGGGAGCTGGTGCGCTCGACCGTGGACAGCTGGCGGGCGTCGTAGAAGCCGATCTTGTACTCGGACTTCCAGATCACGATCAGGGTGTTGGCCGAGCGGCGGTCGTCCGCGATCGGGTCGGGGAGGGTGGTGGGGCAGGTGAACTCGACCGCCTCGGGAAAGTAGTCGCGGTCCGGCACCGGGGCTGCGTTGGCCTCCAGTGCCTCGGGCTCGATCGTCTGCAGCTGCCGCGTGTACTGGGTCGCCAGGCCGGCCACGGCCGCGACCACGACCAGGGGGAGACCGTAGAGCAGGGCCGTCCACCAGCGCTCGGTTGTCATCGTCTACCTCCACCCGGTGAGAACGATCCTGGGGCAGGAGCTGTTCACCCGCGTGTGCATGGACCCGCGGGCGGGGGAAAACCTTCCGAATGGGGTCTTGACGAATGGCGACATCCGGCCTAGATTCCCGGCCGGACTCGGGGCGTAGCGCAGTCTGGTAGCGCACCTGAATGGGGTTCAGGTGGTCGGAAGTTCAAATCTTCTCGCCCCGACCACTAAAAAGATGAAGGGATACGGGCAGTTAGCTCGTGTCCCTTTTTTGGCTCTGGAGGTGTGGTTTTTCGGGAATCGTTGTGGACTGATGTGGACAGTCCACAACGATTCCCGACCCGGACGGGTGTGGTTCAGAGGCAGGTGGGGGAGGGGGCAGGTGATGTCGGCGCCCCCGTGAAGGTCGGCGTGCCGGGCATCGCCGGGATGCGCGGTCCAGCCGCAGCGGGGGAGGATACCCAGCCGGCCGCGGGCTCCTTCACCTGGCCGAAGCTGATCGACGCCATGGCCTTCTGGGCGTGCTCGCTGGTCACGTGAGCGTAGATCTCGAGCAGCACCCGGGTGTCTGACCAGCCTCCGATCTCGGACAACGTGGGTATGTCCATGCCGTCCATCATCGCCAGCGAGGCGAACGTCTTGCGCGTCGCGTGGGGGTTGATCACCGGGACCCCCGCCCGTTCGCATGCCCGCCTCAGCGCGCACTTGTAGTCCCGGACCCGGTCGCCCGCGTACATGAACAGCAGGCCTCTTCTCTCCTCCTCGGGAACCTCGAGGAGCAGCTGCCTGAGGCGGGGACACAGGGGGATGACACGTTCCTTGCCGATCTTCACCCAGAAGCGGTACTGCGGCTTGTGGGTCACGCGGATCACGCCGTGCTCACCCCGGTCGAGGTCGATGTCGGACCACTCGCGGGTCAGCAGCTCGCCCTTGCGCATCCCGGTCAGGAACGCCATCGTCAGCAGCAGCTCGTGCGTGCGGGCGTTGGCCAGCACCTTCTCCATCTGCTCGCGAGTCAGCCACCGATGCTGCGGCTTCTCCTCCCGTCTCACCCTCGGCATCTTGAACCGGGGCACGGTCGGGATGATCTCCAGGTCGCAGGCGTGGTTGAGGGCCTTGCGGAGCACGTGGAGGTCCAGGATGATCGTGCGACTCTTGACCGTCTTGCGCTTGGCCTTGCCCCGGCCTCCAGCATGCACTCTGCGCCAGGAGACGTACGCCTGGATGTCGGCCGCGGTGATCTCGCCGATGGGCTTGTTGTCCCCGAAGAACTTCGACAACCACCCACAGCACCGTTGCTCGTGGTCCAGGGTCCTGAAGGAGACCTGCTCCAGGGCGAAGGGCAAGTACACGGTCTCCATGTACTCCGTGAGCGGCGGCGTCGAGTCTCTACTCGCCGTCGGTGTTGGGTCTGCGGATGGCAACGCGTCGCGGATCTGCCCGAGTTCCTTGTGGTACTCGGTGATGGCCTGCTCCTTGCTCATCGAGCCGAGCGACCTGCGGAACATCGTTCCGCCGATGTTCTTCTGGATCACCCAGTAGGGCTGACCCTCCCACTCGCACCGGTTCCATGAAACCCTCTGGAATCACTCCTGAATCCGCCAC
>CAZXHG010000370.1:0-7763 GCA_964639985.1 uncultured Rickettsiales bacterium
GTGTAGTCGTCGGCGGGCACGTACACAGCCTGCATCGACGTGATGGAACGGCCCCGGGTGGTGGTGATGCGCTCCTGCAGCTCGCCCATCTCGGTGGCCAGGGTGGGCTGGTAGCCCACGGCTGACGGCATGCGGCCCAGCAGGGTCGACACCTCCGAGCCGGCCTGGACGAACCGGAAGATGTTGTCGATGAACAGCAGCACGTCCTGGCCCTGCTCGTCGCGGAAGTACTCGGCCGCGGTCAGGGCGGACAGGCCGACGCGGGCGCGGGCTCCGGGGGGCTCGTTCATCTGTCCGTAGATCAGCGCACACTTGTGACCGGAGTCCTTGAGGATCGGCATGTTGCGGTCGTCGAACACCAGGTGGCCGTGCTCGTCCTTCTCCACGGCGATCACGTCCGACTCCATCATCTCGAACCACAGGTCGTTGCCCTCGCGGGTGCGCTCACCCACGCCGGCGAACACCGAGTAGCCGCCGTGCTTCATGGCCACGTTGTTGATCAGCTCCATGATCAGCACGGTCTTGCCCACGCCGGCGCCGCCGAACAGGCCGATCTTGCCGCCGCGGGAGTAGGGCGCGAGCATGTCCACGACCTTGATCCCGGTCTCGAACATCTGCACCTCGACCGACTGGTCCATGAACTCGGGCGGGTGGCGATGGATGGGGTAGAAGTGCTTGGCGTGCACCGGCCCCTGGTCGTCCACCGGTTCACCGACCACGTTGAGGATCCGGCCGAGGCACTCCTCGCCCACCGGCATCTTGATCGGATCGCCCGTGTTCTGCACGGGCTGACCGCGGCGCAGGCCGTCGGTGGTATCCATCGAGATGCAGCGCACCGTGTTCTCGCCGAGGTGCTGGGCCACCTCGACGATCAGGTTCCACTCGTCGTCGTCGATGGCGTGGTTGGTGATCTTCAGCGCGGTGAAGATGTCGGGCAGCTGCCCCGCCGGGAAGCGGATGTCCACCACCGGACCCATCACCTGAACGATCGTGCCGTTTTCCATGTTCTCAACCCTTCGGGTTTGCACTCGCTCGCGCGAATGCGCGAGCGAGGTATCTGTATCCCTCTACAGCGCCTCGGCTCCGGAGATGATCTCCACCAGCTCGGTGGTGATCGCCGCCTGCCGCGCGCGGTTGTACTGCAGCGTGAGCCGGTCGATCATCTCGCCGGCGTTGCGGGTGGCCGCGTCCATGGCCGTCATCCGAGACCCGTGCTCACCGGCCTCGCTCTCCAGGAATGCCTGGTAGACGATGGTGTCGAGGTACTTGGGCACCAGGGCGTCGAACACCTCCTCCTGGGAGGGTTCGAACTCCGGCGCGCCCTCGGCCGTCGGCGCCACGGACTCGTCCGTGCCCACCGACTCAAGCGTCTGTCCCAGGGGGAACAGCTGCACGATGGTCGGCTTCTGGGTCAGGGCCGAGTGGAACACGTTGTACGCCAGGTACACCCGGTCCAGCTCACCGTCCTCGAAGCGCCGCATCAGGTCGCGGCCCGCCGACTGGGCCAGCTGGAAGAAGTCGTTCGGGTGCAGGTCGGTCTCGGCCCGGGCCACGTCGTGGGCGCGATACGTGAAGAAGTCCCGCCCCTTCTTGCCGTAGGTGAACAGCTCCACCTTCTCCAGCAGGTTGTAGCGGTCGCGCTGCTCCCACACGAACCGCTCCACCTCGCGGAACAGGCCGCTGTTGAACGACCCGCACAGGCCGCGGTCGGACGACAGCACCACCACCGCGGCGTTCTTGACGTCGGGGCGCCCGGCGATCGCCGGGTGGGCGTCGAGGCCCTCCATGCGGCCGACGAGGGCGTGGAACAGCTCCTCCATGCCGCCGGAGTAGGCGCGAGCCGACAGCGCGGCCTCGGTGGCCTTGCGCAGCTTGGCCCCGGCGACGGCCTTCATCGCCTTGGTGATCTGCTGCGTGCTCTTGACGCTGGCGATCCGCTTGCGGATGTCCTTCAGGTTGGGCATCGAAGCTCTCCGTCAGAGGCTGTCAGTCGCCGAACTGGTCGGCGAAGCGGTCCAGCGCCGCGTTCATCTTCTCGATCAGGGCGTCGTCCAGCTTCTTCTTCTCCGCGATATCGGCCAGCACGTCCTCGTGGTGGGCGCGCATGAACGTGACCATCTCCGCACCGAACTGCTGGACCTGGTTGGTCTCGAGCTTGTCGAGGTAGCCGGCGGTGCCCGCGTGGATCAGCATCACCTGCTCGGCCACCGGGCGGGGACTGTACTGGGGCTGCTTGAGCAGCTCCATCAGGCGCGCGCCGCGATTGAGCGTGGCCAGCGTGACCTTGTCGAGGTCCGAGCCGAACTGGGCGAAGGCCGCCAGCTCGCGGTACTGGGCCAGGGTCAGCCGCAGGGTACCGGCGACCTGCTTCATGGCCTTGATCTGGGCGTTGCCGCCCACGCGGGAGACCGACAGGCCGGCGTTGATCGCCGGGCGCATGCCGGAGAAGAACAGGTCCGTGTCCAGGAAGATCTGGCCGTCGGTGATCGAGATCACGTTGGTCGGGATGTACGCGGACACGTCGCCGGCCTGCGTCTCGATGATCGGCAGCGCGGTCAGCGAACCGCCGCCCTCGCCGTCGGACATCTTGGCCGCGCGCTCCAGCAGGCGCGAATGAAGGTAGAACACGTCGCCCGGGTACGCCTCGCGGCCCGGCGGGCGCCGCAGCAGCAGGGACAGCTGACGGTAGGCGACCGCGTGCTTGCTGAGGTCGTCGTAGATCACCAGGGCGTGGCGGCCCGAGTCGCGGAAGAACTCGCCCAGGGTGGCGCCGGTGTACGGGGCCAGGAACTGCATCGGCGCGGGCGACGAGGCCGCGGACGTGATGACGCAGGTGTACTCCATGGCGCCCACGCTGCGCAGCTTCTCCACCACCTGGGCCACGGTCGACTGCTTCTGGCCGATGGCCACGTAGATGCAGAAGCAGTCCTGGCCCTTCTGGTTGATGATCGTGTCGATCGCCACGGCCGTCTTGCCGGTCTGGCGGTCGCCGATGATCAGCTCCCGCTGGCCACGGCCGATGGGGGTCATCGCGTCGATGGACGAGATGCCGGTCTGCAGCGGCTCGTGCACGGACTTGCGCACCACGATGCCCGGGGCCTTGAGCTCCACGCGGCGGTACTCCGCCTCCTGGATCGGGCCACCGTCGTCCACGGGCTGACCCAGCGCGTCCAGCACGCGCCCCATCATCTGCTCGCCCACCGGCACCTCGACGATGCGGCCGGTGCGCTTGACCTCGTCACCCTCGCGGATGTGCTGGTCGGACCCCATGATCACGACGCCGACGTTGTCCTCCTCGAGGTTCAGCGCCATGCCCATGATGCCGCCGGGCAGCTCCAGCAGCTCGCCCGCCTCGGCGTTGTCCAGTCCGTACACGCGAGCGATGCCATCGCCCACGGACAGGATGGTGCCGGCCTCGCTGACCTCGACCTTGGACTCGTAGTTCCGGATCTGGTCCCTGAGGATCTGGCTGATCTCGGATGCCTTGATATCCATCGTCAATCCTCGATTCTCGATTTCCCTGGCCGCGCCACGGGCGCGGCGTGTTTGTCGTCAGTGGCGAACCAACCGCTCCCGGATACGCTGCAGCTGCGTACGCAGGCTGCCATCGAACATCAGGCCGCCGACCTCGGTGACCATACCCCCGATGAGATCCGGGTCCACCCGGTGCTCGAGCATCACGGTCTTGCCGCTGACGTCCTGCAGCAGCCCCTGCAGCCTGTCGACCTCGCCGGCCTCCAGCGCCACTGCGCTTCGCACCGTGGCGCGGATCCGCCCCAGGTGGTCGTCGTTGAGGCCGCGGTATTCCCGCGCGATCGCGGGGAGGTGCTCCAGCCGGCCGTTGTCGATCAGCAGGCGCAGGAAGTTGTTGGTGCTGGCCTGCAGGCCCGCGCGAATCAGCAGGGCGTCCAGCAGCTGGCGGCGCTGCTCCTTGGTCACCCCCGGGTTGGTCAACGAGCGCCAGACGTCGGCCTCGTCCAGCCCGGCGGTGAACTGCTCGAGATCCTGCCCGACCTGCGCGGCCGTGCCGTCCTCGAGGGCCAGTGCGAACAGGGCCCGGGCGTATCGGCGTGCAACGGAACCGGCGATCATGACTTGGCGTCCTTTGCGATCCGCTCGAAGTACTCGGCGGTCAGTCGGCGGTGATCATCACGGCCGACCGAGGCGCGCAGCACCTGCTCGGCGACCACCATGGCCCGGTCCACGGTCCACTCGCGCAGCTCGTGCCGGGCCTTGTCCAGCTCCTTGACCGTGGTGCGCTCGGCGGCCTGCTTCATGGCCTCGGCCGCCTGGTGGGCGGTGATCACGGAGCGCTCTCGCTCCACCTCGCACTCGGCGCGTACGCGCTCCAGCATGGAGGTCAGCTCGCCGTCGAACGCCGCGATCCGTTGCTGCAGATCGGCGAACCGCGCCTCGGCTGCGGCCTTGGCGTCGCGCGACTCGGCCATCTGGGTGGCGATGCTGAGCCGCCGGTTGCCCAGCATGTCCGCCACCGGGCGGCGCAGCAGGTACACCAGCAGGCCCACGAAGAGCAGGAAGTTGACCAGGTGGATGAACACCCGGCCCATGTGCTCGGCGAAGGTCAGCTCGTGGCCGCCCGAGGCCGCCGCCGCGGTCGCGAACGTCAGCGTGACCAGCGCGGCCAGCGCGCACAGCACCTTGTCGTGGTCGAAGCGGGTCACACCGTCCTCCCGATCACCGACGCGGCGACCTCGCGGGCCAGCGCCTCGGACTCCTCCTCGAGCGTGCGCCGCGCAGCCTCGCGCTCCCGCCCGATCTCGGCGCGAGCCTGGTCCACGATCCGCTCGGACTCGGCGCGCGCCTCGTCCAGGATCGCCTCGGAATGCTCGCGGATCTCCTCCCTCAGCTGGCGTCGCTCGGCGTTGGCCTGGGCCCGTGCATCGGCCAGGCGCCCCTCCAGCTCCTCCATCTTCTGGCGCACCTCGTCCTCGAGGGCGTCGGCCTCGCGGCGATCGTGCACGATGCGCTTCTCGCGCTCCCGCAGGATCGCCAGCATCGGCTTGAAGATGATGAAGTGGAGGCCGACGAGAACCACCAGGAAGGGGACCAGCTGGATGGCGATGAGAACCGGGTTGATCTCCATCGTCGCCTTCCCCACCCCGTCAGGGGCTGGTCGTCCGGGCCACGCGTGCGTGCGCGCACGCGCGAATCCGGGGTTATGGCGGCGGTAATAGTATGGTTCTCACGCGCGCGTCAAGGCCGCGCACCCGGCCGGCGTCGGATCTATGGTACGAATGGCCCATGGACCCCCACCCTCCCGAGACCCCCCCTGGATCGATCTGGCGAGAGTGCCTGAGCGACCCTGGCCTGCGCCCGGTGCGTGTCGCGGCCGTGGTCGCCCTGACCCTGCTGGCGCTGCTCGGCCTGCTGGAGGGGGGGGTGCCAGGCTCCGGGTGGCTGTTCGCCGCCGCCCACGGGTTCCTCGGACTGGCGTTCGTGCTTCTGTTCCTGGCCACGGCGTACACCGCCCTGCGTCAGGTCCGTCGCGAGCACGCCCGCGACACCGCGCAGCTCGAGCAGACCCAGCAGTCCCTGCAGCTCGCCCACGACGAGCTGCAACGGATCGCCCGTTTCCGCCAGCAGGTGTTCGCCAACATCACCCACGAGCTCAAGACGCCGCTGGCGCTGATCCTCACGCCCATGGAGATGCTGCTCGACGGCGAGATGGGGGAGGTGCCTCCGCAGGTGCGCCGGTCCCTGCAGACCATGTTCCGCAACGGGCTGCGCCTGCTGAAGATGATCGGCGACATCCTCGACCTGACACAGCTGGCCGAGTCGAGCATCAAGCTCAAGGTCGCCGAGTACGACCTCGTACCGTACCTGCGCAACCTGGTCGACCAGGTGCAGCCCCTGACCCGGCGCAAGCAGCTGGGGCTGTCGTTCAGCGCCGGCGACGAGTCGTGCCCCACCTGGTGTGACCTCGAGCAGCTGGAGCGGGTGTTCGTCAATCTGCTGTCCAACGCGGTCAAGTTCACCCCGCCCGGCGGTCACATCCAGGTCCGGCTGCGTGTGGACGGTCCCGTGGCCGTGGTGCGCGTGGAGGATGACGGCCCCGGCCTGCGCCGGGACGAGGCCGAGCACGTCTTCGAGCGGTTCTTCCAGGCGGACGTGGGCCCGGCCCGGCGACAGGGAGGCGTGGGCATCGGCCTGGCCCTCGCCCGGGAGCTCGCGCTGCTGCACGGCGGCGACCTCGCCGTGGACACCACGGTCGAGCGGGGCGCCGCCTTCGAGCTGCGGCTGCCCCGCGACCACGACCACTTCGATCCCGGGATCCTGTCCCGCGACTCCATCGACCCGGAGGCCACCCAGGACAAGCTGGCCGCGGACTTCACCCGGGAGGACCTGTCCGGTCGCTTCACCGTGCGCGACGACTACCGCATGCTCGACATCACCGACGCCAGCGAGCGGCGGCTGGTCGAGCGGGACGAGGACGAGGACCACCACGTGCACACCGTGCTGGTGGTCGAGGACAACCCGGACATCGTGCGCATGGTGCACGCCGCCCTGCGTCACGAGTTCCGCATCATGACCGCCGCGGACGGCGAGGCGGGCCTGGCCATGACCCGCCAGCACTTGCCCGACCTCGTGCTCACCGACCTGATGATGCCCCGCATGGACGGCCTGGAGCTGACCCGCGGACTGCGCGCGGGCGAGGCCACCCGCCACATCCCGGTGGTGATGCTCACCGCCCGCAGCGCCATCGAGGACCGCATGGAGGGCCTGCGCACCGGGGTCAACGCCTACCTGGCCAAGCCGTTCGCGCCCCGCGAGCTGCGCACCACCATCGACAACCAGCTGCGCAGCGCCGCGGCGACCGCGGACCTCCTGCTGTCGCGGCGCATGGACTCCCTGGAGATCGTGGCCGGCGGCCTGGCCCACGAGATCAACAACCCGCTGTCCTACATCAAGAACGCCGTGGCCATCATCCGCACGTCCACCGAGGAGATCCTGGCCCTCGGCCAGGCCGCCGCCGAGCGGGAACTCACCGACGAGGAGACCGCCCGTCTGACCACCCTGCGCGCCCGCCAGGAGCGCATGATGAGCTCGGCCGAGACCGGGATCCGACGCATCGCCGACACCGTGGACCTGATGCGCCGCTACAGCCGCGAGGGCTTCACCCGCACGCCGCAGCTCTACGACGCCTTCCGCGCCGTCGAGGAGGTCATCGCCGTGATCGCGCCGGCCCACGGCGCGGCCGTGCGCGTGGACACGGGCTTCCGCGGCAACGGCACCATCTCCTGCGTGCCCGAGGAGCTCAATCAGGTGCTGACCAACCTCGTGGAGAACGCCATCCAGGCCGCGGGCGACGGCGGCGGCACGGTCCAGGTCCGCGGCCGCCGCGACGACGACGACGTGATCTTCGAGATCCAGGACGACGGCCCGGGCATGGCCCCCGACGTGCAGGACCGCATCTTCACCCCGTTCTTCACCACCAAGGACCCGGGCGGCGGCATGGGCCTCGGCCTCACCATCACCCGCCGCGTGATCAAGTCCCACGGCGGCACCATCGAGGTGACGTCCCGCGAGGGCCACGGCACCACGTTCAAGATCACCCTGCCCGCGTCCTAGCCCCCTCCCCGTCCACCCCCGCACAAACACCTGTCCCAGCCCCAACTGGCCCCACACGCCGGTTCGCGGCCGAGGAGGTGTTTGTCGGGGGGTGAACCGGGGCCACACGCCGGTTCACGGCCGAGGAGGTGTTGGACTAAACCGCTTCGCGGTGGTGGTGGCGGTTCAGGCAT
>CAZXHG010000371.1:0-7735 GCA_964639985.1 uncultured Rickettsiales bacterium
GGCCAGCGCAGTCCTCAGACTGCGTCGAGGCGCCTTTCCCCGAAGACTGCTAGGACATCTCCACTGCCTCGTTGACCACCGTCTGGCCGCCGAACTGCACGACCACCATCACCTCGCCCGCGGGTAGCCCCTCCACGGTCACGATCACGTCGAAGCCGCAGATGCAGTCGCAGGGCTCGCCCACGTCCTGGAGCGCCACCAGCACGGCGCTGCCGTCGTACGTTGCCTGGGCCACGACCATCTCGAGGCAGCAGTTGAGCTCCCACGCGTCCAGCTCGACCTGCAGCTCGCCGCCCCCCTGGTCGGTCAGCGCCACGGTGGGGTTGACCTGGCCACCCCCGAGACACTCGCTGTACTCCACGGACGCGCTGATCGGCGGCGGCGGCACGGTGTCATCGTCGTCGTCCGCCGTGGTGTCGTCGTCGTCCGTGGAGGCCGAGTCGTCGTCGTCGCCCGGCGTGGTGTCGTCATCGTCGCCGGTGGTGTCGTCGTCGTCGGTCGAGGCCGAGTCGTCGTCGGCCACGTCGTCGTCGTCGTCGCCGGACGGACAGCCCCACACCAGCAGGGACAGGACGAGCAGCAGGGACAGGGGGAGCCGAGGGATGGTGCGCATGGAGTGCCTCCTGGGTTCGGGGAGGGAGGGGCAGCACGAACCGGTCCAGGTCAGGGGGTCGAATCGGACCCGGGCTCGCTCAGGTGCGCGCCTTGAGCCCGTCGATCTGCCCCAGCGTGAACGTGCGCATGTCACCGCCGCGGTCGTGGGCCTGGTACCAGTCGATGGTCCACTGCAGGGCCTCGTCCACGTCGAGCAGGGGCTTCCAGTCGAGCATCTCGCGGGCCTTCGAGGCGTCGAGGGAGAGGGTCTCCTTCTCCGGCATCAGCGACGTGTCGTCCGCCTTCCAGGTATCCGCGCCGCCGAGCCCCTGCAGCACGCGGCCGGCCAGGTCGGCCACGGTCAGCGCCTGCCCGGGCTCGGGGCCGAAGTTCAACGCCGGCGGCACCGAACCGGGTCCCCCACTGGCCAGCACCGCGGCGAGCCGGAGGTAGCCCCGCACCGCGTCGAGCACGTGCAGCCACGGCCGGGTGGCGTAGGGGTAGCGCAGTGCCACCTGCTCACCGCCGTGCACCGCCCGCCACAGGTCGGGCACCAGCCGGTCCTCGGCCCAGTCACCGCCTCCGAGCAGGTTGCCGGCCCGGGCCGTGGCCACGGCCACACCGCGCCGGTGCAGGTAGGAGCGCGCCCAGGCCAGGGCCACCATCTCCTGGGCCGCCTTGGACGCGCTGTACGGGTCGTGCCCGCCCAGCGGGTCCGCCTCCACGAACGCGCGACCCTTCTCCTCGTTGAGGTACGTCTTGTCCGACGTGATCACCACCAGCGCCTTCAACCTCGCGGCCTCGCGCAGGGCCTCGCACAGGTGCAGGGTGCCCATGACGTTGGTGGCCCAGGTCTCCACCGGGTTGCGGTAGGAGCGCCGCACCAGCGCCTGCGCGGCCAGGTGCAGCACCACCTCGGGCTCGGCCTCGTCCACGGCGGCGCGCAACGCCACCGGGTCCCGCAGGTCCGCGATCACGGACGTCATGCGCGGCCACGGCGACAGCACGCCGTGCAGGTTGGGCTGTCCCTCGGCCGCCAGGGCCACCCCGGTCACACGCGCGCCCAGCGACTCCAGCCACAGGGCGGTCCAGCCGCCCACGAACCCGGTGTGGCCGGTCAGCATGACCCGCCGGCCGACCCAGAACCCGCGCTCGATCACGGCCAGACCTTCCACGGGGCTGCGCCGCCGGCCCACAGGGCCTCCAGCTCACGCCGCTCCCGCATGGTGTCCATCGGCTTGAAGAAGCCGTCGTGCCGGAACGCGGCCAGCTGCCCGTCCGCGGCCAGCCCCTCCAGGGGATCGCGCTCCCACAGGGTGTGGTCGCCCTCGATGCGGTCCAGCGCCGACGGCTGCAGCACGAAGAACCCGCCGTTGATGTAGCCGCCGTCCCCGGCCGGCTTCTCCTCGAAACGGGTCACCCGATCGCCGTCGACCACGGTGGCGCCGAACCGGCCCGGCGGCCGCACCGCGGTCAACGTGGCCTCGAGCCCCTGGTCGCGGTGGAACGCGAGCAGGGCGGTCAGGTCCACGTCGGCCAGGCCGTCACCGTAGGTCATGCAGAACGGCGCGTCGTCGAGGTAGCGCGCGACCCGCTTCATCCGCCCGCCGGTCTCGGTGGGGCCGCCGGTCTCCACCAGGGTCACTCGCCACGGCTCCACCTCGGAGTCGTGCCAGATCACGTCGCCCGACGCGAAGTCGAAGGTCACGTCGGTGCGGTGCAGGGCGTAGTTGGCGAAGAACTCCTTGATCACGTAGCCCTTGTAGCCAAGGCAGATCACGAAGTCGGTCAGCCCGTGGTGGGCGTAGATCTTCATGATGTGCCACAGGATCGGCCGCTCGCCGATCTCGACCATCGGCTTGGGCCGCAGGTGGGACTCCTCGGAGATGCGGGTGCCGGCGCCGCCGGCGAGGATGACGACCTTCATGGGTCCAGACCCCCGATCAGGTTACAGGTCCACGGTAGCAGACTCGGCCGCACGGCGGACGCCCTCGGCGATGGTGGTGGCGGGCGTCCAGCCGGTGAGCGCGGTCAGCCGCGCCAGGGTCACCGGGTCGTGCTGCACGTCGTCCGCGCTGGCAGACAGCGCGCCGAAGCGCAGGTGCGCGTCCGGGATACCCAGCTCGGACGCGGCGGTGCGCACGAACTGCTGCACCTGCGTCAGCCGGCCGGTGGCCAGGTTGACGGCCTCGCCGCGCTCGCCGCGGGAGCACGCCAGCCGGCACAGGCCCTCGGCCACGTCACCCACGTACACGAAGTCGCGCTGCTGGGTGCCGGCGCTGAGTTCCACCGATCGCCCCTCCCGCGCCGCGGCCAGCAGCGAGGGCAGCAGCCGGTGGGGGTGCTCGCCAGGGCCGTACACGGTGAACAGCCGCGCGGCCACGCCGTCCACGTAGCCCAGCTCGCCGTAGCGGGCGACCATGCGCGTGCCCGCCAGCTTGCTGCGGCCGTAGGCCGACGTGGGCTCCGCCGGCCCCGACTCGTCCAGGTCGCCCCCCACCGTGCCGTACTCGAACGCCGAGCCCGCGTGTACCAGCGTGCGCAGTCCGGCCGTGGCCGGGCGGGTCACCCGGGCCAGGGCCACGCACACCGCCTCCACCAGGTCGGCGTTGAGCCGCGACATGAGGATCTCGTCCCGCTCGGCCGGGTCCACGCCGTAGCCGGCCAGGTTGAACACGCAGTCCGGACACTCCTCCGCGATCAGGTCGGCGACCCCGTCCGGATCGGCCAGGTCCATGCCCACGATCTCGCCGAGGTCGTCGGTGGCCTCCAGCAGGGGCAGCGCGTCCATGGGCTCGCGGCAGGTCAGCACCAGGTCCGCGCCTCGCAGGTGCAGCGCCCGGGTGACGTGACGGCCGATGAACCCGGACGCACCCAGCACGACCACGCGGGCGTGATGCAGGGGCGAGTCAGTCGAAGGCATGGGGGATGACGTCCTCCGGGTCGTGCTCACCCTCGGCCCAGGCCACGCAGATCACGGTCTGACGGCCGGAGTTGACCAGGGCGTGGGCGATGCCAGGGGGCACGTACACGGTCCTGGGTCGCACGGCGCGCAGCTCGACCGCGGCCTGCTCGCCGGTGGCCGGATCGGCCAGCCTCAGCTCGCCGTTGCCCTGCACCACCGAGAACCACTCCCCCATGCGGCGGTGCAGGTGTCCGCCCTTGACCTCGCCTGCCTTCGCGGACGTGACGTAGACCTCACCCGAGCCCAGGTCGCGCTCGGCCTGGGACGTGGCCAGCACCTTGTGCAGCCAGCCGCGGGAGTCGGCGTGGCGCTGCTGGGCCACGACCTGGACCCCGGGCAGCGGTCCCGGCACGGCTGGCCAGGTCAGCGGTGTGGAAGGCGGGGCGGACGGGGACGGCGGCACGCCCGCGTCCGCGATCGGCACGGTGCGCTGCCGCCACTCATCCAGGGAGTCGCCGAGGCGGTAGCGGGCGATGTTGCCCAGGAACTCCACGCAGGTGTCGAGCGCGACGTTGGATGCGCCGCCCTGCCGGGCGTAGCCCTCCACGTCGATCTCGATCACGCGCAGGCCCAGGTAGTGGGCCTTGACCATCAGCTCGGGGTCGAGGAACCAGTCGCTGGAGACCAGCTCCATGCGCTGGAACACCTCGCGGGAGAACAGCTTGGGGCTGCCGTTGAGGTCGATGGCGCCCAGGCCGCCGTACAGCGCCTGCATCAGCCCGTTGTAGGTGATGGACACCACCTTGCGCTTCCAGCTGTCCTGGCGGAACCGGCGCCGCACCTTGGCGAGCACGCGGTTCTCCCGGCCCAGCAGCAGCCGGTAGACCATCAACGTGTCCTCGGCCGACACCTGGCCGTCGGCGCAAAGGTAGCCGATGCGCTCGGCCGCGCACGCACGCAGACCGGCCAGGATCCCGCCGCCGTAGCCCTGGTTGTCGTCGAACAGAACCGGCGTGACCGGGCACCCCAGGTCGACGAGGTCGTGGATCACGGCGCGGGTGCCGTCCGTGGAGCCGTTGTCCACCAGCACCAGCTCCAGGGCGACGCCCGCGGCCGCGAACACGTCCAGCAGGGCGCGCGCGGTCCCCGGCAGGGCCTCCTGCTCGTCGAAGCAGGGCATCACCAGCGAGACATCGGGTGTGGGTGGGCGCGGCGTCATGGGACCAGGGAATGATAGCCTCCGGCAAGGCCCCCCGTCATCGAGGCCAGACCGCCGGATCCGCGCTACCATGACCCCTCAGGGATGGCCATGAGCACGAGCTCCAGCACCGGGTCCTGGACCGCCAGCCGCGCCATGGCCGGCGCGAGCGTGGGGCTGGGCGTGCTCGCGCTGGCCGTGCTGGCCGTGCTGCCGCCCGCGGCCGACGACCGTACGTCGCTGGTGGCCCTCCGCGCGTCCCTGGTCTACCCGGGTTGGCTGATGATGCCCGGCCTGCCCTGGCTGGGCTGGCTGCTCAGCCGGCGCATGCACGCCACCTGCCCGCTGCTGATCGTGCTGGGCGCGGCCGCCCTGTCCATCGTGGCGCAGGCCGCCAACCTGGCCGCGTTCAAGGCCCTGGGCGTGATGCCCACGCCCCTGCCGTACCTCGGCCTGGCCGTGGTCGAGGGCCTGCCCGCGGCCGCCCTGCTGTTCTTCGGCAACCCCCTGTTGCTGGAGCGTCCCCCGGCGCGAGAGTGGATCGCCACGGCCCTCGCGCTGGCCATGCTGCTGGCCCTCGGCGCGGCCTACGCGCCCGAGGGCACCCGGCCGCTGGAGGCCTACTGGTACGACGCGCGGGCCGACTCGGCCGACTGGGAGCAGTCCTCGGTCCGGCTGTGGCCCGAGGGAGATGACTGGGGCGAGCCCGTGCGCGTGGGCAACGCGGGCGAGGACGCCCGCATGCACGAGCCCGCGGCCGGCACGCTGTCGATGGTCGCCGACTCCGCGGGCGAGGTCACCGCCGTGCTGCTGCTACGGGCCGAGGTGGGCGCCTCGATCGCGCTGCTGCGCGACGGCGAGGTGCTGCAGCGCAAGGGGGTCGAGACCCACGTGCTCGAGCGCGAGGAAGAGGGCCCGGTGCTGCGCTACGTGGACCGCGGCATCGTGACCGTGGTGGAGGACCTGGCGGTCGCCAAGGGGGATCGCATCGAGGTGCAGGTCGACGCCGAGCCCGGGTTCGTGCTGTACGACCTGACGTCGTCCGATCCCGAGTCGGTGTGGATGCTCGAGGAGCTGGGCCTGCACGAGGTGCACTACTACCAGCTGCTCAACATCTCCGAGAACGTGGAGTGGGCGCAGCAGCTGTGGACCACCCGCCACGTGACCCTCAACCAGCCGCCGCTGTGGTCGTACTTCCACGCGGGCGCGGCCCTGCTCAACGGCCCGGACCTGCCCGCCACCTACTTCGTGTTCCTGCTGGTCCTGGCGGCGATCGCGGTGGTGGGCGTGCGGCTGGTGGCCGCGCTCGTGCCCGGGGCGCCCATGGTCGCGCTGCTGCTGCCCGCGGCCGGGGCACTGCACCATGGCTACCACGTGCTGATGCACGCGGAGGCCAACTTCCCCGACAACATGTTCGCCCTGTCGATCACGGCCGCCTGCTACGCGCTGACGCGCGCTGACGCGACCGCGTTCGGCGGGACCGGCATGGCCTCCACCGTCCTGCGCTACCCGGGCTCGGCCGTGGTCAGCTTCGCCGCGCTGCTGTGGGCACTGTTCAACGGACGCTGGCGCGCGGCGATCCGGCCGCTGGCCACTCTGTGGCTGCCGATCGCGGGGTTCTGCGTGGCCATGCTGCTGGCCGGCGCGGTGACCGGGCAGCTGCGGGACTGGTTCTTCGTGCTGTACTTCGAGACCTTCCCCGAGCACTGGCACGGTGAGTACGCGGGTACGGCGCTGCTGCCGCGGATCCCCCTGTTCTACGCGGAACTGGTGGAGTACGGCGGCTGGCTGCCCCTGTTCGCGCTGCCCCTGCTGGGCCGGGGTGCGCGCTGGCTGACGGCCGTGGCCCTGGGCTACTCGCTGCTGCTGTGCACCATCGACCACTTCACCATCCACTACCACCTGCCGCTGATGGCGCTGCTGGCCGCGGCTGCGGGCTGCAACACGGCGGAGATCGGCCGCAGGTGGGGCACCTTCGCCGGAGTGGGCGCGGCCACCGCCGCGCTGGCGGTGGCGCTGATCACGCTGCCGGTGTGGTGGTGACGCTCAGGCGGTATCGCCGAGGTCCACGTCCAGCGGCAGCGTGAAGTGGAAGGCCGAGCCCTCGCCGGGCGCGGACTCCACCCAGATGCGGCCGCCGTGGCGGTCCACGATCCGCTTGCAGATGGCCAGGCCAACCCCGGAGCCCTCGAACTCGCCGGGCGGGTGAAGGCGCCGGAAGATGCGGAAGATGCGCTGGTGGCCAGCCGGCTCGATGCCGATGCCGTTGTCCCGCACGGCCACGTGCCAGTGGTCGTCGCGGGCCGCACCCGAGATGGCGATGCGCAGGGACTCCTCGCCGCGGAACTTGATCGCGTTGCCGATCAGGTTCTGGAACAGCTGTACCATCTGGTTGGGGTCGGCGTGCACCGTGGGCAGCGGGCCGCAGTCCAGGCGGGCGTCGGCTCCCTCCAGCACCACCTCGAGGTTGGTCCGGGCGCGCTGCACGGCCACGCCCAGGTCCGTGGACTGGCGCTCCCTCCCCGAGTGGGCCACCCGGGAGTAGGCCAGCAGGTCGTTGACCTGGCCGTGCATGCGCTGGGATGCCCCCACGATCAGGTCCAGCATCTCGGTCGAACGCGCGTCGAGACCGTCTCCTGCGCTGCGCTGAAGCAGCTGGACCAGGGTGATGACGTTGCGCAGCGGCTCCTGCAGGTCGTGGGCCGACACGTGGGCGAACTGGTCGATGTCGCCGTGGGCCCGGCGTAGATCCCGGGTCAGGTCGGCCTCGACCTGCCGGTGCCGCTCGCGCTCGACCTCGGCCTCGGCGCGCAAGCGGGCCGTTTCGGCCTCGAGCTCGCGCACCCGACCGTACGCCTCGAACAGCTCACGTCGCCGGTCGTCGTCGCCCACGGTTCCCCCAGGTCCCCGCAGTCAACCAGGGTCCGTAGGTCGGGTCAAGGAGCGAAGCCCATCGAAGATGGGCGCAGCGACGGACCCGACATCTCCCCCCCCCCCCCCCCCCCCCCCCCCCCCCCCCCCCCCCCCCCCCCCCCCCC
>CAZXHG010000372.1:0-7642 GCA_964639985.1 uncultured Rickettsiales bacterium
CACATGACACCATCCCCGTCCACCGTACCCGCCCGCCTGAACCGCCATACCTGACCATCCCCACTCGAGAACACAGGTACGCCCCGGGGCCCCTCGAGCCCCCCAGGGCCCACCTCACGAGGGAGGCACATCACATAAGTGGTTGGCACCCCTTGGGGAGCGTCGAGCGTCCACCCCTTGGGGAGCGTCGAGCGTCAGTCCCAGCCCAGCTCGTCGCGGAAGTACTGCGTGGTGGACTCGCAGGCCTCCTGTCCCCAGGTGTCGACCTCGATGCGCTTCTCGTAGCACGTGTCGCCGAGCTCGTTGCCGCGGGTGTCGAGGCCGAGGTTGAGGGTCTGGCACCAGGAGTGCACGTCGGAGTCCGAGGTCCAGTTCATGAAGTCGGCCTGGTCGTCGGAGAAGCCGTCGAGGCCGGCGGTGCCCGTGACGACGCAGGTGCAGGTGCCCTCGCCGTACTCGTCGGCCATGGCCTCGCCGCAGCGGTCGCACATCGTGCGGGCGAGTTCGCGGCAGTTGGGGTTGCATCCGGAGGTGATGAGTAGGAGGCACGCGGTCGCGAGGGCGATGGTGAAGGTCTTCATTCGCCGGCCTCCAGCTCGGTGAGGCGGGGATGGGCTTCGGCGGCTTCGGGAGCGGCGGGGTACTTCTTCACGAGGGTCGAGTAGGCATCGATGGCCTCGTCGAACAGCCCCTCCTGGTCGTACAGGGCTGCGGCGGTGTACAGGGCGAAGGGGGCGCGCTCCGAGTCGGGGAAGGTGTCGGCGAGCCGGAGGTAGACCGATGCGGCACCCTCGTAGTCCTCCTTCTCCCATCGGAGGTAGGCCTCCTGTTCGATGGCCATGTCTGCGACCTCGCTGTCGGGGTAGCGAGTGTACACGCGCCGAAGCAGCATGGGGGCGCGTCCGGCGTCGCCGGCCTCGGCGAGGCAGGATGCGGCGTTGAGCAATGCGCCGGGAGCCTGGCCCCCTTCGGGATCGTCCGTGGCGACCTGCTCGAACAGGGGGGCGGCCACAGCGGGATCGCCGCCCTCCCACAGGGCCACGGCCTGGTTGAAGCGGGCGGTGGCGCGGGTGCGGCGAGCCACGTCACCGAGCTCGGGGTGGGCGGCCACGAGGCGGTCGGCGGCCAGCACCTCGTCGGCCAGGGCAGCGGCGCCGTTCCAGTCCTCGGCCTGCAGCGGCGTCTCCAGGGCCAGGGCCACGCAGGCGCCGGCGTCCACGCTGGCCGGCAGGCGCGTGGCAGCCTCCATCAGGACGGTGCGGGCATCCTCGTGCTGTTCGCGCTGCAGGAAGATGCGACCGGCCTGCAGGGCGTAGCCCACGCCGTCTGTATGGCGGGCGTACCCGGCGCGGAAGAGGGTGGCGAGCTGCAGCACGCGATCCTCATGGGCGGAGGTCTCGACGCCCTCGGCCAGCCCCTGGGCGATGAGGTCCGTGGCCAGGCGGGCGGCGCGGGCGCCGATCTCCCGGCCCGACTCGTCGGACACGACGCCCAGCAACTCGTCGATGGCGTCGAGGCGCCGATCCTGTTCCTGCAGCAGGGAGGCCAGGGCGAGCCGTACCTCGGGGACCTTGGATGCGCGCGGGAAGTCCTGGAGGTAGAGCCGGTACAGGGACTCCACGTCCGCCGCCGGCGGACCGTACCCCTCGCGGAGCTGCTGGTGCAGGCGCGCCGCAGCGCTGCGACTCGTCTCCTCGACCTTCAACGCCTCGCGCTCCCTGCCACTCCACCGGTCGACGGTCATCGCGTACTTGCTGCGCGCCCCGTAGTCCCGCATCAACACGGTCAATGACTCGACGGCGGCCGGGGCATCCTGTCGCGCCATGGCCGCGTCCACGCACCCCACCTGCCAGGTCGCGGCCCTGTCGCGGCTCGGCCACGCGGCGACCATGGCCGCGAACGTGGCTCCGGCGAGCCCGAGCCGCTCGTCCGTCATCAACTCGCCGGCCACGGCCTCGGCCAGGTCCGGGGCCTCCGCCCCGAGGCCGGTCTCGGCGAGGGCGATGGTGGTCGCGGGATCGGCGACCTCGACGAGCATGGCCGTCAGGTCTCGGCGAACCGTGGCCCGTACATCGCCATCGAGAGTCTCACCAGCAGACAGCAACCTGGCCAGGGTGGTCGCCCCGGCCACGGGATCCCCGGCGTTGTACCGGCTCCACCCGAGGCGATAGCGCAGGGCCGCGTTCTCGTCGTCGGTCAGGCCCACGCTCGCGGCCTCGTAGTGGGCTGCGGCGTCCTCCCAGGCCCTGTCCGACCAGGCCTTCTCCGCGAGCGTGTAGTGGACCAGTGACACCTCCTCGTCGTCGGGGAAATCCTCGAGGTAGCGTTGCAGGTAGTCGGCGCCCGCCTGGGGTCGGCGCAGGGCGATGGAGGCCTTGCCCGCGATGAACAGGGCGCGCGCGCGGTCGCGGTGGTCGGGCTTGCCCAGGATCTCGTCGGCCACCTCCACCGCACGGCCGAGACACTCCCGGCTCCAGTCGTCCCCGACCACCGGGTTGGCCAGCCGGGAGTCGCGGGGAAAGCAGCGCTCGGCCAGGCCCTCCATGAGCATGGCCAGCAGGTTGTCCCTGGCCTCGCAGTCACCCATGTTGCCGAGGTCGCGCTCGATCGCGTCGATGTCAGCCTGGGTCACGTCCTGGGCGGAGGCGCCCGCGGTGGTGAAGACGCAGGTCAGCAGGAGGAGCAGCAGGAAGGGAGCGAGGACGCGCTCAGGCTCGTTCGACAAGGCTGGCCTCGACCAGGCGGCGGATCTCGCGAAGCAGGTCCGCGAACAGCAGCGGCCGTACGATCACCGACGAGATGCCCAGCGTGTCGAGGGCGGTCCGGTCCCAGCTGCGCACGCCCGGAGAACGCGAACAGATGGCGACGGGGGGGGCGTCCGGCAGGGCGCGGACCGCTGCCATGAACTCCAGGCCGTCCATGTCCTCGCCGTCGATCTCGCTGAGCACGAGTGCCGGTCGGATCTCGTCCCAGCGGCGAAGCGCCTCGCGACCGTCGGACACGGTCACGAGTTCCCAGCCGTGCTCGGCCAGGTAGCTCTTGAGCAGCAGACCGAACCGCACGTCGGGATCGACCAGCAGGGCGCGGATGACGTTCACGGATTACCCGTCCCAGCCGTCCGCGTCGGCCTCCTCGGCCTCGCGCGCCGCACGCTGCGCCTGCACGTGGCGCACGGCCAGCACGATCAGCACACCGAGCAGCAGCAGGCCGATGAAGAACAGCCAGTAGTACTTGCGCACCGGCGCGTGGATCGACTCCCGGGCCGGCTGCTCGCCGATCTCGCGGGCCTCGGCCAGCGGGATCACGGCCAGGTCGGTGCAGGATGCGACCCGGGTGACGCGGCCCTGGAGCCGGTCGATCAGCGCGCCACCATCCAGGCAGGGGCCCACGCGCTGGAACAGGGTGGGGTCGGTGGCGTAGGCCACCAGCGCCGAGCGCTGCGGGTTCCACGGCAGCTGCACCTGCTCGATGTAGGACACCGAGGGGTCTGCGCCGATGGCCACGTCGTTGCCCGACGCCAGCGCCAGCTGCACGCCCAGCGGCTTGCTCACCGTGAACGACATGGACTCGAGCAGCCCCAGGCTCTTGAGGATCGACGCCTCGCTGCCGCTGTCCACCACCACCAGGTCCAGGTCCTCGTCCTTGGCCTGGTCGATGCCGCCCAGCCGCACGCCGAAGCCGAAGCGGTCGCCGCGCGCCACGCGGCCCAGCTCCGCGGCCAGCCACAGGTACAGCTGCACGTCGGAGTCCGTGGGCTTGGCCGGCAACACGAACAGGGTCTCGCTCAGATCGGCGCGGAGGCCGAAGGGGTAGGCGCCGTAGCGCAACAACGCCAGGTCGGGGATCCGCTCCCAGTAGTCGCGGGGCAGCGTGATGCTCGAGTCCGCGTGCAGCGTCCCCCACAGCTCGTCGTGGGTCTCGCCGAGGCAGACCGGCTCGGCCAGCCCCACGAGGCTGAAGCGGACCGAGATGGAGGAGTCCGGGCCCATCTCGTGTACCGGCAGATCCAGCAGCATGGTCTCGCGGTTGCGGCCGTTGATGTCGGTCAGGCCGGTGCCGCCCGCCGCCGCGTCGTTGACGAGCACGTCGAGACGGGACCGCTCCGTGCTGGCCTGGGCCGAGTAGGAGTAGATCAGCTCCATGCGCGCTGCGCCGGGCTTGGGCCGGGCGTCCGGCACCAGCCGCAGGGGCACTGTGACGTGGCCGCCGCGGTATCCGCGGGCCATCTGGTCGGTCAGGCCCAGCTCGGCGAGGGTGAAGCGGTCCTCCGGCGGAACCGTGTCCTCCCAGCGTCGCAGCTCCATGGGCGTCGGGGGCTCGACCGAGTCCACGGCCTCCACCTGACCCACGGGCAGGGCGCTGGACTCCGCGCCGCTGAGCAGCAAGGCCAGCTGCGCGAGGCCGGCGCGGTCCTTGCCAGCGAGCACCAGCATCGCGCGGGACGGCTCGCCGGGCCGGGGAACCAGCCCCAGGGAGCCCGCCCTGGGCAGCTTGCCCGCGCGTACCGCTGCCCCCATGGCCGCCACCTCCGGGTTGGGCGAGGCGGACAGCGCCGCCTTGACCTCTCCGAGGGCCGCGGCCTTGCCGTCACTGCGCACGAATGCGATCACGTGGCCATCCGGTGCACTGGCCAGCGTGCCCTGGTGCAGCACCAGGTCCATTGGCCGCCACTCTGCGGTGTGCCCGAGGTAGGCCGCGATGTAGCCCGCCGCCTGCACGTCCTCCACGGACGGCGAACTGGGCAGCACGAGCACGATCGGCACGGGATCCGGATCACGGTCGTCGCGGAACGGGTACGGCCAGCGGGACAGGCTGAGCTGCGGCTCTGCCGGGCGGTACTCCACCCGCAGGTACGACGAGCCGAGGATGCGGCTCCACAGACCCGGGTGGTCGCTGATCTCGCACGGCAGCAGGCTGCGGTGGTAGGCCACGAAGGTCAGGGTGTGGTAGCCGGTCTCCGACGCCAGCGGGACCCTCATCTCGTGCTCGACCACCTCGCCGGGGTCGCCGTCGAGCATGAACGTCCGGATCGGCCGGCCGTCCGCCCACACGGTGATGGCCGACACCTCCGGGATCAGCTGCGACGACCGCATCACGTCGAGGTGAAGCATCGGGTCGCCCTGCAGCTCCCAGTAGTCGGGGATGCCGAAGGTGACCTGGCGCGAGGTTGTGATGCCCACCAGCGACACGTCCCCGCCGTGCTGCAGGTCGTCCACGAAGGACAGGTCGCGGATGAAGCTCCCGCCCGCGGTCTCGCGAGCGTCCTCGGCAACCAGCTCGAGGGTGCCCCCACTGCCGCGTTCGAACGCGGAGTCGCTCCGCGTCGTCTGGGCATGGACGCTGCCCGGCAGGGCGAACAGCGCCACGATCAGTGCGATCCGGGTCGCGTTGCCGTCGTACAGGGTCCTCATGGTCCTCCCCTCTCGCATCGGAGGTCGCTGTCAACCATTCTACGCCTCGCTCCGATCCGTCTGGGTGTGCGTTTGTGGAAGCTTGGAGTACGGCGCCACCCGCCAGCAGATGGCCGTGTCCGGGAACATGGCCGACAGCCGCCGGGTGAGGTGCGCACGCGGCGCTGGCGCGGCGACGACGAGTCGGCCGGGCTTGTTGTCCAGCAGCTGGATGTCCTCGCGCAGGGCCAGCCCCGGGGGTAGCCAGCCGCGAGCCTCCTGCTCGTCCCGGCGCGCCGGCCCGGCGAGGTCCACGCCCAGGGCGCGGGCTCGCAGCCGGGCCCCTGTTCCGCGGCTCACGCTCTGGGTGGTCACCAGGAAGTCGACCGGGCTGCATCCGGCGGCACGAGCCGCGGCCAGCAGATCGGCGGGATCGCCCTGCCAGCCCGGGTAGTCGTCGATGGCGGCCAGCTCGGCGCCGTCCAGGCCGCCGATGCCGGCGCACAGTCCCTCCGGCCACACGTGCGGCGCAGCCACGGCCAGGGCGAGCCGCACGTCCACGGCCGGGGCCAGCACCGGGCTGACCTCCACGCCGCCGAGCCGCTCCACGACCTGATCACGCACGTCCGCGTGGATGGGACTGCACGAGGCGATGGGCAGCGCCGCGCCGCGGGTGTCGGGCCGCAGGGGCGCCATGCCGTACAGCGCGCATGCGCCGTACCCGACCATCTCCAGGGCCTTGGGGCTGAGGTCCCGCGGCGAGACCGTTCGGAAGGTCTCGTGGACCCGCGCGGCGAGGAACTGGCTGACCTCCTCGGCGGGGACCAGGCCGCGCCGTACCAGCAGCTCACCGAGGGGTTCACCGGTGGAGCGCTGTTCCCGCAACGCCCGCTGCAGGTCGTCCTCGAGCAACACACCCCGGGCGACCAGGGCCTCGCCCAGCCGACGCGGCACCGCGCCGTCGTCGGCGGTGGAGAGCAGGCGCCGATAGGCGCGCTGGCGGGCCGCGACCAGCGCATCCTCGGGAGCGAAGTCGAAGACCACGCGCGCCTGGAAGCTCTGTGCGAGGCGCTCGCGCACCTCCGAGTCCACGGGCGTGGACGACGCGATCCGGACCGAGCCGTCCGCCTCCAGGGCCAGGGGCATCACGCCCAGCTCCAGGGCCTCGCTCTCCGGCAGGTTGCGCAGCAGGCGCAGGGGCACCGCGTAGGGATCGAGGTCCGCCACCGGCATCTCGAGCTGGTCCCCCAGCGCGTCGGTGACCTGCTCGACCGTGCTCATGCCCGTCATGGTGAGCACGTCGCCCAGGCGCATGCCGGTGTCCTGCTGCAGGTCGAGGGCCTCGATCAGCTGGTCCTCGGTGATGCCGCGGCGGTCCAGCAGCAGCTCGCCGAGCCTTCGCTGGTAGGCACGCAGCGCGGCCGCGCTGGGGAACGAGTGCTCGGTCTTGTCCCAGCGGACCGGCACCCCGGTGATCCGGGATTCCACGTACTGGTACAGCGCGCGCGAGGTCGCCGCGAAGTTGATCAGGTTGGCCACGAAGAACCGCGGCACGCTGAACAGGCCGTGCAGCGTGCCGTAGATGCGGTCCACGGTGGCGAACTTCATGAACACGCGCCAGCCCAGCACCACGGTGTTGAGCATCACCAGCCACCACAGCATCGATCCGGGGGGGAAGATGTTGTCGAAGGTCCACGACTGGTGGGTGACCATGCCCACGACCAGGCGGACCACGGCATACAGCGCGAGGGCGTACGCGGCGATGGTGAGGTAGTTGGTGATCAGCGCCTTGCGGTCCCGCCACAGGCAGTACAGCACCGGCAACGAGCCCTTCCAGCCGATCTGCTCCCACCCCTGCAGGGCGATGCCCAGCACCCACCGCGACCGCTGACGAACCGCGCCGGTGAAGGTGTCCGGGAAGTACTCACGCGTGGCGATGTACTCGTCGTCCACGATGCGGACGCGCCGCTTGGTGAACCAGCCGCGCTCCACCTCCTTGACCGTGGCGATGGCCTGGCTGGCGAAGAACACGCGCTTCTCCGCCAGCCGGAACTTGGTCCCGATCTCGTAGTCCTCGGTGAGGCTGTCGGTGTTGAACGCCTTTTGCGAGTGCGCGAACGCGATCTCCTCGAAGCAGTCCCGCGAGAACGCGCTACCCACCCCCGCCGACGGCACCAGGCCGCCGATGTGCTCGCGCACCAGCATGTCCTTGAGGTGGTGCTCGGTGAACTCGTCCATGTAGGTGGCGCCCA
>CAZXHG010000373.1:0-7625 GCA_964639985.1 uncultured Rickettsiales bacterium
TTTTTCAGTGAAATCGAGGAGTTGATAATGCCAGGTACTGTGCGTGACGGTTCCAAGACCGACATGCACATGATCTGCAGCTTGTCGGCCATGCAAGACACGATCAAACGCGCCCGATCCCCGCGTCCTACACGCCTACACCCCACAAACACCGTGCAAACGCGCCTTGTCGGGCTCTACACAAGCCCGTGCACGTTGCACAGGTCGCCAGAACTCGCGGTTGAACACAGGTTCACACGGCTTGACAAAGGGTCTGCACTGCCCGGATCACGAAGAGAACGGCACGTGTGCCAGCGCCAGCGCCGCCTGCAGCTGCTCCCCACGCAGCAGCACACCCGGCTCCCCCCACTCCGGCCCCGAACACCAGGTCACGTCGTACTCCAGATCGATCAGATCCCGCGCCAGCGCCTCCGCACGCGCGAGCACCTCCCAGTACTGGATCGGGTCCTCCCCCTGCAGGGGCAGCGACTGGTTGAGCACCCCCACGATCCCCTGGAGCTGCTCCACGGTCAGGTGCGAGTCCCCCCGCTCCAGCCGGCTCACCTTGGGCTGGGGCCACTCCAGCGCCGCGGCCAGGTCGGTCTGACGCAGCTGAGCCAGGTCCCGGTACCGGCGCAGGACCAGCCCCACGAGCTCCGTGTACAGCACCACACCGCGGGCCCCGGGCCGGGGTCCGGGCGGAAGGAAACGAGGCTCCACGTGACGCTTGACGGGCATCGACCCACCGTATATACATCTAATGAATACGGATTCGACCTAACGAATCCACAAGCAAAAGGACCGATCCCATGCTCGCAGCGTTCGTTTCCCAGGGCAACTCCGGCCGCGCCACGGCCGCGGACGCCTTCTGGACCGCAGCCCAGGTCACGCTCCTGCTGACATGGGTCCGCGCAACCCACCGCGTCCTCGGTACCACACCCCGCCCGCCCATCCCCCGCGCCGAGGCCATCGCACTCGTCACCTCGCAGCACCACACCCCCACGCAGCCCACCTTCGGCGGCACGTCCGGCACGGACCCGCCGCCGTCCGAACGCCGCCTGTGGGTGCTCGCCCTGCTGTACGCCAACCCCGAGACCCCGTGCACGGCGCCTCAGGTCGCCCACGCCTTCGGCCTGCGCGAGTCCTCCGTGCGCGCGGCCCGCCCGACCACGGCCCACAAGGTCGGCCGCGCCATCATGGCCCCGTTCGGCCATTGGCTGGCCGAGCTGCGCCACGCCGGCCTCGTGCCGTCGTGGCGGCCGGAGTACGACCCTCCCGCGCCATCTCCTCGATCCTCACCACGCACGCGACCCGAAACAGGTCACCTCCGCCCGCTGGGCGGCCCTGGAGGCTCCTGACGCCCATGCCGCCTTCCCCCAACGCCCGGCCCCGCCCCGTCGAGATCGGCCCGGTCCGCGCCAGCGCCATGAACCGCACGCGGCAACGCGACGGTCTCCACCAGCACTACTGGCGCGCCCGCCGCAAGGGCGACCGGGCCGTGGTCTGGTGCGGGTGGGGCACCCGCGACCAGGTCCAGCAGACCCTCATCCACCTCCACGCCGCTGGCCAGCTCCAGCCCCGACGCCAGGCCCGCAGCCCGTCGGTCGACACGGTCCGCGACGTGGTCGAGGCCTGGTTCGACGCGCAGCAGGACCGCGCCGACCTCACGCCCAACACGGTCGACCACTACCACAAGAACGCGCGCCACCTCGTGGCCTGGCTGGCCACGATCCCGACCACCGCCGTCACCCGCGCCACCCTCGAGCAGTACCGCGACGATCGCCTGCGCGAGGGCGCGTCCCCACGCCTGGTCAACCAGGAGCAGCTCACCATCCGCATGGCCTGGCGATGGGCGTTCGACAGCGGCCTCGTCCCCGCCCGCGATCTGCCCGCGGTCCAGGTCAAGGTCGAGGGCTACGTGATCAACCACCGAACGCCCGAGCCCGAGGAGATCCCCCCGCTCCTCGATCACCTCACCAATCCCTACAGGCTGGTCGTACAGCTTCTCGCCATCACCGGTGCCCGCGTGTCCGAGGTCTGCGCGGTCTGCCGCGCAGACCTCGATCCCCACCGCAACCTGCTCACCCTCGACGGCAAGACCGGCCCACGGCAATTCCCCCTACCCGACGACATCTGCGCCGCGCTCGCTGCCGAACTCCACGATCCCGACACCCCCCTCGTCCCCCGCTCCCCGAGCGTGGCCTCCCAGATCATCCGCGACCGCATCACCCGCGCCTGCAAGGCCGCGGGGATCCCCCGCTTCACCCCCCACGGCCTGCGCCGCATGGTGGTCAACCGCATGCTGCGCGCGGGCGTGGACGTGAAGACCGCGGCCTCGCTCACGGGCCACAGCGTGGAGGTGATGCTGCGCTTCTACCGCGAGGTCACGGACGACGATCGCCGCGAGGCCGTGGCCTTGGCCGGCCTCGGCCACTTCCCCAGCCACGGTACCGTGGTGCAGGGGCCGTGGAAGAGCACCTCCGCGTCGAGAACGGGCACGGGGTCCGAGGGCACGTAGCTCAGGCAGCCGATTTCATCCCGGACACGGGCATGGTCGAGCGACAGCATCCAATGATGCAGGAATGCGCAATGCGCTCATTGGCTCTCATTTCTCCGGCGAAATGTGAGCACAAATGCGAATGGACATCATTGGCTCTCATCCGAGCCCACGTGTCCGCTGACATAGACGTGTCGGGCGCTGCGTCCATGCCCCTCCATCCTGACCTCGCCTTCCGCCTCCAGTTCGTGGATCAGGCGGTTGACCTGGTAGCGGTCAAGCCGGGTCAGGGTCCGAACGGGCACAGATCCCGGGAACAGGCCCCCCAAGTAGCCGGAATCACCCCGGACCTCGGTTATATCGAGTAGGCAGACACTCGGGTTCAGGAACACCTGTGGCCGCCGCTGGCGGGCGCGCTCGTCGCGCAGCACGAGATCCTACCCCAACCAATGTCTGGAGCTGGCGACCCGGCCGCCTGACGTCGAGCCCATCGGAGACTCGCGGGAAGGGTTGCTCGGGTACGAACGGTCAGCTCAATCCCCCTGTCCACAGCTCCTCGAGGAACTCGCGATAGGGGACCACCTCGATCCCGTCGACACGACGCCGATCAGGTTCCTGGCACACGACGATCCGACGTTCGATGGAGTAGTCCGACTGCTCGGTGATCGCGTGAAGTCCCTTGAGATAACGGGGGTAGACGAGGTCCGATGCCTTCACCTCGACGGCGATCCGTTCGTCCAGGACGAAGTCCACTTCGGCCCCCCTCACGTCACGCCAGAAGTTGAGCCGGTTTCTCCTGGCCAGGTATTTCTGGTACGCGGACAGCTCCTGGAACACGAAGTGCTCGAAGGCCTTCCCGTACGCGGCAGTGTGGGGAGGCACGGTCGTTTCGCCGGTCAGGGCGTGCACCACACCGACGTCGAAGAAGTAGAACTTGCCCCTGGATACGGCCTTGCGGCGGCCAGTCGTCTGCAGCGGCTCCAGCATCGTCCCCACGAGCGTGTCGCCGAGCAGCTGGTAGTACTCACGGATGGTGCGGGCCGGGACCTGGGCGTCGCGCGCGACTCCCTCGAAGTTGACGACCTCGCCATTCCACTGCGCAGCGTGGAGGAGGAACCGTGAGAAGTTCTCGATCTTGCGGGTCAGGGCCTCGGCCTGGATCTCTTCGCGCAGGTACGTACCCACGTACGATTCCAGGTCCTCCAGCGGGTCGTCGGACAGGAACACGGGCGGGAGCATCCCGTAGTCGAGCACGCGCTGCAGGTCCCAGTCGGCCAGCTCGGCGCTGACGAACGGACAGAGCCAGCGCGTTCGGGCCCGACCGGCCATCAGCGACGTGTGCGTGCGCCTCAGCTTCCTGGCGCTGCTTCCCGTGAGCAGGAACCGCTGATCGAACTCCTCGATCATCACGTGGACCTCGTCCATCAGGACCGGGAGTTTCTGGATCTCGTCGATGGCGATCAGGCCGTCCCCGGGGGTGAGGGCCTCGCGGATGAGGGATGGACGGGCGGACAGGCGCTGGAAGACATCGGACTTCAGGAGATCGTAGACCCGATGCGGCCTGGCCTGGTGGCGAATGTAGGCGCTCTTGCCGGTCTGCCGGGGGCCGAGCAGGAGGACGCTGCGGTGTTCGAGGTCCGCCTGCAGGGGAACGAGCCGGTCGATGTACATGGATCCATGGTCGATCTGCTTGGTGTTTTCCGCAAGTCTATTGCGGGAAAATGCGCGTTTCCCGCAATAGACTTGCGGAAAAAAGACGCCTCGACTCGGTCACCTCCACCGCCAGCCATACCGAGTGACCGGCCCCGTACACGCCCTAAGTAGCAAGGCTGGCGAGATCGATGATGCCGTCGTCATCCCGGATACGGAGGTCAAGGCGTCCAGCCGGCCACCGACGTCCACAGCTCGTCGGTCACCAGATCCAGCTCCGCATCGGCAGCCGGATCGTCCCAGGCCACGCCGTTGATCTCGCCCGAGACCACGCGGATCGCGCCTGTCGCACCGGCCTCTCCACCTGCGCCGCCGCCGCCGCCGGCGCCTCCGTCCCCGGCGTAGGCCCCGCCGTCCCCCGAACCAGGCTGGCCATCGGGGAGCGCGCCCGCGCCGCCGACGCCGCCGTAGCCCACGTTGTAGCCGTCTCCCCCCGTACCGCCGTTGCCCCCACTGCCGCCCCACGCGAGCACCGTGTCGCCTGTGGCGCTGAGCGAGACACAGGTCAGCAGCACGGTCCCGCCGCTGGCGCCCTGGCCTCCCTGACCGCCGCCGCCCCCGCCGTCATCCGACCCGTAGCCGTCCCTGTCGCCGCCGTCGCCACCGAGGCCACCGCCGTCACCAGTGGCCACGATCGAGCCTTCCACGCCGATGTCGCGGGCCCAGATCAGCACGGCTCCGCCGCCAGCGCCGGCGCCCGTCCCGTCCGCTGGCTCCCCCCCTGGCGCGGTCTGCACCCCGGCACCGGCGTTGGCGCCGGACTCGCCGCCACCGGCGCCGGCCGATCCGCCGCCACCCAGGTAGAGATCGGTCAGGTCGACCGTCGTGTAGTTGTCCTCGGCCGCGTGGCACGCGCCGCCGCCGCCGCCACCACCGCCGGTGACCGGTGGACCGCCGGCGCAGTGCGTGATCTTGCCACCACCACCGCCGCCCCCCAGACCGCCCACACCGCCAGGCTGGCCGCAACTGGCGTGGCCGTCGCCGCCCCAAGCCACGCCAGGCACGCCGCCGCCAGCGCCGCCGGGTCCCCAGGCCCCGTCCACTCCCCAGTCGCCGCCCGTGGCAGCCTCGCCCCACGGACCTTCCGGTCCGCTTCCGGAGGGCGCCCCCGGGTACCCCAGCAGGTCCGCGTCGATGGCGCCGCCCAGCATCACGGTCACGGAGATGCGGGCGGCCAGCGCCACCACGCCGGTGGCGCGGCCCGTGCCCGCGCCGCTGCTCAGTCCGTCCCAGGGGGATGCGGTGAGCGTGCCTGACACCTCCACGTCTTCGTACTGCGGTATTCGCTGTACGAACACGGCGTCGTCCGCCGGTGAACCGTAGGTGCGGGTCGGTGCGTCCTCGAAGGTCAGCTCGGTGGCGCCGACCGCGTCGACGACGAGCACCTCCCAGGAACCCACGTACGCGCTGCTGCCCTGCAGGTCGGCCAGCAATACCAAATCACCCGCGACGATCCCGTCCGTCTGCTCCACGTCGACGGTGGCGCCGGCGACCTCGCCGGTGACCATCCACGCCACGCCGTCGGGCCAGCTGCGCAGGCCGCTGGCGTCGGTGTTGACGTTGACCGTCGCGCTGACGGTCAGCGAGCCGTCGCGGCCGTCGCCCAGCATCCAGCACGACGTCACCAGCTCGGGATCGGTGTCGTCACAGTCCTCGCACGCCATCCAGCCGTCCGCGTCCGCGTCGACCTCGTCGGCCGGTACGACCAGGTCGCAGTCGTTGTCGATCCCGTCGCACAGCTCGGTGGCCCCCGGGTACGAGACCGGGTCGTCGTCGTCGCAGTCGCCGTCACAGGTGCTGTAGCTGTCCCCGTCGATGTCGTCGAGGTTGAGCGCGGGATCGCCGTCGTCGCAGTCGTCGCAGACCGTGTACCCGTCCAGGTCGTCGTCCGGCTCGTCCTCGGTCGCTGGATCGCAGTCGTTGTCGATGCCATCGCACACCAGCTCGGCCACGCCTGGATTGACGGCCGCATCCCAGTCGTCGCAGTCGTCCTCGCAGACCCGGTAGCCGTCGACGTCGTCGTCGTCCTCGTCAGCCGGCACGACCAGGTCGCAGTCGTTGTCGATCCCATCGCACAGCTCGGTGGCCCCCGGGTACGAGACCGGGTCGTCGTCGTCGCAATCGCCGTCACAGGTGCTGTAGGAGTCCGCGTCGATGTCGTCCAGGTTGAGGGCGGGATCGCCGTCGTCGCAGTCGTCGCAGACCGTGTACCCGTCCAGGTCGTCGTCCGGCTCGTCCTCGGTCACCGGGTCGCAGTCGTTGTCGATCCCGTCGCACACCAGCTCGGCCACGCCTGGATTGACGTTCGCGTCCGCGTCGTCGCAGTCGTGCTCGCAGACCCGGTAGCCGTCGACGTCGTCGTCGGCCTCGTCGGACGGTACGACCAGATCGCAGTCGTTGTCGATCCCGTCGCACAGCTCGGTGGCCCCGGGATGGGTGAGGGCATCGTCGTCGTCGCAGTCCCCGTCACAGGTGCTGTAGCTGTCCCCGTCGATGTCGTCGAAGTTCAGCGCGGGATCGCCGTCGTCGCAGTCGTCGCAGACCGTGTAGCCGTCCAGGTCGTCGTCCGGCTCGTCCTCGGTCGCCGGGTCGCAGTCGTTGTCGACGCCGTCGCACACCAGCTCGGCCACGCCCGGATTGACGTTCGCATCCCAGTCGTCGCAGTCGTCTTCGCAGATCCGGTAGCCATCGACGTCGTCGTCGACCTCGTCGGCCGGTACGACCAGGTCGCAGTCGTTGTCCAGCCCGTCGCACAGCTCGGTCGCGCCCGGGTGGATCGACTCGTCGGCGTCGTCACAGTCCTCGCAGTTGACGGAGCCGTCGCCGTCCACGTCCAGGGTCTCCAGCACCGGTATGGCGCCATCGCAGTCGTTGTCCGCACCGTCGCACAGCTCCGTTGCGCCGGGGTAGGACGTGGGACTGCCGTCGTCGCAGTCGGCACAGGACACGAATCCGTCCGCGTCCAGGTCGTCCACCTCCTCCGCGGGGACCGAACCGTCGCAGTCGTTGTCGATCCCGTCGCAGATCTCGGCTGCTCCGGGAGAGGCCAGCGGATCCGTATCGTCGCAGTCGCCCGTGCAGGTGCTGAAGCCATCCCCGTCCGCGTCGTCGAGGTCGAGGCTGGCGTCGCTGTCGTCGCAGTCGCCCGCGCAGGAGGAGTAGCCGTCCGCGTCCGCATCGGCCGGATCGAGGTTGGCGTCGGCGTCGTCGCAGTCGCCCGCGCAGGTGCTGAAGCCATCCCCGTCCGCGTCGTCGAGGTTCAGGCTGGCGTCGTTGTCGTCGCAGTCGCCGGCACACACCATCCAGCCGTCGCCGTCGAGGTCGTCCTCGGTGGTCGGGAGCGCCAGATCGCAGTCGTTGTCCGCACCGTCGCAGACCTCGGCGTATCCGGGATGATTCACGGGGTCCGCGTCGTCGCAGTCCCCATCGCAGACGATCA
>CAZXHG010000374.1:0-7486 GCA_964639985.1 uncultured Rickettsiales bacterium
TGAACAGGATGGACTTGATGGCCTGGGCCACCGGGTTGCCGCTGGCGCCCAGGGACAGGCAGCGGTCCAGCACGATCAGCACCTTGGCGTTGCTGATGGCCTCGAGCACGTCGTTCTCGGGGAACGGCCGCCACAGGCGGATACGGGCCGAACCGACCTTCTCGCCGGCCTCGCGGGCGCCATCGATCCAGGTCATGCAGGTCTCACCGATGCCGCCCATGGTGATGAACAAGATGTCGGCGTCGTCGGCCTCGTAGGTCTCGACCGGCCTGTACCTGCGGCCGAACTGCTTCTCGAACGCGTCCCACGCCTCGACCACCACCTCGTAGGAGCGCTGCAGCGCCGCCTCGGTGGCGTAGCGGGCCTCGGTGTACACCTCGGGCACGCCCACCGGCCCCATCAGCAGGGGATTGTCCACGTCCAGCCGGTGGCTGGGCACGAACTCCGGGAGGTACTCCATGGCCTCCTCGGGGGTGGGGATCGTGATCGGCTCGATCACGTGGCTGAGGATGAACCCGTCGAGGTTGCTGATCATCGGCAGGGAGACCCGCGGGTCCTCGGCCACGCGGAACGCGTGCAGCGTCAGGTCCACGGCCTCCTGACCGTTCTCGGCAAAGGTCTGGATCCACCCGGTGTCCCGCTGGGCCATGATGTCCGAGTGGTCGTTCCAGATGTTGATCGGCGCGGACAGCGCGCGGTTGACCACCGTCATCACGATGGGCAGCCGCAGCGCGGGCGCCATGAACATGATCTCGTTCATCAGCACCAGCCCCTGGGAGGCGGTGGCCGTGTAGGTGCGGGCGCCCGCGGCCGACGAGCCGCAACAGCAGCTCATGGCCGAGTGCTCGGACTCCACGGGGATGAACTCGGCGTCCACGTGCCCCTCGGCGACCATCTCGGACAGGTGCTCGACGATGTGGGTCTGGGGGGTGATCGGGTAGGCCGCGATGACGTCCGGGTCGCAAGCACCCGCCGCCTCGGCCACCGCGATGGAGACCTCGATGCCAGTACGCTTGCCCATCAGCTCTCCTCCGTGACCATCGAGATGCAGCTCGTCCAGCATTCCTGGGCACAGATGCCGCATCCCTTGCAGTAGTCGAGGTCCGCCTTCGGCACCACCGAGCTGGCGTCGAGGTGCTCGGGCTTGAAGTACGCCACCTGCTTGAGGCCGAACTCGGTCTCGGCGATGGGCACCATCTTGAGGCAGCCCTCGGGGCAGAACACGGTGCACATGCCGCAGGACACACAGCCGGTGTCCTTGCCGGCGTAGACCCACACCGGGCGGCTGGAGCGCCAGTCGCCGGTCAGGAAGTACCGCGCCGAGCCCGAGTGGGCGGTCATGCCCAGGTTCAGGTCCTGCCACGGCACGCCCACGCCCTGACGGGGCTTGCCGTCCGGGGTGACGATGGCCTTGGCCGCGCCCTTGTCGGGGCGCGGGTAGGTGCCAGGGGCGACCGCGTCCTCGATGACCGTCTCGTCGAAGGCGCGCAGGAAGGCCTTGATGTTGCGCGGCGCGATGGGCCCGAACCGATTCGTGATCATCTGGGCCAGGGTGTCGCGCTTGACCGTGCGGGTAGCCAGCAGGAACGCGCCGAGCATGGTGGTGTTGGTGATCACCCGGCCGATCTCCTCGCGGGCGACCTTGTTGGCGTTCACCACCGCCAGCTTGCAGTTGAGGCCAAAGGCCTCGCGCAGCTCCTGGGGCGACTTGTTGGAGTTGATGATGGCGATACCATCGTCCTTGAGTCCCTTGTCCACCTCGACGATGCCGGGCAGGGCGGGGTCGAGCACGATGACCACGTTCGGTTCCTGGATCGCCGTGCGGTTGCGGATCTGCGTGTCGCTCAACCTCAGGTAGGCGACCACGGGCGCACCGCGGCGTTCCGGACCGAAGGAGGGGAAGGCCTGCGCAAAGCGATCCTCGGCGATGGCAGCCTGCGCCACCAGCTCCGCCGAGGTCACAGCACCCTGGCCGCCCCGTCCATGGAATCGAACTTCCAGCATTGGAATGAAGCCTCCGTTTGAGGGGGGATTCGATTTGAGGGTGGCGTAGGCTAACGCCACACCCGTAGGGTGTCAACGCCCGCGTACGCACGGCTGCATGCGCGCTGCGCTTGACCCGCACCCCCGTTCGATTTAGAGATCACGGGCCCGGGCAGGAGCCCGGACCCACACCTATCCGCCGGAGCGCCCCATGGCCCTCGACCCCGCCGTCCTGCCGCGCCTCACCGAGATCGTCGGAAACGAGAACGTGTTCACCGATCCCGAGGACCTGGAGTCGTACGCCTACGACGCCACCAGCCTGTGGGTGCACGCCCCGGACGTGGTCGTGTTCCCCATCGAGACCGAGCAGATCTCCGCGATCATGAAGCTGGCCAACGAGACGAAGACCCCGGTCACCCCCCGCGGTGGCGGCACCAACGTCAGCGGCGGCTCCGTCCCGATCCAGGGCGGCATCGTGCTGTGCACGACCCGGATGAACAAGATCGTGGAGATCTCCAAGGAGAACATGATCGCGATCGTCGAGCCCGGCGTGGTGCTGATGAACCTCAACATCGCCCTGGCCTCGCGAGGCCTGATGTTCCCGCCCGATCCCCAGAGCTTCGTCGGCGCCACGATGGGCGGCGTGGTCGCCGAGAACTCCGGCGGCCCGGCCGGCCTGAAGTACGGCGTCACCAAGCACTACGTGCTCGGCCTCGAGTGGGTTCTCCCCGACGGCGACGTGATCCAGATCGGCGCCACCACGACCAAGAACCGCACCGGCTACGACCTGCCCATGCTGTTCACCGGCTCCGAGGGCACGCTCGGCATCATGACCAAGGCCATCCTCAAGCTGATCCCCAAGCCGCCGGCAGCCCGCACCATGGCCGCGGTGTTCGGCGACGTGACCGAGGCCGGCTCGCTGGTGTTCAAGGTCCTGTCCGAGGGCATCGTGCCCGGCAAGATCGAACTGCTGGACAACTGGGTGATCAACCGCATCGAGGAGATGATGCCGATGGGGCTGCCCACCGATGCGGACGCCATGCTGCTGTTCGAGTTCGATGGCGCGGCCGAGGCCGTCGACCGCGAGTTGGAGCGGACCTCGCAGATCTGCAAGGACAACGGCGCGCTCGAGGTGATGATCGCCGAGACCCCGGAGGAGGCGCTCAAGTACTGGACCGCACGCAAGGCAGGCTTCGCGGCCGTGTTCGGCAAGGCGCCCACCACCCTGGCCGAGGACGTGACCGTGCCGCGGGACAGGATCCCGGACCTACTGCGGGTGTGCAAGGAGCTGCAGGAGGAGACCGGCATCACGATCGTCGTGCTGGGCCACGCCGGCGACGGCAACCTGCACCCCGCGATCCTCACCGACGAGGAGGACGCCGAGCACCTCGCCCGCGCCCAGGACACCATGCACCGCATCTTCGACGCGGCCCTGGAGATGGGCGGCGTGGTCAGCGGCGAGCACGGCGTGGGCCTGGAGAAGCGCCAGTTCATGACCAAGGCGGTCTCGCCGCGGGTGCTGAACATCATGAAGGACATCAAGAAGCTGCTCGACCCCAACGAGATCATGAACCCCGGCAAGATCTGGGAGTAGGCCCATGACCACGCCCACCCCGGAACTGGACAAGCTGCGAGACAGGTCTCGGCAGTGCATGAAGTGCGGCTTCTGCGCCTTCTTCTGCCCGGTCTATCAGGAGGAGCTCACCGAGTCCTCGGTGGCCCGCGGCCGCCAGATGTTCGCGCGCAAGGTGCTCAAGGGGGAGCAGGAGCTGACCCCGGAGCTGGCCGACCGCTTCAACCGCTGCACCCTGTGCCGGATGTGCGAGACGATGTGCCCGGCCAAGGCCCCGACCACCGATCTCGTGTTGGCCACCCGCGCCGACCTCGTGGCCGCCAACGGGCTGCCGTTCACGAAGAACGCGGCGTTCAAGGTGTTCCTCAAGAACCGGGCCCTGCTGGCCGCGGCGGTCAAATGGGCCTCGTGGTGGCAGTGGATGCTGCCCAACACCGAGGGCCGCGAGGGTCGCGTGCGGCACCTGCCCACCGTGCTCGAGGGGCTCAGCCAGGGCCGGCAGATCCCGAACCTGGCGCCCAAGCAGCTGCGCCAGCTGCTACCCGAGGTGATCGAGCCGCCGCCCGGCGTCGAGACGAAGATGAAGGTCGGGTTCTTCTCCGGCTGCTCCACCGAGTTCCTCTACCCCGAGGTGGGCGAGAAGCTGGCCCACACCCTGGCCGCCCAGGGCTGCGAGGTGCACTTCCCGCGGGCCCAGGGCTGCTGCGGTACCCCGGTGATCACCTCCGGTGACTTCGAGCTCGGACGGGAGCTGGCCGACAACAACGTCGAGGCGCTGGCCGACTACGACGTGGTCATCACCGGCTGCGCCACGTGCAGCTCGTCCCTCAAGGAGTACGACCACTACCTGTCGGACACCCCCGAGCGGAAGGCTGCCTACGAGGCCTTCGGCAAGAAGATCCGCGGCGTGTCCGAGTTCTTCTTCAAGGACCTGGAGCTCGATCCCACGAAGTTCAAGGTCAAGAAGGAGTACCGCGGCAGCAAGGTCACCTGGCACGACCCCTGCCACCTGGTGCGCTACCAGGGCATCAAGGACGAGCCGCGCAACCTGCTCAGGGCCGTGGACGGCCTGGAGTACGTGGAGATGCCCAACGCGGACCGCTGCTGCGGCATGGCCGGCACGTTCACGCTGTACTACTACGACACGGCCAGGGGCATCACGGGCAAGAAGGCCGACGGCATCGCGGCCACGAATGCCGACATCGTCGTCACCGAGTGCCCCGGCTGCATCATGCAGATCACCGACATCGTCGCCCAGCGCGAGATGCCCCAACAGGTGCTGCACATCCTGGAGCTGTTCGAGTGAGCCGGATCAAGATCCAGACCACCGGCCTGATGAAGCAGGTCATGGGCGACTACTTCGGCACGCTGAAGGAGGCCGCCGCCGACCCCGACCGCAAGGTCGCGTGGTGCACCTCCGTCGGCCCGGCCGAGTTGCTGACCGCCCTGGGCTTCGAGGTGCACTTCCCCGAGAACCACGGCGCCATGCTGGGTTCGACCCGCATGACCACCGAGACCATCCCGGTGGCCAACGCCCACGGCTACTCCCCCGACATCTGTTCGTACCTCACCGCGGACGTGGGCTCCTACCTGTCGGGCAAGACCCCGCTGAAGCGCGCCTACGACATGGAGGTGCCGAGGCCGGACGTGCTGGCGTTCAACACCAACCAGTGCCGCGACGTGCAGGACTGGTTCTCGTGGTACGCCCGCGAACTGGACGTGCCGATCGTGGGCGTGGCCAGCCCGTTCAACGTGGCCGACCTCAGCACCGCCCACTTCGACTGCGTGGCCGACCAGCTGCGCGAGATGGTGCCCACCCTGGAGGAGGCCGCGGGCCGCGAGCTCGACATCGACCGCTTCCGCGAGGTGGTGAGCCTGTCCCTGCGCTGTTCGGAGCTGTGGAAGCAGGTGCTGGAGCTGAGCCAGACCCGGCCGTCGCCCTGGACCTTCTTCGACCACACCATCCACATGGGCCCGGCCGTGGTCCTGCGCGGCCACCAGGTCGCCATCGACTACTACGAGGCGCTGCTGGCCGAGCTGCAGCAGCGGGTGGCCGACGGCGTCAGCGCTGTGCCCGACGAACAGTTCCGGGTGTACTGGGAGGGCATGCCGATCTGGGGCAAGCTGCGGGACCTGTCCGAGCAGTTCTTCTCGCTCAACACCACGATCCCGGTGTCCACCTACTGCAACAGCTGGATCTTCACCGACTTCGACCCGGCCGATCCGTTCGGCTCGATGGCGCGCGCGTACACGTCCATCTTCATCTGCCGCTCCGAGGAGCCCAAGCAGGCCCTGATCGAGGATCTGTGCCGCCGCGCCTCCATCGACGGGATCCTGTTCCACGACGCCAAGACCTGCCCCAACAACTCCAACAACCGCTACGGCATGCCCAGGCGGCTGGAGGAGTCCCTGGGGATCCCCACGCTGACGATCAACGGCGACCTCAACGACCTGCGCTTCTACTCCGAGGAGCAGAGCCGCACCGCGATCGAGGCCTTCGTCGAGCAGCTGGGGCAGTAGCACCGTGTCCGCCAGCACGGGCCGGCGGCTCGCCGTGGCAGCGGCCGCCTTCGTCCTGCTGTGCCTGTGCGGCGGCGGCGTGGCCACCGGCGTGACGGTCTGGCTCGCGACGCGATCCCCGTCCCTGGCCAAGCACGGCGGCGTGGAGATGGTCCTGCGCACCGATCCCGACCACCGCGACGAGGCCATGACCGTGATCCGTACCCGCCTCGACGAAGCCGGGATCCGCGGCGCGGCCCTGCTCGAGCGCGACGACGACCGCATCGTGGTGCAGGTCCCGGGCACCACCGACGACCATGCACTGGTCGAGCTGCTGATCATGGAGGCGAAGCTCGAGTTCCTCGCGGTCTCCACCAACACCGACACCGTCGACCTCACGACCGAGGCCGAGGCCTACCGCCGCGACAGCGCACGCGTCGGCGAGCTGATCACGGACGCCGAGGTCGACACACACCTGCAGTCCCTGCTGCACGGGGACCTGCTGGTTCGCTGGTCGTACGACGTCGACGAGATCTCGGGCAAACGTACACGCGACGAGGCATACGCCCTGCATCCGGACGCACAGGTCGACGGCACGATGATCGCGGATGCCAGCGTGGCCACCGACCAGTTCGGCGTCCCCTACGTAGCGCTCGATTTCAATGATCGGGGGAGTGAGGCCTTCTGCCAGCTCACCGACGACCTGGAAGGTAGCTTCCTGGCGATGGTCGTCGACGGCGAGGTGCTCAGCGCTCCCCGGGTGGACGAGCCGATCTGCGGCGGCAGGGCGCGGATCACGATGGGCGGCTATCGCGATCCACAAGAGGTGTTGCAGGAAGCCCAGGACCTCGCCATCACCCTGCGCGCCGGCTCCCTCCCCGCCCCGGTCGAGCTCGAGAGCGTGCAGGTGATCGGCCCGGCCGGCTGATGTCACTCCCCATCCGCGACTCCTCCCATCCGTAGCGTCCAGGTCTGCCCCTGCGCACTCGGCCACCCGGGTGTACCGTCCGGCCACGGCACCTCGTAGGGCTCCAGGGCCTCCGCGCAGCCGGGGACGAAGACGACGTTGCGCACCTCCACGCCGCCCGACCCATCGAATCCCACGCGGTTGTCCACACACACCCGCTCCTCCTTCCCCTCGCTGTAGGAGAACGAACGCGGCACGGCCAGCACCTCCTCGAACCCGCTCTCGGTCACACGCAGCACCCGCCACGTCCGCGGATGGATCGACAGCGCATTCCCCTCGATCGTCTCCAGCACCACCTCGGCCCTGCCGTCCCCGTCCAGGTCCCCCGTGAACACCGTCCCCCGCGTGCCCACGGCCAGCGCACCGAGCACACACCCCTCCCCGTCCACCAGCACCAGCGAGTGCTCGACCGCCCCGTACTGCACCCGCACCACCACCCGCCCCCCACCGATCCCTCCAGCCCG
>CAZXHG010000375.1:0-7446 GCA_964639985.1 uncultured Rickettsiales bacterium
TGTACGAGTCCGGCACGTAGCGGCTCGTCTGGTACTGCTTGACCAGCTTGGTGTACGTCTGCAGCGACTCCTTGCGCTCGCCGAGCTCCTCGAGGGTCACCGCCATGCGGAACAGCACCTCGTCCAGCCGGCCGAATGCCTGGTAGTTGGCCAGCAGGTTCTGGTAGGAGCTGACGGCCTTCTTGTTGTACTGCGACGACCGGGTGCGATCGAGCTGGATGGCCGCGTCACAGTCGTCGCGGCCCTCGTCGAAGCACGCCTCGAGCGCCGTGTCGTAGGTCTCCATCTCCTGGGCCCACTCGTACTTGGCCATCTCCTCGTAGGCCACCGCGAGCCGCATCAGCAGCTCGGCCTTGAGGGATTCGTCGACCACGTAGCTCTCGTTGCGCAGCAGCTCCTTGGCCTTCTGGATCTGCTCCTGCAGAGCCTCGTGGGCCAGCGCGCTGTACTTTTCGCGGTCGACCTCTTCCTGGTACTGGCGGCGGGAGATGATGGTCCGGCGTTCCTCCTCCTCCTTCTCCTCCGAGCCCTGTGACCAGGCGGGAAGGTGGGCGGTGGTGATCAGCACCAGACAAACGGCAAGGCCCATCCGTCTCCAGATCGGGATTCTCATCCTCGTCCTCCAAGCGGCGTTTCTTCGACTCCTCGGCCGGGGATCGCTACTTCTCGCAGCTCCCCTTCTCCGTGAAGATGTAGTAGCCGAGCTCGTCCGCCCAGTACTCGTCGTTGAACGGCCAGTAGACGAATTCCGGGTTGGTGGCGAACTCGAATTCCAGTTTCTCGTAGATGTCGACCGCGTCGGGGTTGCGGAACATCTCGGTGTACTTGCGGTACTCGCCGGACGCCACCTCGAAGCGGATCAGCGCCGACTGTCCCATCAGCCCCTCGAGGTTCTTGCGAACGTCGTTGAGCTTGTTGATCAGCACGATGCCCGCGCGCTTCATGTAGCGCTTGCGGTCCTCCCGCAGCCGCTCGACCAGCTCGTGGCCGAGGGGGGAGTTCTTCCACTGGGGCTTCATGCCGCGGATGGTCTCGAGCTCACCCTCGATCTGGATGACGTGCAGGTGGGGCCCCATGAACGTCTGGTCCAGCTCGATGTGGGCGTACACGGCCTGCGGCAGCGAGTCGTAGAAGGTCGACGTGCGGCCGTAGATGGTCTTGTAGGCGTGCTGTGGCTCGAGCTCGCGGTCCGCGTAGGGCTTGATGAACCGCTTGATGTCCTCGGCCACCTGGCCGTACTCGGCCTCGAAGGAGTCGAGGATGGCGCTGACCTCGTCGTACTCGCAGATGCGGTAGTAGATGAGCGCCTTGAGGATGACCATCTCGGGCATCCAGTAGCTGTCGTCGTAGAAGGGCGACTCCAGGGTCATGATGTGACCCAGCGCGCGGTTCTCCTGGCCCTCGGTCATGAAGTAGGACCAGGACGCCTCGAACAGGGCCTCCGGCCAGTACTCGCTGTCCCGGGGGACCCACTCGTAGTACTTGTCGGCAGCCTTGTCGTACTGCTCGATGCCGTAGTAGATGCGGCCGATGTTCAGCAGCGACAGGTGGCGGACCTTCTCGACCTCGGCCGGGTCGCCGTAGACCGTGGTCTCCTTGAGGATGTCGACGAACTTGCCCACGGCCTGCTTGAGCTTGCCCTGGCGGTTGTAGATCACGCCCTGGATGTACTGGGCCTGCAGGTAGTGGTCCGAGCGGTCGCTGACCTGCTCGAGGTACTTGAGCGCCTGGCGGTAGTTCTGCTCGTCGAACTGGCGGCGGCCCAGCAGGTACATCAGGTCCGAGCGCACCTTGGACGGGAAGTCGTCGGGGTCGATGTCGCCGATCAGCTGCACCAGCGCGGTCGGGTCGTTGGTCTTGCGCCAGATGTAGACCAGCTTGGTCAGGGCGGGCGCGAAGTAGGTGCCGGGACCCTCGCGGACGACCTTGATGAAGTAGACCTGCGCCGAGTGGTACAGCTCGAGGCGGTAGAGGCTGTCGGCCAGGTAGTAGTGGATCTTGACTTCCTGCTCCGGGTACTTCCGCGAGTCGAGGATGTTGAACAGGTTGTACGAGGAGCTGAGGTACTTCTTGGACTTGTACTGGCCGATCGCCTCCTTGATCTCGGGGGGCGTGTAGGCCAGCGCCTTGGCCTCCTCGGCCTCGTCGCGGTCGTCACGACGGTCGCCGCGACCGCGGCGTCCCCGGATCATGTCGTCGTCGTCGTCGTCCTCGTCCCGGGAGCGGGTGGAGCGGTCCGTGCCCTCGGAGGAATCGCTCCGGCCCGCGGTCTCCCTCGTCTCCCGCGGTTCGTCGCTCGTCTCGCGGGTCTCGACCGGTTCGTCCACCACGCGGCGGCTCTCGCGGCTGATGTCCCCGGAGGTCGCCTGCATCGCCTCGATGACCGTGTCGCTGATGCCGGCCTTCTTCAGCTCGATGATGTCCTCGGCCGACAGGTTGAACACCGCATCGGAGGACTGGATCGTGGAGATGATGATGCTGTCGGGCACCCCCACGCTCTTCATGTTGATGATGTCGTCCTTGCTCAGGGCCCAGGCGGACGTGACCCAGCAGAGGGCTGCCAGCACGACGACGATGGTCAGGATTCTGCGCTGCATGTTCTTCCCTCTTCCTTCCCGTTACCGGACCTGCTTCATGCGCGGGGGCAGGAAGAAGGACGGTCCGAACTGCACGGCGAAGTTGTTCTTCATCTCGAGGTTGAGACCCTCGGCGCGATCCACCTGCTCGATGTGGGTCAGCAGGCGCGCCTCGAGGCGGATGCCGAACCACTCGTTGAAGGCGATACGGAAGCCGAACGCCATGGAGGTCACCGGGTGGATCTGCTTGCGGTACTTCTCGTCACCGCCCGTCACCAGCTCCTCGTCGTCGTAGGTATAGAGCACACCCGCGCCAGCGGCGACGTAGAGGTCGTAGTTGATGATCCGGGTCGTGCCCAGCTCGACCTTCCCGAAGATGGGCGAGAAGCCCACGTCGAAGATGCCGATGAACATGATGCGGGAGATGTCGGGCACCACCTCCTTGCGTTCCTCGAGGCGGCTGGTCAGCTGCTTGAGGTCGCTGTCGCCCATGTCCGGCGAGTAGCACAGGTAGGCGCCGATCGACGAGATCTCGGTCAGGTGGAACTCGAACTTGCCCGAGAACAGGATCCGGCGCAGGAACGGGTCGTTGGTGACCATGCCCACGCCGGGGATGGTCGCCTCGAGGCGGTGCAGCTTCATGAAGTGTTTGCGCTGCACGACCTTGATGATGCGCTTGCGCCCCGTGGCGCTGCGGGTCGCCCGCTCCTCGTCGCGGGCACTCCCGCGTCGGGCCCGGGGTTCGTCCTCGTCATCCCCGTCGTCCTCGTCGTCATCCTGCGCCACGACGTCGGCGCCGGTGACCACGAGCCCGGTGTCCAGGGCTGGCCCGTCGGCCTCGTTCGCCCAGGCGGAGCTCGCCGGGAGCCCGAACAGGGCGAACGCCGCGATACCCCAGAGAATCTTCAGCTTCACTTGCATGGTGCTCTGCGTCTGCACGGTGTGTCCTCCCGACTCAGTCCTCGGCTCTCATCTTGGGTACCCAGATGCTTCCACCCACCGACACGACGAACGTGCTGGCGAGGGTGGTCACGCAGTGGGCCTCGTCGGTCTGGCCGCAGTCCAGCCGGTTGGTGAACTCGTTCTGACTGAGCAGGTTGCGGTTGGCCTGCGCAGCGCGGGGGTCCTTGAAGTCCAGGATCTGGTCGAGGGTCATGTAGAACCGACCATCGATGCGGAGGCTGAAGCCGCGGGAGGCGAAGACCTTCACGCCCACACCGAGGTGGAACGGGACCAGGTGGTTCTGGAAGTTCTGCTCCACCACCGCGCTGGAGGTCCCCCAGTCCATCTTCAGGACCTCGATCTCCTCGTACGCATAGCCGAGGCCGAAGGCGAAGAAGAAGTCGAGGTTGATGACCGACAACCCGAAGGGGTTGATCTTGCCGTACATCGGGCTCCACAGGATGCCGGCGTGCACGAATGCGCCGGGGTCCGTGGCCTCGAGCATGTTGGGGTCGGTCAGGGACAGCACCGCGGCGGAGAGGTCCTTCTGGTTGGCCGCCGCCAGGAACGCGTACATGCCGCCGAACTCGATGGCGAAGCGCTCCGACAGGTGGATCGCGAAGTCGATCCCACCGGTGAAGTCCTGGTTGAACTCGTTGTTCGTGACGTAGCCGAAATTCGGCGTGATCTCGAAGCGTCCCTTCTTGCGGAAGAACTTGTTCCGCACCTGCAAGCCGTGCTTCTCCGGACCCCGGCTGACGACGATCGTGGAACCGCCCTCGTCCCCGTCGTCGTCCCGGTCGGCGCCGTAGGCGGCTGGGGCCAGCAGGCACCACGTCACCAGCAGCGTCAGCAGCATGGACCAACTTCGCATCGTCACTCCTTCACGCCCGCGCAACAGGAGGTGCGGGGGGAACCCGTCCTACTGTTCGTCAACGTGTGGCGGCCCGACTGGTTTCAGAGCCGCTCGTTTTTCACAGTCCTTTTACACGGCGTTCCCGTACGGAGGTCCGGTCGTGGTGGTGGTTCGGTCCGTGGGCACGTGGGGCCGGGCGTGCCCGCTTGCGCGCGTGGCAGGGACCCAACACCCCGTCGATACTGCGGAAACACGGCCGCGACCATCGGCCGCGAGGCATTTCTTCGATGTGCTCTCTCTTATCGGAAGACCTGAACCACCGCACAAAAACGCGGACAGGGTTCTACCCGAGGTTTCGAAAGCCTGTCAAGCGCGCCGCACCCCGACCATTTCAAAACGAAACCATCGATAAATACTTGATTTCCCGGTGGTTCTGCGGGCGACTGTCGCGAGGGTCCGACGCCCTCGCGGGATGACCGGCTTGCCCACCGGATCCGGGCGGCGGTATAAGTCTTCTTCGAGGAGAGGTGATCGGATGAAGCGAATCGGAATCGGGGGCTGGCTGCTCGCCGCCATCGTGCTCGCCATACCCGCGACGGTGCTGTCGGCGGACGACGTGGTGGTGACCGTGGGTCAGCCGGTGTACGCCGCTGGTGATCGGGTCACCGTGACCATCGAGAACAAGACCGGCGAGGCGATCTTCCTGCCCGGGTGCCACCCGTTCGAGGTGGAGGAGTTCCGCAACGACGCCTATTCGCGCGTGCGCCGGGATCCGTGCACCTGGGAGGGGATCGCCACCCGCCTCGAACCGGGCTCCCACGAGTTCGACTACGCCACCAGCCCGGACGACGACAACGGCATCTTCCGCATCTCCGTGACCTATGGCTGGGGTTGCAACGAGGCGCTCCCCCTCGGTCAGGCGCGCTGCGAGGACTTCAGCTCGTCCCTGTCGGCCAGCTACCGCGTCGGGGGCGGCTGAGCCCCTCAGTCCTCGGCGTTCGTGTCGGCCGACGCCTCGGTGACCTCGAAGCGGAAACCCACGGACGACATCCCTCCCCGGCGATCCCACGCCACCAGCCACCCCTCGACCGGCGAGTGCACCGGTTCGCTCCGGGGCGCAGTCCACTGGACCCAGGCCGGATCGCCCGCCTCGTCGAGGAACGAGTAGTCGATGGAGAAACCGTCGGCGTTGTCGTAGCCGCCGTCCGTGGCGTACCAGCCGAAGAACGGGTTCTCGATGCGGCACTCGGTCTCGCCGCTCCACGCCACGTGGTAGTAGGCCTCGCGGTCGTCCGGGTTCCACAGCGGCCGCAGCTCGACGGCCTCCCCCATCGGCACCTCGAAGGTCGCGCCGGTGGGCCAGGCGATCTCCTGCCCCTCGAGGCGCTGCAGGATCCCGCCGAGCTGCGGGCCCTCGTTGGGGAGCAGCCCGGGCAGGTCCATGCAGTCCCCGTCGTCGTGCAGCGCGATGCCCACCGAGTCGGGGTCGGACACGATGACCCGCTTGTAGGAGATGCGGCTCTGCCTGATCAACTCCTCGAAGACCGTCCCCATGGCCTCGCTCGCCTCCTGCTCGTACTCGGCGAGGTAGTCCGGATCGTCGAACCGGGACGTGTCGAACTCGGGGAGGTAGTCGAAGAACGTCTTGCCTCGCGGCAGCAACATCAGGATGAACTGCAGGCCCAGCCCGTCGGCACGGTCCAGCGGATCCCGCTCGGCGAGCAGGTCGTACACCGCCTGCTGGTCCACGCCGAACACCAGGTCCTCCTGGGTCAGCGCGGCCAGGGAGAACGGGTCGGCGAGGTCCACCAGCATGTTGTCGAAGTCACACGCGGCGAACCCGCCGATCGAGGCCTCGATGCAGGGCATCCACTGGACCGAGTATCCCTCCTCCCACGGATCGGCGATCACCGGGCGCAGCGTCACCTCGTCGCCGAACCGCAGCTCCGCCGGAGCGGCCTCGATGGCCAGCACGCGCAGCCGCACGACCTCCGAGGTGGGGGTCAGGTCGGGAGGATCGCAGCCGGCCACGGCCAGCGCGACGAACAGCAGGGGAGGGAGGAGCCGGGCCATCAGAACTCCGCTCGCACGCCCATGTTCGGGATGAACGGCAGGCTGTTGAGGTAGTCCTTCTCGGTGTAGTCGAAGTTGTACAGCTCCGCTTCCGGGTTCTGGCGGTTGTACACGTTCATGATCTCGAGGTAGGCGGTGAGCCGCCAGCGCCGCAGGATGAACTCCTTCTCCAGGCGGATGTCGAGCTGGTGGAACGGCGGCATGCGCAGCGCGCCGTAGTCGCCCCACAGCCCGCTGTAGGCCGGTACGTCCACGTCGAGCATCGCGCCCATCACCCCGGTCGTGGGGTTGCCCGACACCAGCCGGAATCGCGCCCCCAGGCGGATGTGGTACGGGAACTCGTACGTGGCCACGATGTCGAGGATGTGGGGCTGGTCGAACTCGAAGTCGTACCAGTCCTGGTCCGGCTGGTCCTGCCGCGTGCTCTTCGACACCGTGTAGGCGATCCAGCCGAAGAAGTTCCGGTGGGGCGTCCAGCGCAGCATGAACTCCCCTCCGATCACGCGCCCGACCCCGCCGTTGCGCCACACGTCCTCGGCGGACGACACGTCGTCGAACACCATCACGACGAGGTTGTCCATCCACTTGTAGAAGAGCTGGGCGTCCAGGGTGAGGAACGGCGCGAACTGCTGCTCGAAGCCGAGCACGAACTGGGGGGAGGACTCGGGGTCCAGATCCGGGTTGCCGAGGCCTTCGAACATCTCCCACGGCTGGGGGTTCTGGTGGAACAGCCCGGCGCTGCCCTTGAGCACCGTCGTGCGGTGGACCCGCGCCCGCACGGCGAAGCGGGGATCGAAGGTGGAGAATGACGTTCCCTGCTTGAGCCAGTAGTAGTCCCAGCGGATGCCGGGCACCAGCTTGAGCCGATCGTCGCCCCAGGGCATCACCTCGACCTCGGCGAAGAGGGCGGGCGCGTGCCCCTCGATGTCGCCGAGGATGACCAGGGCCTCGCTCTCGGCAGTGGGGTTGTCGCCCAGGATCTGGGTGGTCGCCGACGTG
>CAZXHG010000376.1:0-7443 GCA_964639985.1 uncultured Rickettsiales bacterium
GCGCGGACGCCGACGGCGACGGCGTGACCACCTGCGACGGTGACTGCGACGACAGCGACGCCACGATCAACCCCACCATCGTCGAGGACGGCTGCGCCCTGGGCGCGGACGGGCTGGACAACGACTGCGACGGCCAGACCGACGAGGGCTGCTTCGCCCTGGTGATCGACCCGCCGGCCTACGTGTTCGACTCGCTGGCGTTCACCACGCTGACCGGCAGCGCGGTGTTCGACTCGCTGATCAACGCCATGCTGCCCAGCTACATGCCGCCGGGCAACACCGACCTGATCATCATCTTCGACCCCACCACCGGCCCGTCCGCGCCCAACTTCAGCGCTCGCGGTGGCGGCGGCGCCTACGCCGGCGGCACCTACATCTGGGACCCCACGCTGGCCATCCCGATCGACTTCCAGGCCAACATGGCCGGCGACCTGTTCGACACAGCCGGCAACCCCCTGTCGCTGCAGTTCAACATGCCCGTGCTGGGCGTGCTGACCATGTACAACGGCTACCTCGAGGGGGAGTTCACCGGCGTGCTCACCGCCGTCGACGGCGGCTACCTGTACGGCGAGATGTACGAGACGGACGCGGCCACGATCCCCAACCCGCTCGACCCCAGCCAGACCATGGCCGACCTGCTCAACACGTACCGCTCCCTGGACGTGGACATCGACGGTGACGGCATCCTGGACGGATTCTCCATCGAGGCGGACTTCACAGCCTTCGTGTTCTGAGTACACTCCCCCGCATGAAGATCCGAGACATCATCCCCGTCGCCCTGGGCGACGAACCGGCCCGCGCCGTGGTGCGCGGCGCCCACATCGTCAATGTGTTCTCCGGCGAGGTCGAGGACGGCAACATCGCCATCTTCCGCAAGCGCATCGCCGGCATCGGCGACTACCAGGACACGGACACCTTCATCGACGCCGACGGCCTGTACGCCCTCCCCGGCTTCATCGACGCCCACCTGCACATCGAGAGCTCGATGCTGGTGCCGCGGCAGTTCGCCAAGGCGATCCTGCTGCGGGGCACGACCACGGTCATCGCCGACCCCCACGAGATCGCCAACGTGCTGGGCACCGAGGGGCTGGACTACATCATCCAGTCCACCGAGGGCATCCCACTCAACGTGTACATCGGCATCCCCTCGGCCGTACCGGCCACGCGACTGGAGACGTCTGGCGCCTACGTGGGCACCGACGACATGATCGGCATCGTCGACCGCCACCCCAAGCGGGTGATCGCCCTGGGCGAGGTGATGAACTACCCGGCCGTGCTGGCCCGGGACCGCGAGCTGATCACCAAGATCGAGATCCTGCGCCACCGCTACAAGAAGATCGACGGCCACGCCCCGGGCCTCGGCGGCAAGCGCCTCAACGCGTACCTGTGCTCGTTCATCCGCTCGGACCACGAGTGCATGACCGAGGACGAGGCCCGTGAGAAGGTGGCCCGCGGCATGCAGGTGTTCATCCGCGAGGGCAGCGCGGCGCGCAACCTCGACGCGCTGATCGGGGCGGTGACCCTGCGCAACCACCACTTCTTCAGCTTCTGCACCGATGACCGCGACCCGCTGGAGATCCTGACCGAGGGCCACATCGACCACCTCGTCCGCACGGCCATCGGCCACGGTGTGGACCCGGTGGCCGCCATCCGGATGGCCACGATCAACACCGCGCGCTACTTCAACCTGCGCTCCATGGGGGCGATCGCGCCGGGCTACAAGGCGGACATGGTGTTCGTCGACGACCTCGAGCAGATGAACATCCGCATGGTGATCAAGGACGGCCGGGTGGTCGTGCGCGATGGCCAGCTCGTGGAGAGCATCGAGGGGGTGTACCAGGACGTGCCCGAGCACCTCGGCGAGGTGCGGCTGCCGCCCGTGAACGAGGCCTCCCTGCGGATCCCCGCGGGCGAGGGCAAGGCGCGGGTGATCGAGGTGTTCGAGGGTAGCCTGCTGACGCAAGAGCAGCAGGTCGATCCGGCGATGGTCGACGGCGCGGTGGTGGCCGACCCCGACCAGGACATCGCCAAGGTCGCCGTGCTCGACCGCCACGAGGGCCACAGCTTCGCCGTCGGCCTGATCAAGGGGCTCGGCTTCCGCCGCGGCGCGGTCGCCACCTCCGTCGGCCATGATGCACACAACCTGTGCACCGCGGGCATGAACGACACGGACATGCTGGTCGCGGCCGAGCGGGTCAAGGAGATGAACGGCGGCATCACCGTGGTCCTCGACGGCCGCGTGCTCGCCTCCCTGGCCCTCCCCCTGGCCGGCCTGATGTCCAACCGCGACCTGTTCGAGGTGGCCGAGAGCTACAAGCAGATCCGCGCCGCCTTGACCCAGCTCGGCGCCGAACGCGACATCTTCATGACCCTGTCGTTCGTGCAGCTGGCGGTGATCCCGAGCATCCGGATCACCGACCGCGGGATCGTGGACGTGGAGAGCCAGCAGTTCGTGGATCTCTGGACCTCATGAGGCTCGCGGCCCACGCGAGCGTGGGCCGCGAGCTTCGGATCAGGTCTTCGCCGGCAGCGACTGCTGCTCGGCCCACGCCTTCAGATCCTCTCGCCGGATCTTGGAGTTGTGGCGAGCGTCCACGGGGAAGCCGTCGTGGGTGGTCACGCGCTGCACCAGGTCCTCCCAGCGGGTGCCCTCGGCCAGGGCCAGGACCTCGGCCTCGAGCTCGGCGCTCCAGGTCTGCCCGTCCTCCAGCTCCACGATCAACATGGGCAGCTCGCTGCCGCGGGTACCCAGTCCGACCAGGGCCGTGCGGAAGACGGCCGGGTGCTCGTTGAAGATACCCTCGACCGGCACGGCCGGCACGATCCCGTCCGCGGTCTCGAGGCGGTGGGCCTTGCGACCGCAGAACCACAGCCGGGCCTGGTCGTCCAGGTACCCGATGTCCCCCATGCGGTGCATGATGCGTCCGTCCCGCTCGATCTTCGACTCGGCGTTGGCCTTGTCGTTGTCCTTGTACTCCGGGCTGGCGACCACCGTGTCCGCCACGATCTCACCGAGATCGCCCGTGGGCAGCTGCAGGTCGTCCGACCACGTGGGCATCGGTTCCTCGGTGATCCGCACGATGCGGATCGTGGTCCCGGGTACGGCCCGCCCCACGCACGTGCCCGCGCCCTTGACCGTCTCGGCCATGGTCTCGCCCAGGATCTCCTCGGAGCTGATGCAGGCCACGGTCAACGCCTCGGTGGCGCCATAAGGCGTGAGCATGTGCACGCCGTCGTTGACCATGCCTCGAAAGCGGCGATGCATGAGTGTCTGGATCGGAGCGCCCGTGGTCACGGCTCGCTTCAGGGACGGCAGCTTCGTGCCCTCCTTGTCGGCCAGCCGCAGCACGTTGGTCCACACGATGGGTGAGGCGAATGCGCCTGTGCATTCGTTGTCCTGGATCGCCTTGACGATGTCCGCTGGCTCGACCGTGGCCAGCTTCGTGAGGTTGCCCTCCGGGACCACCGTGGTCATGCCGGCGCACACGTCGAAGAACACGAACGAGGAGAACGCCTCCATCCACACGTCGTCGGTGGTGTAGCCGAACATCTCGGTGATGTTGTGCATCACCGTGACGAAGGCCTCGTGGGGTATGGACACGCCCTTGGGCGTGCGGGTCGAGCCGGAGGTTAAGATGATGCACGCCTCGTCGCTACCGGCTATGGGATTAATCTCGTTGGGCGCGGCCTCGGCCGCGCCCGCGGCCAGCACCTGCCCCAGGGTGGGGCCACCCCAGAACCAGCGCCGCCCCACGGTCACGAACAGGTCGGAGTGGGCGAACGGCTTGCGGATGAACTGCCGGAAGGCGTGGATCACCGACAGCGCGACCACGGCCCGCGGTCGGATCTGGGTGATGCAGGCCAGCAGGTTCTTCATGCCCATGCCCGGGTCCATCAGCACCGGGATGGCGCCCATCTTGAACAGGCCGAACATGAAGGCGAAGAAGTCCAACGAAGGCCGGGCCAGCACCAGGGTGCGGTCGCCCTTCTTCAGCCCGATGCGTTCGAAGCCGCGAGCGTAGTGATCCGACAGGGTCTCCAGTTCCCGGAACGTCAACTCCGTGCCCTCGGGGCGGTCCGGGCCGGCGTGGGGCTTCATGAAGCGGATGGCGACGCGGTCCGGGTCCTCGGACGCACGGGCACGCAGGAATGACGCGATGTTGTAGGAATCCATGGCGGGGCAGTCTACAGGGGGGAGTGGGTCGGGGCTACCAGGTGGCTGACAGCAGCATGCTGCCCAGGCCCGATCCGGCCGCGAAGAAGCACAGCTCGTCGCCCTCCTTGAGCGTGCCGTCCTCGTCGGCGATGGCCAGCGTGATCGGCAGCGCGGCCGAGGCACAGTTGCCCAGGTAGGGCAAGGTCATCACGGCCTTGCTGAGGTCCAGATCCAGGGCGCTGAACACCCGTTGGAAGTGGGCCAGGCTGACCTGGTGACAGATGAAGTGATCGATGTTGCCGTTGTGCCAGCCGAACTCCTCGGCCGCCTCCGGGAAGCCGTCGATCAGGATCTGGGTGCCGAACTGGAGCAGGCCAGCGGTGTCGGTCTGCATCGCGCCGGTGTCCGAGGCGATGCACAGCTTGTTGTGCTCCACGGCCGAGCGCTGGGTGGCGCCCCGCAGCTTGTGCCCGGACTTCGACAGGTCTTCGTGGGTCATCACCACGGCCACGCCGCCGCAGCCCAGGGTCAGCGAGGCGAAGCGCGTGCGGAACATCTCCACGGGGCTGTCCTGGTCGGAGAGGGCGTCGATGGTCGACTGCATCCAGGGCTTCTGCACGGCCGGGTTCTCGCCCGGGACCCAGGAGCGGTCCATGGCCGGGTTCTCACCGCTGACGATCAGCGCGTACTTGACCTGCCCCAACTCGATGGCGTTGGCCGCAGCGACCATCGCCGTGATGAAGCCCATGCAGGCGTGGGTGATGTCGTAGGTCAGGCACTTGTGCCCCACCCCGAGGTTGCCGCCCACCACCGCGGCCGTGGCCGGCTCGGTGAAGTCACGGGTGATCGAGGCGTTGATCAGCAGGTCGACGTCCGCGGCCTCGACGCCGGCCTTCTCCAGCGCCCTGAAGCCGGCGCGCGTGCCGATGTCCGACGGGCGTTCGCCCGGCTCGTACCAGCGACGTGCCTTGACCCCGGAGATGGCCTCGAGCCTGCCAGGAGGCACGCCGAGACGATCGAGGGTGTCCTGGAACATCTCCTCGATCTCCGCGCTCGAGACGCTCTTGTCGGGGAGATCGTATGCCGTCGATTCGATGAAGACCTTGTGCCAGAGCATGTCGGTTCCGTCGTCCGGTGAATCGTGTTCAGTGTTTGACGTCCAGGGATCAGCCTCCCGGACCGTCAGGTCTATTAGCGGTGTTTGCAGCAGATGGCAAGCCCTACTTCACTTGTAGATGATCTCGCCATCGGTGCTACGCACCGTCGCCTCGCCGTCGCGGAGCCACTGGATCGTGCCCGCAGTCGCGTCCTCCATGGTGACGCGCACCCGGAATCCGAGGTCCCTCTTCGCCGGCTCCATGTCGTACCAGTGGTGCCGCGCCAGCCCGCTGGCGATGAACGGCGTGATGCGGGGCTCGCCCTTCATCGGGAAGGTGTTCCAGGTCCACTCCAGTACGCTGCCGAGGGTGCGGACCAGGCCCAGGGACAGCGTCTTGCTCGGGCGGGGTACGTCCAGCGCCTCGCACACCCCGCCGAACCAGTCGTAGAACACCACCGGCTCGTCGTTGGAGATGAAGTAGGGCCTGCCCGCACACTGCGCCTCGCAATCCACCAGCGCGTCGGCCGCGTCGAGGTGGGCCCAGGCCACGTTGTCGATGTACGTCAGGTCCATCCGGCTGGCCCCATCCCCGACCACGGGCAGCTTGCCTGCCCGAGCGCGGTCCACCAGCCGGGGCAGCAGGTGGTTGTCCCGCGGGCCGAACACCAGGTGCGGCCGCAGCGCGACCGTGGCCAGCTTCGGTCCGTTGGCCGCCAGTACGAACTGCTCCGCCTCGGCCTTGGTGCGCGGGTACTCGCTCTCGTGGGTCTCGGCGTAGGGCAGCTCCTGGCCGCCGTTCTCCACGTCGCCCTCGTACCCCACCACCGAGGGCGTGGAGGTGTACACGAGCCGCGGCACGCCCGCGGCCTCGGCCGCGGTCAGCAGGTTGCGCGTGCCCTCCACGTTGACCGCCCGGTACAGCCCGGTCCCGGGGCGCTCCCAGAACCCGGTCATGGAGGCCACGTGGAAGATCACGTCGTGCCCCCGCACGGCCTCGGCCAGCGCGTCCGCGTCCCGCAGGTCGACCTGCAGGCCGGTGGCGCCGCTGGCCTCGACCTCCGGATAGCTTCCTCGAGCCAGGAACGTGACCTCGTCGCCGCGCTCGCGCAGCAGCTCCACGACCCGCCGGCCCACGAAGCCGCCCCCACCGGTTACCAGTGCCTTCATGATTCGCTCTCTCCCTCGTGGCGGGCCAGGAAGTCCCGCACCAGCGGCCGGATCCGATCCGGCACCTCGTCCATGACCCAGTGGCCTGCGTCGTCGTACTCGTGCACTTCGGCGTGGGGGACCCACTCCTTCCACGCGGCGAGGTAGCCCGGGTGGAACACCGGATCCTTCAGACCCCAGCACACCAGGTGCGGACGGCCCACCAGCTGGGGCAGGCCCTGCTCCAGCTCGGTGACCAACGTGCGCGTGGGGTGGTCCTCCTCGATGGGGATCTCCTGGATGAAGCGCAGGATCGCCCGCCGCTCGGCGTACGAGCCGTACGGCGCCAGGTACCCCTCCTTCACCGCCGCGGTGAACCGCTGCTTCTGCACGGTGGCCATGTGCCAGCCCATGGGGAAGAACCCGTTGAGGCCGCGGATCATGACCGGCCCGTACAGGGGCAGGCGCAGCGCGCGCAGGCCGAACGGCAGCGGCAGGTAGAACGCGGCCGTGTTCAACACCACGAAGCGCTGGAACACCTCCGGGTACTGCAGGGCCGCGGCATAGCCGATGGCCCCGCCCCAGTCGTGCACGACCAGGGTCGCGTCCCGCAGCTGCAGCTGCCCCAGCAGCTCGGCGAGGTTGTGCACGTGGTCGGCGATGCCGTAGCCCCAGTCGGCCGGCTTGTCCGACAGCCCGCAGCCCACGTGGTCCGGTACGATGCAGCGGTGGTCGGCGGACAGCTCGGCCACGAGCTCGCGGTAGTAGAATGACCACGTGGGGTTGCCGTGCACCATCACCACGGCCGGCCCCTCGCCCACGTCGAGGTAGTGCATGCGGTGGCCGCCCACCTCCGCGTACGATCCCTCCCAGGGGTACAGCTCCCGGACCTGCGGGCTGAGATCGGCGACGGTGGTCATGGATCTCCCTCGGCGAAGGAGGGGTGGTACTACGGGCAGGCCACGTCGGTCAAGGAGGCGATGGAAGAAGCAGACTCGATCCGCCAGTCTCTGCGCAAGCCTGCACGGATGGCCCACAGGGC
>CAZXHG010000377.1:0-7236 GCA_964639985.1 uncultured Rickettsiales bacterium
ACGCGGACGGCGACCGCCTGACGATCCACTACACCTTCCCGCACATCCCGGGTACGCCCGGGGACAACTCGGCCGGCGACGGGCGGAACCCGGGTAGCAACGGGAGCAGCGGCGGCGGGAACGGCAGGGCCAGAACGAAAAAAGCAGAACCGCGGTGGTCACCCACGGTTCTGCCTATGGTCAATGTTGGCTCCGCAGGTTGGGGGCCGAAAGTACCGATGCCCTCGTGGTTGATGCGACGGCGATTCCCGAACCAGATGTAGTCGAGTCGCCCCGCCAGCGCAAGCTCCGTGAACGCCGGGAACGGATGGAGGCGTTGATGGCCGGGCCGCCGCCCGCCGCCGAGGCCCTGCGGAAGGCGATGGCCTGGCAGACAGAGATCGAGGCCGGGACGATTAACCGGGCCGGGATCGCCCGCCGTGAACGCATCACCAGGGCGAGGGTGACGCAGATCATGTCCCTGCTCGACCTGCCTGACGACGTGAGGGAGCGGCTACTTGCGGAGGACGAGCAGGTGAGGGGGATGTCGATCCGGGAGGCGCTTCGGAACGCCCGGACAGCGACTGGGTAGAGGTCGTCCCGCCTACCTCGATACGGGAAGGCTCCGAGGGGGTACAATAAGGCCCCGTGCCCGAGCACGGCGAGGTGAACCCCGATGCGGTTGCAGCGGATCGACATCGAGCGCTTGTTCTCTTTCAGCGACGTGAAGGTCGAATTGGGCGACGTGAACGTCCTGATCGGCGCGAACGGCGCGGGCAAGTCGAACCTCGTCGCCTGCCTGGAGATGCTCTCGTTCCTCGGGACGGAAGGCTTCGCCAGCTTCGCCACATCGAGGGGAGGGGCCGCGTCAGTGCTCCACGGTGGTCTCAAGGCTACGCGGCAGGGCCGCCTGATGACGCTCTTCGAGGACGATGAAGAGACGTTCAACTACGGCGTAGCCTTGGGGGCGGGGCCGGGTGGCGTGCTGATCATCGACTACGAGGCCATCGGCAGGACCTCGCCCGCTGGGGACATCCCTCTCGACTCGGTCAAGGGGGGACTCCCCGAATCGCAGTTGCCAAGGGCCGGGGAGCGGGGGAATCTACTTGCCGCCTCGCTGCAGGGCTACCTTCGACAGATCCACGTCTACCACTTCGACGACACCTCGCAGTCGGCGCTCATCCGCCAGCCGGTGTACGTCGAAGACACGAGGCACTTGCGGCGGGACGGTCACAACCTGGCGGCGTACCTCCATCGGCTCCAGGTCAAGACCCCAGCAGTCTACGAGAGGATCGTCAGCACGATCTGTCAGGTGGCCCCGTTCTTCGACGCCTTTGTACTCGAAGAGAGCCAGCTTCAAGACCGGAAGATCATCCTCAACTGGAAGCAGCAGGGGAGCGACATGCTGTTCGGCCCTCACCAGTTGTCGGACGGCACGCTCCGCACGATGGCCCTGATCACGGTGCTGCTCCAGCCGAGGAACGAACTGCCCGGCGTCCTAGTGATCGACGAGCCCGAACTGGGCCTGCACCCCTATGCCATCGAGCTGATCAGCGATCTGATCCGAGAGACGGCCCATCACTGCCAGATTCTTGTGGCGACACAGTCGACGCGGTTCGTGGACTGCTTCACCCCCGAAGAGGTCCTGGTCGCTGCCCGGGTCAACGGAGCGTCCGAGGTCCACCGCCTCGATGAGCGTGATCTGAAGGACTGGCTCGACGACTACACCCTCAGCGAACTGTGGGAGAAGAACGTCCTCGGCGGGAGACCCACCCGTTGACCCGGCTCCACGTGATCGTCGAGGGGCACACCGAGGAGACGTTCGTCCGGGACGTGCTCATCGACCCCTTGGCCCTGCGAGGTGTGTACGCCCAGGCGGCCCGTGTGGTGACGGGGCGTAGGAGACGGAGGATTGGCGGTCACCTGGAGTTGCAGACGTTCAAGGGCGGGTTGACCACCTACGAGACCGTCCGCAACGACATCATCCGATGGACAGGGCAATTCAAGGGTGAGGACGACCACTTCACCACTATGTTCGACCTCTACCGGCTCCCGGAGGACTTCCCTGGATACGAGGAGGCCACCAGCCTCAATGACCCGGTTGCCCGCGTCATCGCGTTGGAGCGGGCACTTGCCGAAGATGTTGGCGACCCCAGGTTCATCCCCTACATACAGCTGCATGAGTTTGAGGCGTTGCTGTTTTCCGACATCAGCAAGCTGGCCGTCGCTTACTCCGACAGCAGCCGCAACAAGGCGATCAAGAACCTCGGGGCGATCCCCGGCAAATTCGACACTCCAGAACACATCGACGACGGGCAGGAAACCTCTCCGTCTCAGCGCATCCGCAAGGAGATCCCGGACTACCACAAGCGCTCAGTCGGCCCGATTGTGGCTGGAGCCATCGGCTTGCCGCAGATGATGGAGAAATGTCCGCACTTCCGGGTCTGGGTTGATGTGTTGTTTGCTCTATCCGATGGGTGAGGAGCGAGGGATGCCTAGTCGGGATGTGAGGACGGCGAACGGATAATCCGTCGAAACACAAGGTCGCAGGAGTGATGGTATCCGGCGGCTCACCTCGCAAACGCCTGTTCACCCACCTCGTCGGCCATGCACCAGACCGTACCCCGGTGTTCCTTCCACAGAGTGCGGCGTCGGCCAGGAAATTCCGCGTCGAACAATAGCCAATCGACACTTACGATCTTCCCAATAACACCAGGTTCAAGGCCCCGCATCCGCCGCCCGTTCCGCCAAGTTGGGGTCTGCAGGATCTGCACTTCCCGGCCAATGATGAACTCCTCCAGATCAGCTTCCCTGACCCAAGACCACAGGATGTCGAAGGCAAGGGTGGTTGGAGAGACGTGCAGCCGATTCGCGTGATGGAACAGGCATTCCGTGAGACTCGATGGAAGATGCTCGAACACCTTGCTCATGGGGCAGCTTCTTTCTTTTTTTGTTCCGGGGGTCATCTCGTCGACTTCGTTCAGGGCGAGCAATCGTTCGCCGCTGCGCTTGTCAGTTCCCACACTACCCACCCCGAACATCGTCCAGTCGGGAGCCGAGGCCCTTCGTGTCGAAATCTCAGTCCCGCCATCCCGCGAGTAGCTGCCTCAAGAGAGGAGCTACCCCGATGGCCCGGCGCGACCACTACCAGGAGATCACCGACCGCATCATCGCCGCTCTGGAGGTGGGGGTCGCGCCGTGGGCCTGCCCCTGGGATCGCCGTGGTGGTCGCCCCCTGAACGGCCATTCCGGCCACGTCTACCAGGGCATCAACGTCATCCTGCTGGCCCTGCTCGGCTACGCCGACCCCCGCTGGTACACGTACCGGCAGGCGAAGCAGCTGAGAGCCCACGTCCGCAAGGGCGAAAAGGGCACCAGGGTCGTCTACTGGAAGTTCATCGACCGGCCCGGCGACCAGCAGGACGACGACGGCGACGACGGTGATTGCCAGTCCCGCAAGATCCCCATCCTGCGGGTCTACACGGTGTTCAACCACGAGCAGGTCGAGTGGCCCGAGGGTGGCGAGAACACCCGCCATGCCCCGCCGCCGATCACCGAATTGGACGTGCAGACGGGCTTCGAGCGGGCCGCCTCCTTCGTCCAGGCGTCGGGGGCCGACGTTCGCCACGGCGGCGTGCGGGCCTACTACGATCTGGCTGACGACCACATCCAGATGCCCGAGGTCGGGCGGTTCGAGTCCCCCGACGCATTCTGGGCGACCACCCTGCACGAGCTATCCCACTGGACGGGGCACGCCGACCGCTGCGCCCGCGACCTGACCGGCAGGTTCGGATCAGAGGCCTACGCGATGGAGGAGATGGTGGCGGAGATGGCCGCCGCCTTCCTGTGCGCTGACCTGATGATCCCCGGCCAGCTCCAACACGCCGAGTACATCGGCTCGTGGCTCCGGGTGCTGCGGGACGACCGGAAGGCCGTTTTCACCGCCGCCAGGCAGGCCCAGACTGCCGCCGGGTACATCCAGGGGCTGGAGCCTGCCCAGGACGTGGACGACGCCCAGGACGGCGAGGAGGCCGCCTGATGACCGACATCGACCTGGAGCGGGAGCGTATCGCCTGCGTGTTCGCCCTCGGCGGTGGCGAGCTGCACGTCGCCCACCCGGACTTCCCCGACGAGTGGGACGGCCCGGACGGGATCGCCTACTGGTACGACGGCGTGCCCGAGTACGCCTCCGAGCTGCGGGACGCCGAGCAGGTCGAGTGCCCCGACTGCCAGGGGCACGGTGCCCGGGACGACTGCCCCGCCTGCGAGGGCCGGGGATACAGGCACCACGAGGTCAGGACGGCCATTCAGGACGGCCTGTACGGGCTCCCTGATCCACCGAAGGGCTGGGAGCGAATCGCTGCCTACAGCACGAGCGGGGAGACGACGTGCTGGTGTTGCGGGGACGGCACCGGCAACGAGGAAAACCGGGCCGACTGCCCACTCTGCGAGGGCGACGGGATCATCTACATCGGGGACGGCTGGCACGAGGTTGTCTACCGACGGCTGGCACCAACCTGGTGAGCGAGGAGAACGTGATGAAGGTGATCGGCATGGAGACCATCTACATCGGGACGGAACACGCCGGGCTGACCGGTTGCAAGGTCAAGATCCTGGCTGTCATCCGAGGTGGGGCCGAGCCCGTCGATGACCCCGCCGTGGACTGCGACGTGATCAAGGACGACGACGGGCTGGCCCGGGCCGGGGGCGTGACCGCTGCCGACCGCGTGGAGGTGCAACCCTGGATTGAGGCGGAGCAGCGGTGGTCGTGGGTGACCAGCGACCCGAGGGCTGCGGACTGTAAGTGCTTCGCCCACCTACAGACGACCGGGAGGACGCGACCATGATGAACGACATCGACCCCAACGAGGCCGTACAGCAAATCATCGACCGCCTGAAGGCCATCGAGGCCGACGAGCCCGGCACCGCATCGTGGGCGGTCAACGAGATCGCCAACGCCTTCCAGCTCCCGCTGCTGGCGCTCGACCCCGACCTGGACGAACGGCTTGGCGATCTGGCGACGGCCTTCATCGACCTATTCGGGGAGCTGGCGATGAGCAGCGACTCAGCAGTCCGGGCCAACCTGCCGCGCCGGGCGTATGCGCTGACAAGGATGCTCCAGGCGGAGCTGGACGAGATGGCGGAGCGGGAAGACCTTTCCGCTTGATCAGCGGTACACGCCGACGAACCACCAGTCCAGGCAGTCGAACACTTCCTGGTCGGGGACGCGGCGCTGGTGCCACATGATGTCTTTCTCGTTCTCGGTGACCTTGCATAGCCTGTAAGCTACGGGCTCGACGGTGATGATGCGTCGGTTTGGGTTGGGGGCGCTAGGGCCCTGGTTCGTCACCTCGTCGTCGGGGATAACGGCCATCTGGACGACGTGGAAGTACCGCATCTCGTCCTTCCGCTCTCGGGCCTCTTCATCGGGCATGGGCCACAAAAGCACGGCATGTCCGTGGTCGTTTCTCCCCCACCAGCCTTCCGTCTTGTCGCTGTCGATCCGGAGGTAGGCGAACATGCCGTCATCGTGGATGTTGAACGACCAGCTACTCAGCCAGACGGCATCCGTGCCGTGGGAGTAGAAGGCACGTCCAACAGTGGCATCCCCGGTGACGTTCCATGTGGCCTCAGCCGACGTGTACGGCCAGGCTGCTCGGTCGAAGTCGTACTCCGCGTAGGTATTCTTCCCCCACGGCCACTGGTTTAACTGCAACGTCACCAGCCAGGGCTTCCCGGCGATGGCCTCGATTTCCGCCAGCCGTCGTTGGCGTAAGTCACCGCCGCCATGCTGGAGATCGTGCCGCTCGAATTCGTCCGCAGCAGCGTCAAGGTCAACGCTGGTGCCCCGGTAGACCTTCTCGTCCGGGACATTGGGATCGAGGAGCTTGATCAGGCGGGCGCTTGCCAGCTCCCCGTTCGCCTCGGCGGTCTGGACAAGCTCGTTGGCCTCGGCGGCGGCGATCTCGTCGGGGAACGAGCACGCCTTTTCGTGGCCCAGAGCGCATGCCTTATGGATGTTGGCCCAGCCATCGTCCTCGCTTGCCCCCGGCACCATGCCCATCACCATGGCGGTGCCTACCACGAAGCAACCGTATCCGTCGTCGTGGTCGCAGAGGACGGTGTTCATGTCCAGGGCTCTGCCCTCATCCGGCTCTACGCCTTCGCCCCTGTAGTAGGCACCAGCAGCCCAGTGACACGCGGTCAGGTCGGCGTACTTCTCGCATCGAGCGGCCCACTCTTCGGGGGTCAGCTTTTCCAACTCCTCCTCGGTCAGTTCCTTCTTCCCCGCTCCACAGCAGCCCCCGACCGCAGCAGCGGCCAGTAGAGCCATTGGAACAAAGATGGCAATGGCAACGGGACGTACCCGGTGGCTGGGCGTGGGGACCATCTCAGTCCTTCTTGATCACCACCCGTGTGGTGTCCTCGTCCAGGTACATGGTGTCTCTGACGGAGCTGTCATCATCCGGGTGGTCGAGGATATCGGTGTCGAGTCGCACCCCGTCCTTGTCGTACTCGAACGCCTTCGGCTTGTACGTGAGTTCGCCCCACCCACCAGGGTATTCGATGGTCAGTTCGCACTCCCGAGTGGATGAGTCGCACTCGATCTTCTTCAGCAGCACCTTGTAAGAGATCTCTGCCTCAACGACCCACTCGACGCCCATGGCGGTCTGAGTCACGGGCTCCAGAACCAGCTTGACGCCGACCTTCTCGCAGGCCTCGGGTTCTCCAAGCTCACAGGCCCGGCGTAGCAGAGCCGTAGATGCTTCTGGATTTGGTACATGCCCGTCTGCGTTCTCGGCACATGCATTCCCAAGGTACAGGCAGGCTTCCCCAACCCGCTGTTGGCAAAGCTCCACGTCTGTCGAGAGTTCATCGACCACCCACTTCGGCAAATCCGACTGCTGCGGCATTGGGGTCAGGGACGAGAGGTCCGGGGCTCCACCGGTGGCCCCTCGTGCAGCGGGTGCGGGATCACCTGACTTCGGGGTGGTCGAGACCGTGTCGCTGTCGATTTGTTTCTCCTCAGCGCCGCCACAGCAGCCAGACATAACAAGCAGAAGCGAAACGACTGGCACGAGCGCCAACCAGCTGAAACGTCGTGAATTACTGGACTCCATACATTCCTCCGATCCCTATGAAGCGGTGGGAGCCGTACCCGGCGACCCATCGCCGCAGGCTTTCAGGGATCTGCGTAACTCGTCAAGTTGCATACGAGCAGCCCCAAAAACTCGATCTGCTGATCGCGCAAACACC
>CAZXHG010000378.1:0-7225 GCA_964639985.1 uncultured Rickettsiales bacterium
CACCACGACCGCGGGCGACGACGACTCCGCCGTGGGCGACGACGACTCCGCCGCGGACGACGACGACACGGCCCCGGAGATGACCGTCGAGATCACCTCTCCGACCGCGGACCTGGTGGCCGACGAGTGCGAAGAGGTGTGCTTCGAGGCCACCCTCTCGCTGGACGGCGAGCCGCTGGCGGGCGTGGATGGCACGGTCGAACTCTCGATCGGAGGCGTGATCGGCGAGGGGGTGACCGGCGAGGACGGCCTTCTGCGCTACTGCGAGCAGGGATTCGCCCCGGGACTGCACGAGGTCGCGTTCAGCTTCTTCCCGGACCACGACACGGTGAGGGCCTTCACCTCCTTCGAAGCGCGGTCCTTCGGGTATGCGTGGGGCCTCGAGAGGCCGGACGAACCCCTCGTGGAGCTGCCCTGGGTGCCGGAGTTCGACAAGTTCGAGGCCAGCCCGCTGTTCCGCCCCGGCGACGAGGGGGACTGGGACGCCAGCGGCGTGATCATGGCCGACATCCTGCGGACCAACACGCTGTACTACCTGTACTACGCCGGGCACGACGGCGAGAGCTACCAGGTGGGCGTGGCCACCTCGCCGGACGGGGTCACCTGGGAGCGGTACGAGGGCAACCCGATCTACCCCCGGACCAACGAAGAGGGCAGCTGGAAGCGCTACGCCACCAACACCCCCGACGCCATCTACGACAACGGCATCTTCAAGCTGTGGTACGTGGGCCGCGCGGCCGAGACCGGCACCCTGTCCATCGGCTATGCCACCTCGACCGACGGCCTGGAGTTCGAGGACTACCCGGGCAACCCGGTGCTCGAGGCCGACGCCGAGTACTACGACATCGAGGGCCTCAGCGTGGCCCACCCCTCGGTGGTCAAGCGCGGGGACCTGTACGAGATGTGGTACGCGACCGGCGCGCACTACCTCGGCTACGCCCTGTCCACGGACGGCGTGGCCTGGGTCAAGTACTGCAACAACCCGGTGCTGGCGCCCGACCAGTCGAACTGGGACGACCAGATCGTCAAGGCGCCGGAGGTGGTGTTCGACGGCGAGACCTACGAGATGACCTACACGGGCGGCCGGCCCGACAGCCAGGAGGTCGGCTGGGCGGCCAGCCTCGACGGCCTGCGCTGGCTGAAGCACCCGGACATCGCGATCGGCATGGGCGCCGAGGGGGACTGGGACAGCAACGCGACCGTGGGGGCCACGTTCCTGGTCATCGGCGACGAGTACAAGGCCTGGTACAGCGGCAGCGACGGCGACGTGAGCTACGTGGGCCTGGCCGTGGCCGTGAGGGAGACGCCGTGAGGAACCTGCTGCTGCTGGTCGCGCTGGCTGCCCTGCTCGTGTTCGCGGTCACGGGCTGTGATCCCGATGACGACGACGACACCGCGGGCGACGACGACGACTCGGCCGACGACGACGTGCAGGACGACGACACCGCTGACGACGACGACGACTCGGCCGCGGGCGACGTGTCGTGGTCCCTGGAGACCGTGCACTCGGCGACCCTCGACTCGGTGACCGGCGTACAGCAGGCGCTGACCATGGCCCACAACGAGTTCACCTACGTCCTGCCCACCGAGGCCGAGTACCTGGTGTACCTCACCGACGCGCTCGTGCAGCCGATGGGCTCGTACTGCCTGGGCACCAACGAGCCGGTGGACAACTGCGTGATCGGGACGCTGTGGACCAGCGGCATGATCCTGGACGAGACGGACGCGGTGGCCATGTGCGCGGACCACGAGGATGGCCGGCTGTTCGTGATCAAGACCGGCGAGCGCAACTCCAACATCGAGGTCCTGGATGAGTCGGCGGGCGGGGACACCGCCTACTCCTACCACTTCGCCACGGACCTGCTGCGGATCGACGAGGACCTGACCGCCGAGGGGCTCTACGATGGGCCCTGCGCCTACCTGCCCGACGCGGATGCGCTGGTGTTGACCTCTCCCTCGCTGGGCGTGGTGATCGCCTACTCGTTCGTCACCGAGACCTGGCTACACGCGGACCTCGGCTTCGCCATGCAGGGCATCGCGCCCCTGGACGGCGGCGCGTCGTTCGTGGTCGACGACGCCGACACCGATACCTTCGTGGTGCTGTCCGGGGTCGACCTCTCCGAGCTGCAGACCGTGCCGTCCGGCGGCGAGATCGTGCACTTCGACGTGGACCCGGCCACGGGGATCGGCCACGTCGCCCACGGCTCGGACGGCCTGGTGAGCCGCATCGCATTCGGCGACCCCGATCCCCAGCCGCTGACGCTGCCCGTGCCCGGCGATCCGCAGCTGGTGGCCACCGATCCCGACTCGCAGCTGGGCGTGGTCGCATCCCGCATCTCCCCGGAGGAGTGGGTGTTGCAGCTGGTGTCCGGCGACGGGCTGGCCGACGAGGTCGAGATCGCGGCCCGCGTGGAGGCGCTGTCCACGCCCAGTCCTTCGGGCCAGGTCGTGGTGCTGACCCACCCCGAGGACGAGGGGATTCAGTTCACGGCCTACGACGCGGTCGCGGACCAGCCCCTGGGCCCGCCGCTGTACGGCTTCCTGTTCACGGCCATCGAGGAGCCGAACGACCACGACTTCGAGATGCCCTGCACCGGCGGGGGATCCTTCGACGAGCTCATCTCCAAGGTGGAGAACAACGCCGAGGTGCTGGGCGGCCTGGGCATCCCGGTGGCCGTGGGCATCACCTACAACTTCGTGGCCACCACCGAGCGCTGCGGCCAGACCCAGATCTTCGAGCTGCTCGACGACCACGGCTTCCAGCTCGGCTCGATGGTGCACAACCGCCCCTGCTACAACTGCTCGGACGCGGACCTCGACTGGACCTCGCCCGACACCTGCATGCCCGGCTCCCCCAACTACTGCAACCCGGCCCAGTCGGACAGCTGCTGCTTCCCCGGCGACGATAACTACTGCGGCCTCGGTGACTGGGAGTGCTACCAGCCGTTCATCGACGAGCGGAACCTGGTGGTGGACGGCAACATGCCGGGCGGGGGCGACTTCATCACCGGCGCGGAGCGTCACGGCGCGTACGGCTGGGACTGGATCCGCGGCTACCGCGAGATGGCGCGGGCCGACGGCTCGTTCGGCTACGACACCACGGTCGCCATCCAGGGCTGGGCCTACGTGGACGAGGTGTCCTACGTCGATCCCCGCGGCAAGGAGCCGGCGCCGTGGTGCCCCCGCGACCGGCTCGAGCCCTGGGCGCTGGCCGACTACCTGCACTGGACCGCGGACTCGGCCTTCTCCGACCTGATCTACCTGCCCGGCCTGCCCATCTCGACCAACAAGCTGCTGGACTGGCACTCCAGCGGCCTGTACATGGCGGACTTCCTGGACAACTCCACGGCCATCACCTACTCGGAGCACGACTTCGACGTGCTGTCGCGCAACCTGCGCAAGACGCTCGCCCTGCGCGGCCCGGTCGGCCCGAACGTCTGGTATTTCCACATCCACGACATGGCGCTGCTCAACCTCGTCGATCCCGACGGGGTGGAGATGGACGGTGCACAGTACCTGCGGGACTGGATCGACGAGGTGAACGACACCTGGGTGGCCGACGGAGAGCTGATCTGGGCCTTCCCCTCCGACATCCGCGCCCTGGTCGGTCCCTGAATCACCACCGGGTTCATTGAGCTTCTACGGGGGCGTGCTATGTTGCTCGCGCGCGAGCAGCGAAGAGGAGATCCATGTCCCGCTTCCCAGCGACGATATCTCTCCTGTCGTGTGCGCTGGCGGCCGTATCGGTCGTCGGCTGCGATGGGACCGAGGACCCGAATGGAGGGGAGACCCGGCTGACCGTGACCGTCGAACTCGACGATCTGATCCCGACGGTGGTGCACGTGAACGGCACTGTCGAGGGGGCCGACGTGGAGGAGGCCTTCGTCGAGTACGGCGAGGACGACACGTACGGCACGACCCTCACGGCGGCCCTCGAGGACGCCCGCACCTTCGGCGCGTCCGTGCTGGGGTTGCCGGCCCTGACCGACGTGCACCTGCGGGTCGGCGCCGTGATCGACGGCGAGACCCTGTACACCGACGACCGGACGACCACCACGGCTGGCGCGCCCGCTGATCTGCCGGACCTGACCCTGACCGGGGCGGACCCGGACGCGTCCATGATCGACTTCCTGGTCACCTCCGTGCTCTCCTCGCCGTCGGCCGCGGTGATCATCGACCGCGAGGGCCGCTACGTGTGGTGGTACCAGGACGAGACCGACCGCACGATGACGCGCGCACGCCTGTCCCGCGACGGCGAGTGGATGACGTTCCTCGGCTACCAGCCCGTGGTCGAGGGCGGGGACTTCCAGGAGGGGCAGGAGATCATCCGCATCCGGCTGGACGGGTCGGAGATGGAGATCGTCGAGGTCGACGGCGCCAACCACGACTTCCTCGAGCTGGCCGACGGGACCCTGGCGATGCTGGTGTACGACGTGCGAGACGTGGATGACGAGCCCGTGGTCGCCGACCGCATCATGGAGCGCACGCCAGACGGCGAGTGGGTGGAGGTCTGGTCCATCTGGGATCACGCCGACTACGACCCGTCCCAGGATCCGGAACCCGGCTTCACCTGGACCCACGCCAACGCCCTGGACTACCTCGAGGACGAGGACGCCTACGTGGTCTCCCTGCGCAACTTCAGCACGATCTTCAAGGTGGACCGCGCCAGCGGCGAGGTGATCTGGCAGATCGGCGGCCTCGAGGGGGACTTCGGCGACTTCGAGCTGCGGCCCACCACGGCCGAGCCGTTCCACAACCAGCACCAGTTCCAGGTGCAGGACGACGGCGGCCTGCTGGTCTTCGACAACCAGAACAACGCGGCCATCGGGTCCCGGGTCGTGGAGTACGAGCTGGACACCGCTGCGGGCGTGGCCACCGAGCGGTTCTTGCACAGCCCGGATCCCACGATCTTCTGCTACGGCCTGGGGGACGTGTGGCGCCTGGACACCGACCGCACGCTCGTCACGTGGAGCTCGGCCGGCCAGATCGACGAGCTCGTCGGCGACGAGCCGATCTGGCAGCTGAACCTCGACGTCGGCGGTGGGTTCGGCTACACCGTGCCCGTGCACGCACTGCAGTAGCGGCCGCCTCCCCCGGCTCCGTCAGGGCGTGTCCGGCATCTCCAGGTAGATCGGGTTGCTCATCAGGATCCCCATGCCCTGCTCGTTGCGAATCTGCGCGCGGATCAGTTGCATCGTGCCCCGGGGAAGCTCGAACACGAACGTGGTCTCGATCCCTTCGAGGGGCACGACCTCGGCGACGAATCCGTCCACGACCAGTTCCAGGGTCCACCCCTGCTTGGTGTAGCCGGTCTCGACGTGCACCACCTGGTCGAGGTCGCTGACCAGGGTCTCGCCCATCACCGCGCCGTGCTCCGTCCACAGGTCGAGCAGCGCCAGCCGGCGCTCGAACGGCCCCGGATCCCCGAAGAACGCCCGCCCCCGGGACAGCTCGTCGGCGACCGCCGCCCGGGACGGCTCGTCGAGGAACACCCAGGTCACGTGCGAGTTGGCGTAGTCCAGCCAGTCGTTGGCCCAGTGGTTGTCGCTCGTGCCGACACCCACCATCGGATAGCCTTCCACGGCCATCGCATCCCAGAACGCCATGTGGTGTTCCAGGTCGACCATGCGCTTGACGTACCCCACCTCGACCAGGTCGCAGCCGAAGGCCTCCCCCTCCACGAAGGTGTACACCAGCAGCTCGGTGAGCAGGTCCGCCTTGGCGTCCTCCCACTGCTGGGCGAAGCCCGTGCCGAAGGGGTGGTTGCAGATCGCCAGCGAGTCGTGGTCGTGCACGTGCTGGATCACGTCCGTCAGCGGGAGCACCCCGGTGGCCTCGTGGTCCAGCAGCGGCACGTCGTTCTCGCCGATCGGGTTGACGTGTCGCGCATCGTCGACCAGCGTGATCTCCTGGCCGACGTAGTGGGTCACCGGGCTGTCCCCGTAGAGCTCGTTCAGCACCTCTCGCTGGTACTGCCACAGGTCGTCGCCCTCGCGCTGCCACTCGAATCGGATGTCGTCGATGTCCACCTGGGCCGTGGCGCCGTTGCGGGTGTGGATCTCGAACAGGTACATCCACGCGTGCTGGTCTTCGCCCTGGGCGAAGGCGTTGGCCAGTTCGGTGAGGGGCAGGTCCACCTCCATCCAGATCTCCTGCTGCATGGGCGGCATGGCCGCGTACAGGTCGGTCGGCGTGGACAGGGGCGTGAGATCGTCCCCACCGTGGAACCAGGTGACCGTGTTGGCCACCCCGTCGCAGGTGGAGCTCAGGTAGACCTTGAAGCGGAACTGCCAGTCCGGCGAGATGCGTTGCTTGAACCGCACCTTCATGGTCATGGTGACGTCGGCCAGCAGCGGCATCTGGTGGGCGTGGCGGGTCGTGGTCGAGTACGAGTACAGCGAGGTGTGCCACGAGCCATCGACCACGCCGTCGGTGTCGCCGTAGCGCCAGAACCACCCGTAGCCCGACGGCCCGCCCTCGTGTGCGAAGGAGATCGGGTCGGAGAGCCCGACCAGCTCCTCGTAGATGCCGTGCTCGTAGTCCACACCGGGGGTGGAGCGGTCCTCGACGAGGGAGCCCGCGTCGAAGTCGATGCCCTCGGTCCGGTTGACCATGGTGATCAGGTTGTCGTGATCGGACCACCAGACCAGGTCCACGCCGTGGATCAAGGCCTGCTGGTGGTGGCAGTACATGCTGCCGTCGTACTCGCTCAGCGAGCCGTGGATGTGCAGCTGCATGGACAGCGGGTCCTCGCGGCCGGCTGCGCCGTCGAACCCCATCGGCGTGGGGTCGATGCAGTCGTTGTAGCCGTCGCAGTCCGTGTCCTTGTCGATGTCGTCGGCCCCGCCGCTGCAGTCGTTGTCCACGCCGTCACAGAACTCGGTCGCGCCGGGGTGGACCGCGGGGTCGAAGTCGTCGCAGTCCTCGTCGGCGGGGAAGCCATCGCCGTCGATGTCGGTCATCGCGGCCGGGTCGCTGGGGGTGGCGTCGGCGTCGTCGTCGTCCGGCGCCACGCCGGAGTCGTCATCGTCGACCGGCACCTGCTCGTCGCACGCCGCCAGCGGGGCCAGCGCCAGCAGCGCGGCGCCGACGTATCGGGACACGGTCGATCGGATCGCCGAACGGTGCACGATCACCCCTGCCGAGGCTCGAAGTTCTCCTCACGGACGAGGAGACTCCTGGCATACGGAGGATTCAGCCAAGGCCATTTCCTGATGAACTGATC
>CAZXHG010000379.1:0-7172 GCA_964639985.1 uncultured Rickettsiales bacterium
CCCACGGTTACGGACTACCGAGGCTCCCGGGAGAGGACTGGCGAATCAAGTCTGTTTCTTCGCCCCCTATCCCCACCCCCCCCTACCGGTTGACCTGCCCCCCGGGTTCTCTATTCTTGGCGGACCCATGCCCGACACCATCCCCCGCATCGACGCCATCGAGGAGGACGACCTCCCGGTCCAGGTCGACCGCTTCAAGCTGCTGGAGGTCCTCGGCGAGGGTGGCATGGGCCGCGTGTACCGCGCCGAGATGCACGGCCTCGCCGGGTTCCGCAAGGAGTGCGCGCTCAAAGTGGTCCGCCGCGAGGCGGTCGAGGCGGACATCGCGCGCGACTCGTTCATCAACGAGGCGCGGCTGGGGGGCCTGCTCAACCACCCCAACGTGGTCGCCACCCTGGACTTCGGCGAGATGGGCGGGCTGCCCTACATCGCCATGGAGCTGGTCGATGGCGTGACCGTGGACAGGTTGCTGCGCCGCGCCGGCGGCTTGCTGCCCGCCTCCGTCGCCCTCGAGATCGGCGTCCAGGTGTGCGCGGGCCTGGCCCACGCCCACCGGCTCAAGGACCGGGACGAGCCCGCCCACCTGGTCCACCGCGACCTCAAGCCGTCGAACGTGATCGTCAGCCGTCACGGCGTGGCCAAGGTGATGGACTTCGGCATCGCCAAGGCGCGCGGGCGCGTGGGCGAGCACACCCGCACGGGGGTCACCAAGGGCACGCCCCACTACATGTCGCCCGAGCAGATCGAGGGCCACGAGGTGGACCAGCGGTCGGACGTGTTCGCCATGGGCGCGCTGCTGTACTCCATCACCATGGGCAAGCCGCTGTTCGCCCAGAAGGGCAGCGGCGGGGTGCTGTCCGTGCTGCTGGCCATCTCCCGGGTGGACGAGATGCTCGAGGACGGCGAACTGCTCGCCGAGACCGACATGCTCGCCCCCGGCCTGTCCCAGGTGCTGGGCCGCTGCCTGCGAAGCGATCCGGGCGAGCGCTTCGCCACGGCCAAGGCGCTGGCCGTGGATCTCAAGCTGGTCAAGGCGCGGCTGCAGGATCAGGTCGGGCTGGCCGACTACGTGGACGCGCTGTACGGCACCGACGAATTCGAGGTGGACATCGCGCCGCTGTACCGGCTCAACACCGACACCCGCGACGCGAGGCAGCCCGAGGAGCTGGAGGTCCACCCGGACTGGCAGTCCACCGAGGACCCGGACACGGCCAACACGGTGATGCACGACTCCTCGGGGGGGCTCGACGTGCCCTCGCGTCGCGGCACCGAGGACCGGCCCGCGTTGGACGTGTACGACACGGCGATCGCGGCGCGGAGGCGCAGGCTGGTCGTGATCCTGGGTCTGGCCGCCGTGCTGGTCGGCCTGCTCGCCGTCATCGCCGTGCTGGTGGTGGTATCGGGCGCGCTGACCGGCCTGCTGGTGGCCGGCGGCGAGGATCCCACGCCCACCGAGGATCCCACACACGAGGCGATCACCGAGGCGATCACCGCCACGCCGGTCGACCCGCCCGACGAGATCACGCCCGACGAGGCGATCACCGAGGGTGTGGAGGACATCACGTCCGCGGACGAGCCGGTGACCGCGGAGCCCGCCACGCCCGAGCCGGTGACGTCCGCGCCGGACGGGGACACCTCCCAGCAGGCAGGCGAGGACACCGAGGACGTCACCGCCGGCCCCGAGCCGCTGTCCCTGGTCGCGGTCGACGCGCCGACCCGGGTCTCGGTGGGATTCCCCAAGAAGTTCAGCGTCCGGGTCGACGGCGGGGACGACGTCGAGGTCGCGCTGATGCTGCGGGCCGAGGGGCAGGACTGGCGCCTGCACCGGCTGCAGCGGGAGTCCGGCAGCCAGTGGTCCACGTCGCTGACCTTCGAGGCGGACATGGTCGGCAAGGCGTCCTACTACTTCTACGCCCAGCCCGCAGGGGACACCGACGCGAGGGTCCACGTGGGCTCACGGGACTCTCCGCTCACCATCCAGGTGTGGTAGGCATTCCCCGACGGCACCGCGCCGTCCGGGAGATGTCATGAACCGCACCATCTCGTCGCCCCCCTGTTCCACGGTCGCGGCTCTCGCCTTGGGCCTGCTGATCGGCCCAGCCGGCCCGTGGGGGTGCGCCCCGACTCCCGCAGCAGACCTCACGACCGGGATCCTGCCGGTGCTGGACACCACACCGGCGTGGACGTCCGCCGAGGCCGACCGCTCCTTCGCCATCGACTGGGGGGACTGGGACGACGACGGCGACCTCGACCTCGCCGTGGCCAACTTCGGGGAGGCCAACGAGATCCTGGAGAACGAGATCGGCAGCCTGACCGCGGTGCTCGTCCTGCCGGGCACCGGGGAGTCGACCTCCGTCCACTGGGGGGACTGGGACGGCGACGGCGACCTCGACCTCGCCGTGGCCAACTTCAACGACCCCAACCGGGTGTTCGAGAACAACGACGGCGTGATGTCCCAGGTCTGGGAGTCCGTGGAGACCGATCCGACCTTCTCGGTGGCCTGGGGCGACGTGGACGGCGACGGTGACCTCGACCTCGCCGTGGGCAACAAGGCCAACGCCTCGTCGGGCCGCAACCGCGTGTACGAGAATGACGGCGGCACACTGACCCTCGCCTGGACCGGGGACGAGGCCATGGAGACCCGCTCCGTGGCCTGGGCCGATATCGACGGCGATGGCGACCTCGATCTGGCCACGGGCAACTGCAACGAGGAGGTCAACCACGTCCACGTCAACGGCGGCTCCGGGGATGCGAGCACCGCGCTGGAGGAGGTCCCGTCGTGGACCTCGGCCGAGTCCGAGTCCACGTACGACATCGCCTTCGGGGACGTGGACGGCGACGGCGACCTCGATCTCGCCGCGGCCAACAAGGACGAGATGCTCAACCGGGTCTACGTCAACGACGACGGTACGCTGGTCGCGTCCGGCGGCGCGGTCACCACGGATGCCGAGGACTCGCAGGCCGTGGCCTGGGGCGACGTGGACGGCGACGGCGACCTCGATCTGGCCGTGGCCAACGGCTCGCACGAGGCCGTGGGTGTCAACCGGGTCTACGCCAACGACGGCGGCACGTTCACCGCGCTGTGGGAGGCTGCCACCGCGGACTACTCCAAGGCGGTGGCCTGGGCCGACTGGGACCTCGACGAGGACCTCGACCTGCTGTTCGCCAACCACGACGACCACAACGTGCTGTACGTCAACGAGCAGTGTCCGGACTTCGACGACGACGGCTGGACCACGTGCGACGGAGACTGCAACGACGACGACGACGCGGTACACCCCGAGGCGGAGGAGATCGCCGGCGACGGCGTGGACTCGGACTGTGACGGGTCCGACGACCCCGTGGGCGACGACGACGACACCGTGGACGACGACGACAGCGCGGGAGACGACGATACCGTGGATGACGACGACGACGACAGCGGCGAGGTCGCGCCGGACGAGCGGCTGTACCTCTGCGCGTGCCGGCACGCCGGGCATTCCGGCGCGTTGCCCGGCGCAGCGCTGCTGGCCCTGACTGCGCTGGGCACGGCGCTGGCCCTGCGGCGCAGACGGGGTGCACTCCTGCTCGTGGTGCTGCTCGGTTTCGCGGCCTCCTCCCCCGCCATGGCCCAGGAGGACCTCGATCCGGCCGCCGAGGAGGCCTTCTTCGAGGGCAACGGTCTGCTGGCCGAGGGCCACGCTGCCGAGGCGCTCGAGGCCTACGACCGGGCCCTGGCCCTGGAGCCGGGCCTGTACCGGGCCCACCTGTACAGCGCCCGCGCCTGGCTCGACCTCGGCGACGCCGATCGCGCAGAGGACTCCGCCCACGCGTTCGAGCAGGCGCTGGGCACGGACGCCGAGCGCACGGAGCTCGACGGCGTGCTGCAACGGATCGAGCAGCTCCGCGGGGAGGGCAGTGTCACGCCCCCGCCGCCACAGGACCGGGCGCGCCTCGTGATCTCCGCGCAGGGGGCCTACGCCATGAGTTCCCGCGCCACCCGCAACCACTGGGGTCTGGCCCAGGTGCGCGCGGACGTGCGGGTGTGGTCCGGGCTGCACGCGCGCATCGGCTTCGGCCTGGGCCTGCAGGCCGAAGCCGGGCACCTGTACGGCGTGCTCCCCGTGGAACTCGGCGTCACCTGGCGCTTCGGCACCCTGTCGCGGCCGGTCCCCTTCGTCGACGCCCACCTCCTGCTGGTGTGGTACGACGACGGCCTCGGCAACGCGGGCCGCGAGGTCTCGGGCGAGGTCGCCGGGGTGGGGATCGGCGGTGGCGCGGGCGGCGGCGTGGAGATCCCGCTCGCGCGCGGTAGGGCGGCGAGCCTGGCCCTGGCCCCCGAATTCCACGTCGGCTGGGCAGGCGTGCTGTTGCTGCACGCGGGCGCGGGTGTGCGGCTGGCGTTCTGATCGGCCCGCCCGCGGTTGCCCCGTCCATCGCGCAGGCGGTAGAATTCCCGGGTTCTGATCGGCGCGCCGTGCGCCGGTCGCCAGCGGTCCGAAGGACCCGAGGGGTTGGTCGACATGCCCACGCGCAAGCGCTCCAAGCGCGTCACTCGCCTGTCGCCCTTCGTGCCGGTGGTCGTGCCCACGCCCACCGTGGCCTCGCTGTACGACGGCGTGGACGTACTCGCCGACGGCTTCGCCGAGGACCTCACGCACACGCTGGAGCGCCTCGGCGGCCTCCGGGTCCACCGACTCGAGGTCGAGACGACGGTCGACGGCATGGCCGGGGACGCCGAGACGTCGGTGACCACCGAGCGCCCGGCCATGGTCGACCTCGACGCGATGCTGGCCGAGCACGCCGCCGAGTTCGTGGTCGAGGTCTTCCTGGACTGGCCCCCGGACACACCGTCCCCGACCATCGAGCTCTCCCTGTGTCGGGAAGGCGGGGAGACCCCCTGGACGAGCACCTTCACGCTGATGGACGGGGCGGTCTGGCAGATCCGCCTGACCATGGCCAGCGAACTGGTCGCGGCCGCCACCGGCGAGCCCGCGGACGCCACACCGCTGCTGAGGTCCGGCGCCCGCAGCATCGCTGCCTACCGCAACCTGTGCGAGGCCCGCTGTGACCGCCTCGGCGTTGCGGAGAGGCTACAGCGCTGCGAACGGATCCTGGCCGAGGAACCGGACAACGACGAGGCGTGGCTGCTGATGCCGGAGCTGGTCGCGGCCGCCGGCCAGGTCAGCGACGCCGAGAAGCTGATCATGGAGCTGCCCGAGCGGCTGCCCGAGTCGGCGAGGGCGTGGCTGCAGCGCGGACTGCTGCTGCACCAGCACGAAGAGCAGCTGGCGGCCCGCGCCGAGGTGATGCGTGCGGCCGCGCTCGAGGGAGACGGCCTGACCCTGTACGAGGCAGGCCGCTACCTGATGGCGATCGGCGAGGAGGAGCAAGCCGCGGCTGCCTTGCAGGAGGCCGTGGACCGACGCTGCACCGACCCGTTCCTCTACGAACAGCTCGGCGTGTACCGGGCGAACGAGGGGCAGGAGGTGGCCGCTGTCGTGCTGTGGGAACGGGCCCTGGCGATCGACCCCACCCTGCACGGGATCCTCGCCAACCTGGCCCTGGGCCACCACCGGCTCGGCAACGAGGACCGCGCGGACGAGCTGTTCGTGCGGGCCGAGCAGCAGGCCTCGGAGCACTTCGCCACCCACTACAACCTGGGTCTGTACTACCAGGACCTCAAGAACTGGGAGCTGGCGCGGACGCACATCGACAAGGCGCTCGAGATGCGACCCGACCTCGCGGTGCTGCACCTCAACCGGGGCATCGTGCTGTCGCGGCTGGGCCAGCTGCGGGAGGCGCGCGAGGCGTTCGAGAAGGCCGCCCACGCGGACCCCAGCGGACCGGTCGGTCAGCAGGCGCAGCAGGAGCTGGCGCGCATCGTCGTGGCCCCGGTCGACCCGATGCTCGACGCTCGCGAGTACTTCCAGAAGGGCGCGGATCGGGTCAAGGCCAACCGCGCCGAGAAGGCGATCCCCTATCTCAAGGAGGCGGTGCGCATCGCGCCCCGCTACTGGCAGGCCTGGTTCTACCTCGGCACCTGCTACCGGTTGCAGCAGCGCTGGGAGGCCTCGGTCGAGGCGTTCCGCAAGGTGGTCACGCTCAAGGACGACCAGGCGGACGCCCACAACGAGCTGTCCGTGGTCCTGGGTCAGATGGGGCGGCGCGAGGAGGCAGTGATCCACGCACGCCGCGCCCACGACCTGCGCTCCGACGACCCGGGCATCATCAGCAACCTGGGGCTGGCCCTGATGGAGGTCAGCAGCCTCGACGAGGCGCGCCACCACTTCCAGCGCGCCCGCGAAATGGCCCCGGACGATCCGATCCTGGAGCGTTGCCTCGACGAGCTGGAGGCACGACAGAACAAGGGGTGAGGCTCCCTCGCCAGGCCGGCCTGGACCGGCCGGAGGTCAGGCATCATGCACGACTGCATCTTCTGCAAGATCATCGCCGGCGGCATCCCCGCGGAGATCGTCGCGGACAACCCGGGCGCGATCGCGTTTCGGGACATCGATCCCGCTGCGCCGGTCCACCTGCTGGTGGTGCCGCGGCGCCACATCCCCGACCTCGAGCAGATGAGCGACGAGGAGGCCGTCGACGTCACGGCCTGCATGCAGCTGGTCCGCGACGTCGCGCGCGATGTCGGGCTCGTGCCCGGCGGATACCGCGTGGTGAGCAACAACGGCGCGGACGCCGGCCAGGAGGTGCCCCACCTGCACTTCCACGTGCTCGGCGGCCGCAAGCTCGGCTGGTCGCCGGCCTGACCGCGATGAACGACCTCGACGCGCTGTTCCGCCCCCGCGCGGTGGCCGTGGTCGGCGCCGGCCGCTCGGCCCAGTCCATCGGCTACCAGCTGGTCAACAACCTGCTGGAGTTCGGCTACACGGGCGCGATCCTGCCGGTGAACCCCAAGGCCGACGAGATCCTCGGTCAGCACTGCTACCACAGCATCGAGGCCCTGCCCGAACCGGTCGACCTGGCGATCCTGGCACTGCCGGCCCGCCTGGTGCTGGGCACGGTCGAGGCCTGCCACGCCAAGGGCATCCGGGGCATCGTCACGATCACCGCGGGTTTCCGCGAGAGCGGCGAGGAGGGCGCGCACCTCGAGGGGCAGCTGCACCAGCGGCTGCGCGAGCTGGGTGTGAAGATGGTCGGCCCCAACTGCATGGGCCTGCTCAACACCGCCGACG
>CAZXHG010000380.1:0-7142 GCA_964639985.1 uncultured Rickettsiales bacterium
CCCCCCCCCCCCCCCCCCCCCCCCCCCCCCCCCCCCCCCCCCCCCCCCCGGCGGTCAGCACGAAGCACTGCGAGAGGATCTCGCCGCTGCGTAGGAACTCGCCCCGCCGGGCCCGGGATGATATCCGGCCGGGATCGAACCCCGGCATGCCCGTCAGCTCGTCGGCCTGGCCGATCGCGAGCTGGTACGGCGCGTGCCTGATCAGCTCGGCCACGGACACGTTGCGCATGACCGGCTGTCCAGGCCGGTTGGTGAAGGGCTCCATGCCCAGGCAGATGTCCAGCGTGACCACGAACGGGGCGCCCGGTCGGAGCAGGTCGTACACGCCGCGCATCAGGGCGCGGCGTTCCTCGACGTCGGGGACGTGCTCGATCACGGAGAGGCAGAAGGCCACGTCGAAGCTGTTCGGTTCGAGGCCGGCCTCGGGCACGGTGGTGGCGTGGGCTTCGACGTGCACGCCCCATTCGCGAGCCCAGGCTCCGATCAGGGGGGCTAGCGGCTTGGGATCGACCACCACGACGTCGAGGCCGGCCTGGGCCAGGGTGATGGCGAAGCCGGACAGGCCGCCGCCCACGTCCAGGGCGCGCATGCCGGGCTGCAGGGATACGGCGTGGAAGGCCCAGGCGTACTCCCAGACGCGGGTGCTCGGCGCGTACACGTACTGGCCGTAGGGGCCGCTGTACGGAGCGCCAGTTACGCCGTTGAAGGTGGCGAAGGAGGCGGGCAGGTGGGGGCGGGCGATCATGCGATCTTCTCGCAGGCGATGACGGCAATCGGGGAGCCGTCCCACAGCCAGGCGTCGCGGAGCGCGGCCTCGTGGGCCTCGTGCTGGAAACCGGGGGCGCCCGGGACCACGGCACGGTCCCCACCCGCGGGCGACCAGCACGGGGGCAGGTCGAGGGGAGTGTGTTCTCGTGCCTGGAACGCGAGTACGATCCTGCCGCCGGGAGAAACGGCGTCGGACAGGGACAGGAGCTCGTCGCGCCCCGGCGGAGGGCCGAGGGGGTCGAGGCGGGCGACTGCGCCAAAGGGGCCCCGGGTGATGGCCTCGGCGAGCGGGCCGAGCCACACGACGCCCGTGCGCAGGGCGTGGTTCATGGCCGCGACGCCAGGGGGTGGGTTCTCGCTCGCGAGGTAGCCGTGGCTGTAGCCGGCGCAGAAGGTCCAGGCCAGGCCCGGGAGGGTGGGCGGGACCACTAGCACCGGCTTGCCGTTGCCGGGGCCCAGCACGAAGAAGGACCAGGGGATAGTCAGGGTCCAGGCCGGGGCCGAGCGATCGTCGGGCGGGGCGATGGCGTAGGCCCCGTAGCAGGGGATGCCGTGCTGGGCGTTGAACCAGGCCAGGTCCACGGGGAGGGTGGCGGGGATCAGCATGGGTCGGAGGGTCCGAGCCAGCCCAGGTCGCCGGGGATGGCCTCGATGATGCCGAAGGTCTGCAATGGCGGGCGCAGGCCGATAGGGAAGCGATCCACGAGCCGGCGGTCGGTGTCGATCACGGCGATCTCGGGGCTACGGACGGTGCCGCGGAAGGGCTCGTGGAACCGGTTCACGCCCACGACCAGGTGGTCCCCGATCGGGGCGACGCCGCGGCACCACCCGCCCAGATCGATGGCGTGGCCGTCGCGCCACAGGAGGCGGCCGGTCCACGACTCGGCGCACAGGGCCTCACCGTTCCAGATCATGCCGTCGTGTGGTGAACGGAGTCGGTAGCCGGCGTGTTCGATCCAGAACGGCTGCAACGTGTCACCATCGAACCGTAGTATCCCGCCACGGAGTCCCTGTCCGTGACAGGTCACGAGGAGCGTGCCGTCGTCGTCCTCCCAGATGCCGTTCACGTGGTGGTTGTAGTCATCCGCGAGCGTGAACACCGGTCGCACGCCACCGCCGTCGGCGGTGACCACTGCCACGAGGTTCCGGCCGGTCGAGATGACCCAGGGCGAACCATTGCGGAGCTTGACTTGATGCAAGTCGTCCAGCAAGTGGCTTCTGACCTGGGAGGTCACTGTCAGGTCGGTCAACCTCACCCTGACCAGCGAGCGTCTCAGTGTCAACCAGATGTCTCCATCCTCGCACCGGGTGATTCCACCGCCCATCCCGCCGTCGACCGACCAACTGCGTGGCATGAACCGAGCGACTATGCTCCCCCTGCTCTCCAGATCGACGATCGTCAGCGCTCCCGGTATGGACATGCCACAGCCTTCCGCGGAAACGAGGACACAGCTCACGAACCCACCAGGATCCGTTCTGTCTCGTTGACCGCGCGCCGCGCTCCGTCCGCTGGCTCGGGCTCCCTGCGCCCCTCCTCGAGCACGGCACGGATCCTCCGTGCGAGCGAAGGCGCGGAAGGGTGGCTGCAGTGGCTCACGCGGCCCGCGCGCTCGAGCGCGTGCATCTCCAACTCGGCCCAGCTGCCGTGCTTGCCCCGAAAGGCCCGATCGGGCGTGATCGCCACGACCGGAGTGCCAGCAACCATCGCCCTGGAGATGGTGCCCATGCCGTGGTGGCAGACGAGGGCATCGGACCTGCGGATCCAGTCGTCGAACTGTTCCTCGGTCACCCAATCCTTCTGCCGCTCCACGAGTCCGGGGAGCGCGAGCAGGTCGCCCCCGCGGTACACCCACCGGACGTCCGGATAGTCCACAGCGACCTGTTCCACGGCCTCTCCGAGCGAGGACAACCACGTGGCGTCCGGGTTGTCACCGGCGCCGCCAAAGTAAAGGAACACCCGCCGCAGCCCATCGCACGGGGGCTCCTCTGGCGCCCGCGATGCCATCCAGCCCACGGCCAAGCTGCGACCCAGGTGATTGTCGCTCATCACGAACGGGCCGCCTTCGTGGCGATGGCCTGCGCGCCAAACTTCGCCCGGCATGCAGACGAGTGTCCGGTCGATGCGCGCCATCGTGTGTACGTCGTCAAGGAGCCAGGGCTGCCAGTTGGCGTCCAAGGACACCACCGGCCCGTGCCAGTTCCAGAGTTCCTTCAGCAATGGCCCGCAGGTCACCGAGATGGAGCACACGACGACCTCGGGCCGCTCGACGGCAGCGGCCTGCAGGAACACATCGGAGGACGGTAGCTCGCGAAGCTCGGTGCAGCACGCTTCCAGCACGCGTCTGTTGGGATCACCGATGGTCCACACGATCACCGGGTGCTGGCGGTCCCGGGCCTCGCGAGCGTAGTGCGAGGCCAGACCGGCCTCCCCCGGCGACCGGCCCAAGGCGACGACGTACCAGGGTCGGGTCATGGATGCAGCTCCGCGGGGCTCCAGGTCCTTGGCCCTTGAATCGGCTCTTCGGCTTCGATCAAGCGGACTGCGTGCCGGGCTCCGTTCACTTCCTGTTCGTGGCGTCGGCCCGTGAGTAGCTTCCTGCAGAGCCTGAGGTAGGACGCGGCCTGGAGTCTGCCCGCCAGGTGCTCGGTGTACCCACAGCGAGTCATGACGTGGGCATGGAGATCAGCAGCCGGTCCCGGCTGGACCGCGTCGTAGACGAGTCCGGGCGTCAGGGCCATGTGAGGTGTTCCCGCCAGGGCAGCGGCCGCCGTGGTCCCGGCTCCGCCGCTGCTGATCACGAGGTCGGCGTCGCAGACCTGTTCGTTGAACTGCTGGAACGTCAGGCTCGGGATCCGCGACACCCAGTCCGGGAGGTCGAGCGGCTGCGAGCCACAGACATAGTCGGCAGCGATGTCGTGCTCGTGCCGGAGTTCCTGCAGGGTCCGTGCGAGTACGTCCTGGAGGTCGCTCACCCACCCCGGACTGCTTCCGAAGTACAGCAGGATCCGGCGGCTTCCATCCGCGGACGGCGTTCGGACCGCCGCGCCGCCCACGAAACCCACGCAGCGACTTCGCTCGACCACAGGCTGAGGAACGGGAGCCGCCTCCCTGCCGAGTTCGAGCCCCAGCTGCCAGGCGGATTGCGGCATGGCGATGATGAAGCGTCGGATGTGCTCGGCTCCCGGAGTGCCGACGAGCCAGCGCGGCCAGGAGAACTCCAGGCTCACCACAGGGACACCGGCGGCGATACGCGGGAGGTCGGGCAGCAGGGGCAAGAACAGCGCTGACGAGGAGAGCACGATCCGATCGGAGCCGGTCCCGAGGAGCCGGTCGACCTCCGGTCGCGATGTCGCGACCAGGGTCTCCCACGGACCATCGAGCACGGCGGCGTTCTCGTCTCGATCCGTGATCAGCCGCACTTGGTGGCCACGGGCGACCGCGGCGTCCAGCACCGGACGCAGGATGGCGGCCTCTCCCCTGCCCTCGCCTACCGACAAGGCTATCCAGCTCTGTCCGTGGGGAGCCGCGGATACTGCGGATTCGCGCGCCACGTCCTCAAGCAGCTCCTCCCAGGCGTCGGTGAATCGATCCCAGGTGCGGGTGGCGGCGAACTGCCGGGCACGGGAAGAGGCGGGCTCGTCCTCGACTTCACGGGCGATGGCATCGATCCATGCGCCAGCGTCATAGGCAGGGGAATCCGCGCGAACGAAGGTGGCCGCAGACGAGTACTCGGACGGGAAGCAATCCACCGGCGCGAGCACCGGCGGGCAGCCGGCCGCGCAGGCCTGCAGCACGGCCAGCGAGAGGAGCTCGCTGTGGGGGATCACCGGATCCAGGGGGTAGAGCAGGGAGCGGGAGCGGGCACGCAGCTGATGCATGTCGTCCGGGTCCAGGGGACCATGGACGATCACGCCGGGCTGGTCGAGCAGCTGTGCGATGGTGCGGAGGCGGAGGCCCAACAGGTCCGCGCGGCCAGCGTGGCGCTGCAGCACGCCGCGCAGGTCATAGGTGATCGCCAGGGGCGTGTGGAAGGCGTCCCACAGGTCCGGCCAGATGGCCAGCAGGCGGTGCAGGCCCCGGTCCGGGCTGGAGCTGTACAGGAAGCGGTCCCTGGTGACACCGGCTGGCTCGGGAAGGGTACAGCCGGGGGAGATGGTCTCGATCCGGGCGTCTGGCAATCGGCCTCGGAGGAGGTCGGCGTGAAAGCTCGACAACGCGACCACGGCATCCCATGGGCCGCGCCTGGGGTACTGGGCGGCGCAGGACCAGGCCACCGTCCGGCGGGCGACCAGGTCCGGTGGGGGCTCTGCCTGCACGCATACGGCCACATCCACGGCGGATGGAGCCTGGCCGTCGGCGAGGAAGCGGACGCCGTCGTGCTCCAGGGCCCTGCCCCCGCCACGGAAGGTGACGGTGTGTCCGCGGTGCGCGAGTCGCGTGGCGGCCTCGAGCGCGAGGCGCTCGGTGCCGCCGAGCTGCCTGGACGACTCACGGGGATCGAGTGGACGCCAGTCCCGGAAGACGGCGACCTCAAAGTGGACTCGCATTCCCCCTCCTGTGTGCCGGGTGTGGTCGTCGCTATGCGGTTAGAAGTAGCAGCTTGAGTTCGCTGAATCGGCCGGCTTGTAGCAGCTGAACAGGTCGCAGATTTCGTTCATGTTCGCCCACTCGCCCTTGGGCGATACGCCGTGCACGTCCATGACCTCGTTCACGGTCTGGACGAAGGAAACTACTCTGTTGCGAACTGCGGCCGAGTCGAAGTCCGTATGTTTGAAATGGTCGTACCAGACGCCAGTGATGCTGTCCAAGTCCCGGTTGACCTTGTACTGGTAGGTTGTCCAGATCTGGGTCACGCAGGCGCGGAGGTTCTCATCGGTGATGCCGCCGCCCGTATCGGCGGAGTAGCCGATGTCGTTGCGAGACAGCATGCTGCTCTGGGGCTGCGGCACCATCACGATCGAGCTCACGAGGTCCTCGTGGGGGTAGATGGTGTTCAAGGACGGGTTGACTCCCTCCCATGGCCAGGCCCAGGTAGAGGAGTTCTCCACCCAGAATGGCCGGACACGCATGGTGGAGATGTCCTCGTTCCACGGGCCGGGGGCGTTCACGTGGTGGTACAGGGCATGGCCCTCGCTGCTGGTCAGGCTGAAGGGGCGCCCCGACTGCGGCACCTGGTCGTAGGCCAGGTTGGTCGCGGAGTTCATCCGACGCAGTCCCATGTTGACCGTAACCGACACCCAGTCCTGACCCGAGCCGGCGCCACCACTGCGTCCGGAGACCATCTGCTCGGCGGTCAGGCCGCAGGGGTTGCCAACAGCGGCATTCTCGTAGACGTATGCGCTGCGCACGCAGGCGTAGGTGCTGGTGATGTCTTCTGCGCTCGTGTCGTGGCCATGGAGCCAGAAGTTGCCGTGCTGGGCAATGACCCAGGAGAGGGAGGAGCCAGAAGGGACAGGATAGCCCTCGGCTGGATCCACGAATTTCCTTCCGATCTGGAGGCTCATCTTCGCACCAAATGAACCTATTGCGGAAGCGACCCACCCGATCTCGACGGCATCGCTCTCGTCGTAGTCCTCGCGTCCTTCGATATGGCACATCAGGCACATCTTCAAGGTACCGGCCATGGATACTCCTCCCAGCAATCCGCATCCGGTCCGCCGAACGCACCGAGGTCGGCCGGCGTTCCATCGGGATCAAGTCCTGTGCCCGCGTCGATCGCAGGGCTGTTTGAATCGAGAGCGAACGACCCGTAGTATGGGTCGGCGACGAAGTCGGGATCGACCATCATGCTCATCGAATCGATGGTGCTCGAGTAACTGGTATCGATGCTCGCCAGTCCGTTGCACGGGTACGAGTCCGTGCTCTCATAGGCCAGGTATCCCGAGAAATCCCATATCAGATTACTGTCCCAGGTTGCCGGGACCGGAATGGTATCCCATTCGCCGCAGATGTCCGAGTACCACAGCCCAGTGGAGCTATTGCAATTGGCGATGATGTTGTTCTCGACGTTGATCTCTGGAACGGGACACGAAGGAGGCCACAGGCACGTGCCTGCATCGATTCCGATCTGGAAGTCTTGGATACCACTGAACGTGTTGTTCCGTATCGAAAACGAACCATTGACATCTTCGACCCAACCCCTGAAAGAAACATCACCACCGTCGACAATGTTGTTGCTAAAATCCCACGACATCAGGTAGTCAGACTCCCAATATGCTGCCGTTGGCACATACGCAAATTCGACGACATTGCATGTGAATGACACCATGCCACTATATTCGTTTTCGTTATCTACGATGTAATGCGTCGAACCTCCAGAATACGGTTCGACACAGATACGACTCTTTTCAATCACCACATTCGCTTCGCCGTC
>CAZXHG010000381.1:0-7113 GCA_964639985.1 uncultured Rickettsiales bacterium
TTCGAGGCCCCGAGGTTGCAGGAATGACTCCGCGTAGGTCAGGAGCCCTGCAATGCAGGGCTCCTGACATAGGTGCGTGGAGTGGCGGCATTGGCCGAATGCCGTTCATTCACGATGAGGGGGTGCGTCATAAGGTATGCAACGCTTTGACGGGGGCCGCGATCGACACCGACCAGGGAGCGAGCCCGACACGCCGTTTCCCTGCTGAGCCATGAGCGGATGGTTGCATGAATCGGGGCGCATGTGTCAGGAGCCCTGCAATGGCACCGTACGATACTCAATAGGCCTTGTAGGCTCTGAGCTCTTACGCTGCAGGAAGATCTGGCCAGTAGTGGCTCGACTGCAGCAAGCCAAACGGCGTGGCTTGGGGGAGTGGATGAAGGCGCGTGGAGTCGGCACCTCCGACTAGAGTCTGACCAGGTAGCTGTCGGAGAGGTTGAAGCTCACCCGGATCGAGGATCGACTCACGCCCTCGGGCGGCATCCTCGGTGCCCCCCCTGACACCCCCGAGAAGGCTGGTTCTGGTTGAAAGGCCCTTTGAAACTCCTACGTTCCTCGAGTTGCAGCTGGCGAAAGGGGAGAAGCGGCACGTGGTCGTGCCGTAGGGTCGTCTCCTCACCTTCCGCCGCCGTCCTCCTCAGGCCTCGGGGACCGCGTACGCGTAAGAGCCCGAGTCCCTGAGCTGGTTGCGATGCTCCCACTCCCGGGGCCGGCGCCGAAGATGATCCAGCATGGTCGGCAGCCGATCGCACAAGCCCATCCCCGCCGAGCAGCTCCAGCCCAGCTTCTCCCGCGCGTAGCTCGCATCCACCACCCACGGGCGATCGAGGTACCGTAGCATCCAGAGGCGCTCGAAGGGCGGGTTGCCGGTCACCGTGCCCAGCGCGCGCTTCAAGCCCAGGCCGATCCGTGCGACGCTCGGAGGAATGGAGATCGGTTCGGTCGAACCAGCCCCGGGCCACTCCCGGCGGATGACTCTGAACAGGTCTCGGTGCAGGACAGTCCCGTGCTGGGACGCGATCAGGACCTCGTGATCGGCGAGCTCCGCCTCGCGCTCCAGGCAAGCGCGCACCAGCCGCACGAGATCGTCACGATGGACGAAGGGCATACCCGCGTCACCTCTTCCGACGACGATTCTCCGCAGCGGTGACCGGCCCCACCAGTTCTTGATCAGGCTGTGCAGCGGCGGCAGTTCACACCAATCACTGAACGCGCCCCCGATGCGCAATACGGTGGCCGGAAGGCGACCCGACGCCTCGAGGATCATCCGTTCGCCGAGCGACTTGGAGCGGGCGTACGGCACGTAGTCGGAGGTCGGACTCCGTCCGTCGAGCATCCGACCCGGCGACGGCGGCTCCATCACCGCGATGCTGCTGGCGAAGATCAAACGCGCGGCGCCCACGGCCATCGATTCCCGCAGCACGTGCGCGGTGCCCTGGACGTTGGTGCGCTCGTACTCCCCGTGCCAGTCCGTGCCGAAGTGATAGAAAGCGGCGAGGTGCAGGACGAGATCGACGCGGCCGAAGCGTTCCTTGGCGTCGGCCAGGGCCTCCTCGACGCGATCCCCATCGGCGATATCCAGGCGTTTCCAGATCACCCCCGGGGCTGCATTCAACAGCGCCTCACCAGGGTCGCGACGATCCAGCGCGACCACTCGATGCCGGCGGGCCAGATCGACGGTCACGGCCGAGCCGATGAAGCCCGCAGCTCCCGTGACTACGACGATGCGTGGATCCACGGTGCCGGCAGTCCCTTTCCGGTCATGACTGCTGGTCCGGACGGTCGCGCAGCGAGTCGGCGGCGATCGCGTTGATCATGTCGGTGAAGATCAGCCGGTGGAACGGATAGAGAGAGTACCAGTACAGCATCCCCGCCAGGCCGCGTGGGGCAAAGGCCGCAGTCTGGGTGAGTTGCGTACCACCGGCCTCCGCGGTGGCCTGCCACTCGAGCCACGCGAGGCCCGGCAGCTTCATCTCGGCGCGCAGCCGCAGAAGCCGTGGCGCCTGCACCGTTTCGACCCGCCAGAAATCGACGGCCTCGCCGGGCAGCAACACCTGCGGATGACGCCGCCCGCGGCGCAGGCCCGGCCCACCGATCAAACGATCCAGCATGCCGCGCGCCCGCCACGCCCATCTCCAGGCCAGCCAGCCGCGCTCCCCGCCGAGACCGCTGAACACCCGGTAGACTGCCTCGGGGCGAGCGGCGAGGTGCGAGGTACGCACCTCGCGGATCATGCCTTCGCGATCGTGGTACTCGTAGGACGGTGCGTCGGTCAACGCACCGCTCCACCGCGTCTCTACCGCCCCCTCTCGGATGCGTTCCAGTGCCAAGGTCACGGCCTGCTGGTACGGTATCGGCTCGATCTCCGGAAACACCTCCCTGCTCCGGCGATGGTCCGCGTGCAGGCCTTGATCCATGGCGCTGACCAACGGCACGGCCATCGAACTGGGAATCGGGGTCAGCAAGCCGATCAAGCGGGCACCCAACGAAGCCGGGAGGAACGGCGGAACGGAGATGATCGCGCGCTGCAGTCCACGCACTCGCGCATAGGTCTTCATCATCTCCTTGTAGGTCAGACGGTCCGCACCGATGTCGAGGACCCCGATCGGGCCGCGCTCGAGCGCGGACACGAGATACGACAGCACGTCGCGGACGCCGATCGGCTGCACCTCGTTGAGCACCCAGTTCGGTACGACCATCATCGGGAGCCGCTCGGTGAGATAGCGGAGCATCTCGAACGACGCAGAGCCGGAGCCGATGATCGGCCCGGCACGCAACTCCGTGGCTGGCAGGTGGTCCGCCAGGATGCGGCCGGTCTTGGCGCGGAGGAGTAGGTGCTTCGAGATGGGCGCCGACTCGGGCTGCAAACCCCCGAGGTAGATCACGTGGCACAGACCGGATGCCGCGCGGCAGAAGGTCTCGACGGTCTGCAGGTCTCGCGGCTCGTAGTCGCTGCCCGCGCGCATCGAATGGACGAGGTAGTAGGCGGCATCGATTCCATCGAAGACGCCTTCGAGCGAGCGGGATTCGAGCAGGTCCCCCTCTCTGATCTCGACCTGCTCCGACCAGGAACGACCGGCGATCCGGCTCGCATCGCGGACCAGCACGCGCACCGCGTGCCCCCTCTCCAAGAGGCGTGGCACCAGACGACCGCCGATGTAGCCCGTAGCACCCGTGACCAGAACGTGCATGGATTCAGTCCACCTTCGTGATACGTCACGGTCCACGTTCGGGCAACGACAAAAGGGTACGGAGTCAGGACAACTCCACCACGATTCCCGCCGGTTCGGGGAAAAATACGGTACCAGGTTAGTTTTCACACACCTCGGGCGGTAACCGGGCGGAGCCCGGTTACCGCCCGAGGTGTGGGAAAACTAACCTGGTACCGTACTCGCGTGGTCGTGCCCTGAGGGCGGGTCGGCCGGCCGGCTGGTCGAGAAATCGGGTTTTCCCGGTCAACAATCCGGCTGCTTGGGCATTCCCGGGGTGTGAGACCTACACGCCACCGGTCCGTCTCCCGCGGGACGGTCCCATCCACCGCGGAGGAGAGCACCGTGAAGCGCACCCTGATCCCGTTCTTCGTCTCTGGAAGCATTCTCGCTCTGGCGCCGACCGCCTCCTCACAGGTGGACTGGTTCGAGAGCGCCAAGCTGATCTCGCCGTCACCGGCCTTCGAGTATTTCGGGGTCGCCGTCTCCGTCGACGGAAACACGGCGCTCGTCGGCGCGCCTGCGTACGGCACGCCCTTGGGGATCGGACGAACCTACGCGTACCCGTACGATCCACTGTCCGGGACCTGGGGCACTCCGGACGCGCTGGATCCCCCGCCACCGCCCTCCGTTGGATACTCGGGGAGCAGGGTCAGCCTGTCCGGAAACACGGCGATCGTCTCCGATCACGGCCATAACAACTGGACGGGAAGGGTTCACGTCTACGTCAAGAGTGGAACGAGCTGGAGTCCTCCATACACGATCTGGGATTCACAGGGAGCCGTGAACGACGAGTTCGGCGATGCTGTGGCCGTCGATGGTGACACGATTGCCGTCGGTGCTCACCAGGTGGGGATGGGGCCCGGGAAGGTCTGCACCTTCCAGCGGAACGGGGTCTCCTGGTGGCAGAGTACGACCGTCGTCAACCCGACCGGCCAGCAGGACCAGTTCGGACGACAGGTTGCGATCAGCGGGAACACGCTGGTCGTGGGCGCGCCGTACTACGGCTCAGGCGATGCGGGACGGGTCTACGTGTACACCCGGGCCTCTTCCGGTAGCGCGTGGTATCTCCAGCAGGAGCTTCCGTCCCCGACGAACCCGACCGTCAAGTGGTTCGGCGGTTCCCTGGATGTCGATGGCGATCGCATTGCAGTGGCCTGTATGCAGGACTGGGACGCGCAAGACCTGCCGATCTCGTGTTTCCCCTACGTGTACGTCTACGAGAAGAATGGCGCGACCTGGAACCCGGCGGGTCGGCTGGAGCCGAGCGACTGGGATGCGACCGACGGCTTCGGGGGGGCGCTCTCCGTCCGCGGTGACAAGATCGTCGCGGGAGCCCCTTGGGAGGATCGAACGATCGGGGACGACGATACCGGTGCCGCGTACCTCTTCGAGTGGAACGGCGTCGCCTGGTACCAGCGTGCGAGGTTGATGTCCAGCGACGGGCAGCAGGATGACTGGTTCGGCATCTCCGTCTCCACGAACGAGGAGCAGGCGGTTGTTGGGGCGTTGTTTGCGGATGTCGGCAGTGTCGCGGACGCCGGTGCGGTATACGCCTTCGACCTCCCGGACAGTCCTGGGCGCGGCTACTGTTTCGGCGATCCCGGCGGTGGAACCCCTTGCCCCTGCGGCAACGACAACGACGGGAGCATTCCCGGTTCTGGCTGCGACAACGGAGTCTTCGCCTCCGGTGCTCAGCTCACCGGCAGCGGAATCGCCAGCGTCACCTACGATTCCCTGGTCTTGACCACAACTCACCACGAGCCGAACAACTCGGGACTCTACTTCCAGGCGGACAACGACCTCTCACCGGGAGTCGTCTGGGGGGACGGTCTGCAATGCGCCGGCGGCCAGCTGAAGCGACTCGGCGTGCGCTTCGCCGACGCGAACGGCTCCTCCGACACCTCCGCCTGGGCGACGCCGATTTCGGTCAAGGCGGGGAACGTCAGCGCCGGGGATACGAAGCGCTATCAGTGCTGGTATCGGACGACCGTCAACCCGCCCTGCGGGGTCGGGGTGAACGACTTCAACGCGTCCAACGGGTACGAGGTCACCTGGTCGCTCTGATACGGAATCATCTCTGAACGGGCCTGGCGTCCAGAGGTCCTCTGGATGCCAGGCCCGTTCAGTGGTGATCCCGTTTCTGCCACCGAAACGCGAGCCGGTCGGTCACACTCTGAGGCACGGGTGCCCTCTACCCTCGAGTGTGATGGATCCGTCAGCGCGAACGATCAGCGAGGAGGAGCTCCTCGAGAACCTCGCCTGGGTGCAAGCCCTGGCGCGGAAGCTGGTGCGCGATCCCGGACGAGCTGAAGACGTGGCGCAGGAGGTCTGGCTCAACGCCCTCGAGCGGCCGCCGCGCGGCACGACCGGGGCGACGCTGCGCGCCTGGCTGGCTCGCGTGGTGCACACGCTGGCGCGGCAGAGTCTCCGCACGGAGACCAGTCGCTCTCGGCGCGAGCTCGCCGCGGCCAGGGACGAGGCTGAACCTTCGGCGTGCGACGTCGTCGCCCGCACCGCGATGCAGCAGCGGCTGGTCGGGGCGGTGATGGAGCTCGACGAGCCGGAGCGGACCACCGTCCTGCTTCGCTACGTCGACGGCCTCTCGTCCCGCGCCATCGCGGCGCGGCGTGGCGAGACGCCGGAGGCGGTGCGCAAGCGTCTGTCTCGTGCCCTCGGACGGCTGCGGGGGAGGTTTGCGCGCGAGTACGGCGACGAAGGCCGGCACTGGATACACGCCCTCGCGCCCCTCGCTTTCGGCGGGGGAGGTGACGCGACGAAGGTCGCGCTCGGTGAGATTCTCGGAGGTGCTCTCGTGTCGAAGACGTCGTGGACGATTGGAGTGGCGGCGGCCGTGGTCGCCCTGGGTGCGGTGGGGTGGTTCTTCCTCGGCGGGGCTCACCCGTCTTCGCCCGGCGCGGGAGTCGAAGGGCAAGTGGTGTCGGGTTCCGAGCGCGAGGCGGTCCTCGGTGCGGAGAGCGAGGCGACCGCACCGCAGCTCGTCGAGACCGAAGATGAGGATCCAGGCCGGACCGAGGTCTCCGGGGAGGCCGCCCGGCCGGGTCCGATCTACCAGCTTCTCGATCCCGAAGAACGTCCGGTCACACGAGCGGCGCTGGTGCTGTGCCGCGATGGAGCGGCGCTCGTCAGTGGTGAGACGGACGCCGCTGGCCGCTTTACCACAGCACTCGAGGAAGAAGGGAAGGCGAAGCTCTTCGTGTGGGCTGCGGGTTGGGCCCCCCAGGTTCACGAGGTCACTCTGGAACCGGTGGCCCAGACCGTGACCCTGCGAGCCGGTGCAGTCGTCTCCGGGCGGATCGTGGTGGATGGTGGCCAACCGGCCGAGCGCATCCCCTTGAGTCTGTTCACCGTCGTTCCGTTCGTGGATACCGAGGAGGAGCTCGGGGCGACGGCGGAAGAGCTGGGAATCGGCCCCCGCAATCCGAGGATCGTGCGAACGCGCGCGGAAGCGGACGGCTCCTTCCACTTCGACGGGCTCGCCGCGGACTGGTCGGGGACCTTCAGCCTCCCGCTCGATTACCGGCTGACCGACCCGGCGGAGTGGGACTTCCAGCCCTCGACCACGCGCCTGGACCGACCAAGAGAGCAGCTCCGGTTCGACGTCGAGAAGCTCCTCGCTTTGACCGGTCGTGTCGTGGACTTCCACGAAGGACAGCTCGTTCCCGTGGCCGGTGTCCAGGTGAGGTCCCGTATCGAGCACCCGACGCCGGCGTCCACCAAGCGGGGCCGGGGACAGCAGAGCGTCGACTCCGAGGGGAGGTTTCGCATTCCGCTGGCGAGCCCTTCGGTGCAGGGTGGGTTCATCCAGTTCGAGACTTCAGATCACCGGCTGTTGGCGACGACGTGAATCCGCGGGATTCTGACGACGGTCGTCATCGCCGCG
>CAZXHG010000382.1:0-6920 GCA_964639985.1 uncultured Rickettsiales bacterium
ATCCCCTTCTCCGTGTAGGTCAGACCCAGGCCGTTCTCGTTGATCGACGCCAACAGGAACAGAGGAGCGATCGCACGAACACCGAAGAAGGCGAGGCGTTCGAACATCTCCATCAGGATCGCGACCCAGAAGTTGGCGGGCAGTCGCTTGATCTGCTGAGATAGGCTCAGGGGTTGGACTTCTTCGGTCATGCTCTCTCCGTCGATTCTGAGTCGGCTCGGACGGCTGTCGGTCGAGCGAAAGTGTGCAACGAATCCACACGAAACTCCACCGGGCGGACGCGGTCTTCAGGACGGGTCGTGGGGCACGTGCCCGGCCAGGCACCCGCACGCGGCCTCGATGTCGGTGCCGCGGGCCGAGCGGATCGCGCAGTGGATGTGACTGCGCATCAGCCGGTCCTGGTAGGCCTTGACCGCGTCGGGAGCCGGCGCGCAGTAAGGCGATCCCGGGTGGGGGTTGAACGGGATCAGGTTGACCTTGGCACGCACCCCGTGCAGCAGCCGGATCAACCGCCGAGCGTCTCCCAGGTCGTCGTTGATCCCGCCGAACAGGATGTACTCGAAGGTGATCAGCTTGCGATGGGGCAACGGGAACGCGCGGCAGGCCTCCATCAGCCGGTCCAGGGGCAGCTTGCGCGCCGCGATCGGCATCAGCGCCTCGCGCATCTCCTGGGTGGACGCGTGCAGGGACAGCGCCAGGTTGATCTCGCTGCGCTCGCCCAGCTCGGCCAGCTGGGGCATCAGGCCCACGGAGGACAGGGTGATGCGGCGGTGAGACAGGTTCAGCCCCTCGTCGTACATCATGATGTCCGTGGCGCGGATCACCTCGTCGAGGTTGAGCAGGGGTTCGCCCATGCCCATCAGCACGACGTTGCTGATGCGCCGCTCGGAGTCCCGCTGCACCTGGATGATCTGCCCGAGGATCTCCGAGGCGGTCAGGTCGCGCACGAACCCGTTCAGGCCGGTGGCGCAGAACAGGCAGCGCAGCGGGCAGCCGACCTGGGACGAGATGCACAGCGTCAGCCGGTCGGTCCCGGGGATCAGCACGCTCTCGATGATCGCGCCGTCGTCCAGCCGCCAGGCGTACTTGACCGTGCCGTCGGCGCTCTCCCGGCGCGCAGCCAGACCCAGCCAGCCAATCCGGGCGACCCGATCCAGATCCCGCCTGAACTTCTTGGAGATGTTGGTCATGCCTTCGAACGAGTCGACGGGGTGCTTGTACAGCCAGCGCAGGATCTGCCGGGCGCGGTAGCGTGCCTTGCCCAGCGGTTCGACGAACCGCTCCAGCTCTTCCAGGGTCAGTCCGCGCAGGTCGACCCGGTCGGCTCCCGGGTCCGCGCTCACTCCCGGTCCTCCGGATCCTCGTCCAGCGGGAAATCCGTCGTGGCAGTGAGGTCGACCTCGGTCCCCCGCGTCTCCCCCTCCGGGCTGACGATGCCGGCGCTCATGATCAGCTTGAACGCCTCCTCGATGGTGATGCCCGCCGGGATCACGTCCTTGGCGGGCACCATCAGGTAGAACCCGGACGTCGGGTTGGGCGTGGTGGGCACGAACACGTTCAGCAGGCGCCCGCCGATCAGCTCCCGTGTGCCGTCGTAGCTGTCGCCCGTGACGAATCCGATCGACCAGATGCCGCGGCGCGGGTACTGCAGGTACACCACGTCGCTGAACTGCGACATGTCGTTGGAGGCCAGCGCCTCCACCAGCTGCTTCACGCCCTGGTAGATGGTGCTGAGGATCGGCACGCGCTGGATCAGACGCTCCGTGGCCCGCACCACCCGCCGGCCGACCAGGTTGGTGGTGAGGAAGCCCATCACCACCACGGCGAACAGCGTGGCGACCGCGCCCAGCCCGGGGATCGTCTGCAGCACCTCCTTGATCGAGATCCCGCGGATGATCCACGACGACGGCACCCAGTGCAGAACGCCGTCGAGCTGCAGCACGAAGCGATTGAACACCCAGATCGTCACCACCAGGGGCACGGTGACGATGATCCCGGCCACGAAGTAGTTGCGCAGCCGCATGGCCTGGTCGCGCACCAGCCCGCGCAGCTTGCGCCTGTCGCCGCGATCCAGCCGCAGGGTCCGCCGCTCGCTCACCGCGGGACCTCGCCGGGGCGGCAGGGCTCCACGTCGAACCGCTCGAGGTGGCGATCGGGCTCGGTGCGCACGTGGGTACGGAACCCGTAGCGGGCCTCGATCTCCTGCAGCGTCTCCCCCTCGGCGTCGACGAGCATGGCGGCCACGTCCGGGTGGCAGCGCACCTCGATCCAGTCCGCCGGGTTGCGGGTGGCGATGTCGCGCAGGCCGTTGAACACCTCGTAGGCGATGGTGGCGCGGCTCTTGGTATAGCCGCGGCCGTCGCAGTACTCGCAGGGCTGGCTGAGATAGCGGGTGACGTCCTCCCGCACCCGCTTGCGGGTCATCTCCAGCAGGCCCAGTTCGCTGATGGGCAGCACCGTGGTCCGGGCGCGGTCCTCCTTGAGCTCCTCGACCAGCGACCGGTAGACCTCTTTGCGGTGCTCCAGATCGGCCATGTCGATGAAGTCGATCACGATGATGCCGCCGATGTCCCGCAGCCGCAGCTGGTGCACGATCTCGCGCACGGCCTCGAGGTTCACCCGCAGCGTAGTCTCCTCCAGGGTGTCGCGTCCGACGTAGCGGCCCGTGTTCACGTCGATCGAGACCAGCGCCTCGGTCTGGTCGATGACGATGTAGCCACCGGACTTCAACCACACCTGCCGTCGCAGCAGCCGGCCCAGCTCCACGTCCACGCCGTAGTGCTCGAACATCGACTCCATGCCGCGGTACAGGTGGATCCGCGGGGCGAGCTGCGGCAGGAACCGCTGGGCGAAGTCCGAGATGCGCTGGAACAGGTCGGGATCGTTGACCATCACCAGTTCGGTGTCGTGGGTCATCAGGTCGCGCACGGCACGGATGCCCAGCTCCAGGTCCTCGTGCACGATCGACGGCTGATCCGTGGTCTCCAGCTGGGTGTGGATGTGCTCCCACAGGCGGCGCAGGTAGGCCATGTCCTCGGTGAGCACGTCCGGATCGCGGCCCTCGCAGGCCGTTCGCACGATGTAGCCCTCGTCCGCCTCGCGGGCGTCCAGGATCATCTGTCGCAGCCGCTCCCGCTCGGCCTCGTCGTCGATCCGGCGGCTGACGCCCACGTGATCCACGTCGGGCAGGAACACCAGGAACCGGCCGGGCAGCGACAGGTACCCCGTGACCCGCGCCCCCTTGGAGCCGATCGGGTCCTTGGACACCTGCAGTACCACCTTCCGGCCCTCGGTCAAGGTGTCCTGCACCGGACGCCGCGCCTCGACCTTGGTGCCCTCGGGCAGGCGCAGCCCTTCGGGCGGGCTGCGCGGGTTCCAGCGCACGTCGCCGCCGTAGAGGAACGCCGCCCGGGGCAGCCCGATGTCCACGAACGCTGCCTGGATGCCTGGCAGGATGCGTCGCACACGGCCCACGTAGATGTTGCCCACCTGGCCTCGGTCCGAATCCCGCTCCACGTGGTAGGCGGCCAGCGTGCCACGGTCCTGGACGGCGACCCGAGTCTCCCGTCCGACCCGGCTGATCAGCAGCACCTGTCGACTCATCGTCCTCCCCGTCCTCCCCGGTTCATCGGTGCCCAGGCCACGTCGATCTTGCGGTAGGCGCCGGGCGTGGGCGCGGCGTCGGGCCCGACCAGCGCGGAGACCACCTCCGCCGGCTTCACGCCGGCGTTCGCGCGCAGCGTCAACATCATGCCGGATCCGTGCGCCGGTTCCACGCTCGCCACGGCGGATACGTCCACCTCGCGCGGGCCCTTCTTGCGCTGCACCTGGATCGACAGCGGTCCGTCGAGCCGGGTCGCCGCGTTCCGGATCGCCTCGTCCGGGATCCCGTCCACGCGGTACACCAGCGAATCCACGCGGGCGGACAGGGCTGGTGCGCCCGACGGGACCTGGTCTGCGTCGTGCACCACGAATCCATCCGGCAGCTGGGGGCGCAGGGCTGCGGCCACCTGCTCGGGTCGGCAGCGGGCGCTCACCTCCACCTCGAGGAACTCCGCGTCGCTCTGCATGCCCACCGGGTTGGGGTCGGAGAAGTTCATCTTGATCCGCGGGTTGAAGCCCGCGGTGTGCACAACGGGCACGTCCGCCCGCCGCAGGGCCCGCTGCAACACGGCCACGGTCTCGAGGTGGCTCAGCAGGGCCGCACGGCCCGTGCGGCCGTAACGCACCCGCACGCGGCTGCGCAGGGGGGCCGGCATGCGCACGTCCAGCACCTCCCGGGAGGCGGGCGGGGGCACCGGCACGGTCACGTCCGCGTGGGGCCGCTCCTCGACCACGGCCCGCGGCTTGCGGGTCGGGTCGTCCACGTCGTGCAGCCGGTTGCGCACCCGGGGCGGATCGCAGGCGCCGCAGTCGTAGCAGGCGGCCGTGGCGCAGTCCACGCGCGGGGCGGCCTCCAGGGCTCGCGCCCACTCCTCGGCCAGCCAGGGCCGGCGGACGCCGGCCGACAGGTGGTCCCAGGGCAACGGCTCGTCCGGGTCCCGCCAGCGGTTGGCGATGGTGATCGGATCCACGCCGGTCTCGGCCAGGGCCCGCTCCCACAGGGGCCGGTCGCAGCGGTCCTGCCAGCCGTCCAGGCGAGCGCCGTGGCGCCACGCTGCCAGCACGGTCGCACCCAGCTCCCGCCCGCCGCGAGCGAACACGGCCTCCAGCACGGAGGAGAAGCGCGCGTGGGTGCGTACCTCCAGCCCCTTGCCCATGATCCGCCGTCGAAGCCAGCGCTGCTTGTCGTTGGCCTCGGCCTCGCTCACCTGGGCCGCCCACTGGAACGGGGTGTGGGCCTTGGGCACGAAGGTGGACGCCGACACCTTGATCAGGGCCGAGCGCCGCGCCCGCCGCGCCGTGTCCCGGCAGCGGTAGGCCAGATCGGCGATGCCCTCGAGGTCGGCCTGCTGCTCGGTGGGCAGGCCGAGCATGAAGTACAGCTTGACCGAGCGCCAGCCACGCCTCAGCACCGAGTCCACGGCCGCGAGCAGCTGGTCCTCGTCGAAGTTCTTGTTGATCACGGCGCGCAGCCGCGCAGTGCCCGCCTCCGGGGCCAGCGTGATGCCGCTACGCCGCACCTCCTGTACCTCGTCCAGCAGGTCGCCGTTGAGGGTCTCCAGCCGCAGGGAAGGCAACGACAGGGAGACGCGGCTGGCCGCGTGCTCGGCCACAAGGCTACGCAACAGGTCCGGCAGGCAGGTGTAGTCCCCGGTGGACAGGCTGAGCAGCCCCACCTCGTGCGCGCCCGTGGCCAGCAGGCCCTCTCGCACCGTGCGCCGCAGGGTCTCGGGGCTGCGCTCCCGCACCGGCCGGTAGATGACGCCCGCCTGGCAGAACCGGCAGCCGCGGGCACAGCCGCGCTGCACCTCCACGGCCAGGCGATCGTGCACGGCCTTGCCGAAGGGCACGATCGGGTGGGAGGGCAGGGGCAGCCGGTCGAGGTCGGACACCACGCGGCGCTGCACCCGCTCCGGGGCTCCGTGCAACGCCTCGATCCCCGCGAACGCGCCGTCCTCGCCGCGGTGGACGCGGTACAGCGACGGCACGTACACCCCCGGCACCCGGGCCAGCCGTCGCAGCAGCTCCGTTCGCGACGCCCCGTGCTCGCGGGCGTCCGCCACCACCCGGCACAGCTCCGGCAGCAGCTCCTCGCCGTCGCCGAGGCACACCGCGTCGAGTACGTCCGCCACGGGCTCGGGGTTGTAGGCGCAGGGCCCACCGCCGATCACCAGGGGATCGGCGTCGGACCGGTCCACGGACAGCAGCGGGATCCCGCCGAGGTCGAGCACGGTCAGGATGCTGGTGTAGCTGAGCTCGTACTGCAGGGTGAAGCCGAGCACGTCCAGCGTGTGCAACGGCCGTCCCGACTCCAGCGTGGCCAGCCGCTCGCCCCGCGCCCGCAGCGCCGCCTCCAGGTCAGGCCACGGGCAGTACACCCGCTCCGCGGCCAGGTCGGGCTCGCCGTTGACCCCCTGGTACAGCACCTGCAGCCCCAGGTGGCTGGACCCGATCTCGTACACGTCCGGGTAGCACAGCCCCACGGTGCAGCGCACCGCCCGCGGGTCCTTGCGCACCTGGTTGACCTCCCCGCCGAGGTAGCGAGAGGGCTTCTGCACGCCCAGTAGAAGATCCGGTTCCATCAGGGGGCGAAACGTAGACGTGAAACCGCAATAAATCAAGGAAAACAGTTATCTACGCTACTCCCACCCGAGAGCGAAGCGAGCGCACCCCCATGCCCGCCCCACCCCGGTCCAGGACGTGCATTTCTTCCCTCTGCCTCCGGAAAACAACGCCGTCTTGGATCGGGGGACTGCGGGCGTTACGGGTTCAGGCCGATATCCTCGGTGGCCACGAACCGCCCTCCACGCCTCGCCATCACCACCAACCCCTGCCTGAACCGCCTCCGCTGGGGTCAGCCCGATACTTGGGACCGGCGACCACCAATCTACGAAGTACCCCGACGGCATTCGAAGGAGCCGGGAGCAAGTCTCGGCCTGACCCCGCACCGCCTCCAATCACCTGACCGGATCCGAACGCGTCCCAACCGGTCGGGGCAACGAACTACGCCCCCACCGTCTCCAATCGCAGACCGGATCCGAGGGACTGTACGGACCGTACAGATCCGACCGGTGGCTGGAGGCGGCACAGGGTTCAGATCGCGACTTGGGGTCGTTGCGGACATCGTCGGGACGCCGCGGAGCCTGTTGGACGTCCCCAAGATAGCGATCTGACCCCGCCCGGGGCCGTTCGTGGCGGGAATCGGGGTGGATTCGGAGCCTGGCGGCGAACACGAACCACCCCCGACGCCTCGCCATCACCTCCAACCCCTGCCTGAACCGCCTCCGCTGGGGTCAGCCCGATACTTGGGACCGGCG
>CAZXHG010000383.1:0-6787 GCA_964639985.1 uncultured Rickettsiales bacterium
GCTGCAACGACTGCGACGACGGCGACGCGGACATCTACCCCGGCGCGCCCGAGCTGTGCGACGGCTTCGACAACGACTGCGACGGCGCGGTCCCGGCCGACGAGGTGGACGGCGACGGCGACGGCTACCGGCTGTGCGACGCGGACTGCGACGACACCGACGTGGACGCCTACCCGGGCGCCGAAGAGAACTGCGACGGTGTGGACACCGACTGTGACGGCATCGTCGACCTCCCGGACGCAGACGGCGACGGGGTGGCCGGCTGTGACGACTGCGACGACGATGACGCCGCGGTCTACCCCGGAGCCCCAGGGGTGCGACATGTGCCCGCGCAGCACGGGACCATCCAGGGCGCCATCGACTACGTGAACCCCGGGGACGTGATCTGCGTGGCTACGGGTGTGTACGCCGAGACGATCAGCTTCGGTGGCAAGCCGATCCGCGTCACTGCGGTGCCCCACGGCCAGGCCGTGATCGACAACGGGGGGACCGACTCGGTCGTGGTGTTCGAGAACGGCGAGACCGCGGACGCCGAGCTGGTCGGGTTCACCATCAGCGGAGGGATGGCGGCGCAGGGGGGCGGCGTGTACGTGTTCGACGCGAGCCCCACCCTGATCGACCTGGAGATCCGGGACAACCAGGCCCAGACCAACGGCGGCGGCGTCTACGTCGCCGGCTCGTCCGCGCCCACGCTGATCGACGTCGTCATCGCCGAGAACCTCGCGGACATCGGGGATGGCGGCGGACTCTACGCCGGCAACGGCACGACCGTGACCCTCGACGGCGTGCAATTCACGGGCAACCTGGCCGATCTCAACGGCGGCGGCCTGTGGGGGTACTACGTGCACGGTCTCGAGCTGACCGACGTGGCATTCGAGGGCAACGTCGCGCTGGCCGAATCGGGCGGTGGTATGGGCTGCCGCTCCTGCGACGGGCTGACCGTGATCCAGGGCACCTTTGCCGGGAACGAGGCGGGCGCGGACGGCGGCGGCCTCCACCTGTACGGATGTGACGCCCCTCAGCTCGACCAGCTGCTGATCCGGGACAACCTCGCGGACGAGGACGGCGGCGGTCTGCGAATGTGGGACACCGACGGCGAGGCCAATCATCTGCGGATCGTGGGCAACCTGGCCCTGGACGACGGCGGCGGGCTGGCCCTGTACGACTCGGCACCACTGCTGACCAACCTGGTCGTGGCCGCCAACGAGGCCGGAGACAACGGCGGCGGCATCTCCCTCGACCCGGACACGGACGCCTCGCTCCTGCACGCCACGATCACGGGCAACTACACCGACGGCGATGGCGGCGGGCTCTACGGCGCGGGCGGCATCGGCGCGACCCTGTCCCACGTGGTCGTGTCGTTCAACATCGGAGCTGGCACCACCGGCCACGGCGTGGCGTCCTCGGGCGCTGCCTGGACCTTCGATGCGTGCAACACGTACGGCAACCTGCCGGGTGACTACGGGGGCATGACCGATCCCACAGGCGTGGACGGCAACATCTCGGCCAACCCGACGTTCGTCGACACGGCGGCGACGGACCCCCTCGAGTGGCACGTGCAGCTGCTCCCGGGGTCGGCCCTGATCGACGCGGGCACGGGCACCGACCCGGACGGCAGCGTCGCCGACATCGGCGCCTACGGGGGCCCGGACGCGGGCAGCTGGGACCTGGACGGGGACGGCTACCCCGAGTGGTGGGCCGGGGCCTATGACGACGCTACCTACCCGGGCCTGGGCTGGGACTGCGACGACCTCGACGCCTCGGTCTTCCCGGGCCAGGGCTGCTGACCGCCGACCGGCTTTTGGTGCGCCGCAACAAGGTCGACGTCCACGCCGGCCATCGAGGCCACGGACGACTGCACCGCTGACGCCTCACACGCGTGCTATCCTGCAACCCGCACTGAAGGGAGTCGTGCGTGGGTACCGAGACCACCGTTGCACGCAAGCCCGAGCAGAAGGGCACGCAGTCGGCACCGCCGGTACAGGCGAGTTCTCGCGAGGGCGACGTCGCAGATCCCCTCGCCAGCGGCGAGCTGAACGACCCCCTGCAGACCTGGTCCGGCGACGCGGTCCAGAAGACCGAAGAAGGCGGCGAGGGCGAGACCGAACAGCGGGGCGAGGAGGGTACGGCCGAGGGTCTGCAGCACTACGAGTCCGCGCTCGGCAAGTGGCTCGGCCCCAAGCTGTACAAGCTGATCGCGCCCCACCTGACCCTCGAGAAGATGTCCGAGTACGCCGACCAGGGCTTCGTGGCGGCGCTCACCGCCGGCGCCGACCAGCTCAACAACCTCGAGGGCGAGGTGGACGAGGCGGCGATCAAGAAGTTCTCCGAGGCGCTGGAGGAGCAGTTCGCCGAGACCGCAGGCGAGTGGCTCAAGGGGGACGGCGCGGAGTTCGCCGGCAAGGTCGCGGGCTGGGTCGACACCCACCCCGGCACCATCGTCACCATCGCGCTGCTCGCCGCCGCCGGCGCCATCGCCGCGGACATGGACATCCCCAAGCTGAGCCACAAGATCGGCATCACCGACAAGCTCACCGCCGAACTCGGCGCCAAGCTCGGCTCCCTGCGCAACATCTCCCTGCAGGCCATCGAGGCGTCCCTGCAGTACAAGTCCGAGGCGGTCAAGGCCAGCTACACCGCCAAGTGGGACGAGGAGAACGACACCCACGAGCACACGCTGGAGGGATCGGCCACCGGCGAGAACAACACCTTCACCCTCAAGGGCAACCTCAAGGCCAGCGGCGACGATCTGGAGGTGTTCGACCTCGACGCGTCGTTCCAGCACTTCCTGCTCGGCGCCAGCGACCGGGGCAACAACAAGGACGGCTTCAGCCTCGGCGGCAACGTCAAGGGCGGCGAGGGCCTCGACACGGTGGTGTCAGGGAGGGTGGGCACCACCGACGGCAACGAGCTCAACACCTATTCGGGGGCGTTCAACCTGGACACGGGGGTCTTCACCCTCACCGACGGCTACAAGCTGCTCACCGACAGCGGCGCGTTCAGCTTCGACAACTCGGCGTCCACGGACGGCACCGGCAGCCAGAAGGTGGGCTACGAGGGCGGACTGGGCGCGGAAGGGCTCAGCGGCAACTTCTCGCTGGAGAACGTGGTCAAGTCCCTGGGCGCAGACTCGGCGTACCAGCTCAGCGACGAGCAGAAGCTGTCGGTCGGGCTCAAGTACGACCGCGACTTCCTCAAGACCTCCCTCGACGCGGTGTTCAGCTCCGAGGGCGCGTCCACGCTCAAGGGCAGCACCGATCTGAAGCTGGGTGGGGACTTCATCACCGGTGGCAGCTTCGACATCCAGCTCAACGACCCCAAGCTGCAGGAAGTGGGCGCCTACTTCGGCTTCAAGGACTCCCAGGAGTTCACGACGTTCCTGGGCCGCTACGCCTACTCCGGCGAGAACGACACGCACACCGTGTCGCTGCTGATGGAGAAGCAGCTCGGCTCGATCTACGGCCGCCTGGAGCAGAAGGTCGCGTTCACGCCCGAGGGCATCGGCAGCGAGACCACGGCGCAGGCCGCCTGGTTCACGGACGACTCCCGCGACATCGGCATCATCGCCGGCACGTCCTTCGAGCGGGACCCGGACGGCTCCACCGGCTTCACACCGCACGTGGGCATGCAGATCAAGGGTGTGCCGCTGACCGTGGGCTACGACACCAAGCTCAAGGGCTGGAAGGTCGGCCTGACCATCCCCTTCGGCCGCTGATAGCTCAGTACCCCCGCTCGCCGAACGTCCGGCGCGCGTCCGTCGTGTAGTACAGCCCCACCTTGCGCAGTCCGGACGCATCCCCTGGCGTGGGGATGTGCGTGATGTGCATGTCGCAGCCCCGCAGCTGGGGCAGCGCCTCCAGCGCCCGGCGCGCTGGCTCGGACTCCCCCGACGACACGGACAACGCGATCAGCGCCTCCTCCAGGGACAGCGAGGCGAACGGCTCGTCCATGGCCGAGGCCTTCATCGCCCGTACCCGCTCCAGCAGGGGCGTGGACAGCAGCTCCACGTCGGGGTCGATGTCCGCCATCGTCTTGATCGCGCGGATCAGCACGGCCGACGAGGCATGCATCAGCCGGGAGTTGGCCCCGGTGACGATCAACCCATCGGGAAGCTCGATGGCCGCGCCCACGACCACGCCCTTGTGGCCCTTGCCCCGCTGGCGCGCCTCGTCCACAGCACGCTGCGCCGGCTCCACGACCACGCGATCGTCCAGGCTCAGCCCCTGGTCGTGCAGGATGTCCTCCATGCGCTCCATGGTCTCGCCGTGCAGGCCGCCGCCGGCCAGCCGCTCGTGGTAGCGGTACCAGCGCCGCACGATCTCACGCCGCGCGGCCTCGGTGACCACGTCGATGTCCGCGATGGCGTCGCCACAGGCATTCACCCCCAGCTCGGTGGGCGAGCGGAACGCGGCCATCGGATCGTCCGGTGCGATGATCCGCTCCAGCACCCGCCGCACCAGGCCGAAGTGCCGGATCTCGCGGCTGGACATCACCCGCGTCTCGCCGGTCGCTTCGAGGTGGAACGGGTCGACCCGCGTGTGGTCGTTCACGTCCGCACCGGCCGCGTCGAACGCGGCGTTCACCGGGTGGGTGACAGGCAGGTCCGGGACGGGGAAGGTGGCCCAGCGAGCGTAGCCCGAGCGCAATCCAGTCTTGCGATCGCGGAACAGCAGCGACAGGCAGGTGGTGTGCTTGCCGCTCTCGATGCCGAGCCCGAACACCAGCACGATCGGGCGACCGGTGACGATGCGGGGGAACCGCTCCCATCCTCCTCGCCCGAGCACCCGGTCGAGGTCGGTGGGGAATCCCTCGATCTCCGGCTGCGTGTAGACGCGCGCACCCTGGATCTCCAGCCGGTCGCGCAGGTTGCGCGCCTCGCGCTGGCCGTCGAAGCGGTTGATCACCACGGCGGACGCGTCCAGGCCCAGCGCCTTCCACCCCTCCACGGCCTGCAGCACGACCCGGTCCGCGGTCCGGCCCGCACCCAGGCTCGCCCGCAGGGGGCTCTCCTCGGCCAGGGCCCGGGCATTCACGCACACCAGCACCTGGACCTGGTCGGCCAGCGCCTGCAGCACCTGGACCTTGGCCGCCGGGTCGAACCCGGGCAGCACGCGAGAGGCGTGCCCGTCCGCGGCCATGCGACCGGCGAACTCCAGGTACAGCTTGCCCTCGAAGCAGGTCAGCCGCTCGCGGATGCGCTCCGCCTGCAGCTCCACGTAGCGGGCATTGTCGAAGCCGTTCTCCATGGGGTGCTCCTCGTCCGCGCTGATCTATACACCAAGCACGGAACGAAGTAAGTAACGGGCGATGGAGTACCTGCTGCGCATCCTCGGTGTGGGCGTGCGGGCGTGGCGCCGCAGCGCCCTCGGCCCGTTCGACACGTCGGTGGTCCCGATGCGAGTGTGGCCCACCGACCTCGACACCAACGGCCACATGAACAACGGCCGCTACCTGACGGTGATGGACTTCGGCCGTACCGACCTGGTCGTGCGCACCGGCATGGCCCGCCTGATGTGGAACAACCGCTGGTGGCCCGCCCTGGGCGCGGCCCACATCCGCTTCCGGCGTTCTCTGCTGGCGATGAGACGCTACGAGCTGCACACCCGCATGCTCTGCTGGGATGCCAAGTGGTTCTACATCGAGCAGTCCTTCGTGCACCGCGGCGACGCGTACGCCCAGGCCGTGGTCAAGGGCCTGCTTCGCAGCCGGGATGGTAACGTGCCACCCATCGACATCTTCACCACCATCGGCGCCCCCTCGGAATCCCCGGACATGCCGGACCACGTCCGTGGCTGGCTCGACGCCGAGAAGGCACTCAAGGAGGGAAGATGAAGACCGACGCCCAGCGCAAGCAGGGTCGCTACGAACGCATCGTCGCCCAGCTCGAGGTCGAGCTGGCGAAGTGCGACGATCCCATCGCCCGCATGGCCACGGCGGTCGCCGTGCTCTACCACAAGCAGCCCGTCTTCTCCTGGACCGGCTTCTACCGCCTGCTGGACGACCGCCTGGTCGTCGGCCCCTACCAGGGCTCCCTCGCCTGCCAGCAAATCGAGATCGGCAAGGGGGTCTGCGGGACAGCGTTCGAACGAAACGAAACCATCGTCGTACCCGACGTGCACGCCTTCCCCGGCCACATCGCCTGCGACGCCCGCTCCCGCTCCGAGATCGTCGTGCCCTACCACGACACCCGTGGCAACGTGCAGGGCGTGCTGGACGTGGACAGCACCGATCTGGCCTCGTTCGACGACGTGGACGCCATCTGGCTCGAACGGGTCGTCGCCATGCTCCGCCGAAGGTAGTTCTTCGGCGACACACGTAGCCGCACCCGTTCGAAATCCGGACGGTGCGTTCGATTTCCGGTCGGCCGGAAGCGGACGGTCCCCCCGGACGCAACCTTCCCTACCCGCCCTGAGAAGGCCGTATTTCGTCTGTATTTCCAGTTAGTTACCAATCAAGCATCTGAGTTGGCACACCCCATGCTCTACCCCCCTGCATGGCACGTCCCCTCCGCCACCACCCCAAGGGTGCCGTCGTCGAGATCACCACCCGCTGCCTCGGCAGCCGCTTCCTGCTGCGCCCCTCCCCCCGCATGGTGCTCATCATCCAGGGCATCCTCGCCCGCGCCCTGGCTCGCCACGGCGTCCGCCTGCACCACTTCTTCTTCGCCTCCAACCACTACCACCTCATCGCCTCCATCAACCACGTCGACGACCTCGCCGCCTTCATGTGCTACCTCAACGGAAACACCGCCCGCGAGGCAGGCCGCCTCGTGGATTGGCCGTACCGC